>DATAZN010000070.1:0-6431 GCA_036272035.1 Mycobacterium sp. | reverse complement strand
CGAATACCGCAGGATCACCTTGCGTCGGTCGCCGGGGTCGGACTCGCGGGTGATGTGACCCGACGCCATCATTCGGTCCACCAGATAGGTGATGGCCGCGCCCGACAGCCCCATGCGTTGCCGGAGCTCACCCGACGTGATCGGCACCCCGGCGGTTTCGGCGACCATGACATGCAGCAGAGCGCGAAAGTCGGTCGGCCGCACGTCATGCAGGACGGCGAAGGACCGGCCGATCTGTTCGGACTCCGCCGTCATCACCCGCAGATACGCGGAAATCTGCTGTTCGAGTGCGGCTCGGCCGCCCACCGTCTCATCGGGGCCCATGACGTTGTTCAGCTTATCCGCATTCGGGTATTACTTCAGTTGATTAATACTTAAATTACTGAAAGACTTGTCGGAGTCGAAGGGACATCAGGTGAATAAGCAGATACTGGCCGCGACGGCCCTCTCCGTCGGCGCGACCTCAGGACTCGGAAGCATCGCCAGCCAACCGCGGATCACCCGGTGGTACTCCCGTTTATGTAAACCAAGCTATGTGCCGCCCAACGGGGTGTTTCCGGTTGCCTGGACCACGTTGTACGCCGACATCGCGGTCACCTCCGCCACCGCGATCGACCGACTTCGCGCAGCGGGGCGTGACAAAGAAGCCCGCAATTACGTTGTCGCGCTGGCTGCCAACCTGATCCTCAACGCCGGGTGGAGCTGGCTGTTCTTCAAGTATCAGAAGCTGGGCGCCTCGGCGATCGGCGCGGCCGTGCTGGCCGCAAGCAGCGCCGATCTGGCCCTGCGCACCGCCGCGGCCGATCCTCGGGCGGGGGCCGCGCTGGTGCCGTATCCGCTGTGGTGTGCCTTTGCCACCGTAATGTCGGGGCACATTTGGGTACTCAATCGCCGATGAAATTCCTGACCCGCTGATGCCCGCGTTGTTGTGGTTCCGCCGAGACCTCAGACTGCGCGACCTCCCTCCGCTGCTCCGAGCGGCCGCCGACAGTGACGAGGTGTTGGCGTGCTTTGTCCTCGATCCCCGTTTGGAGGCGTCCTCGGGCAGTCGCCGGATGCAGTTTCTGTGCGACTCGTTGCGCCAGTTGCGCGACGATCTGGAGGGACGGCTTTTGCTGACGCGGGGCCGGCCCGAAGAGCGCATTCCTGCGCTCGCCAAGGAGATTGAGGCGCCGTCGGTGCATGTCTCCGAAGACTTCGCACCCTACGGCCGGCAACGCGACGATCGCGTGCGCTCCGCGTTGGGCGACGTGCCGCTGGTGGCGACGGGGTCGCCGTATCTGGTCTCACCGGGGCGCGTGACCAAGGACGACGGCGAGCCGTACAAGGTATTCACCCCTTTCTTCGGCCGATGGCACGACATGGGATGGCGGTCAGCTGCGCGATCGGGATCCAAGTCCGCGAACTGGGTCGATCCCACCAAGCTGGGCAAGCGCGCCAAACCGGTCGACATACCCGACCCCGGCGTCGAACTCGACCTGGCCGCGGGCGAGGCTGCTGCGCGACGGCAGTGGAAAAAGTTCGTCGACACCGGACTCGAGAACTACGGCGACGACCGGAATCGTCCCGACCACGACGGCACCAGCCGGATGTCCGCCCATCTGAAGTTCGGCACCATCCACCCCCGCACGATGGTCGCCGACTTGGACCAGCGGCGCGCCGGTGCACGAACGTATCTGCGAGAGTTGGCTTTTCGCGACTTCTACGCCGCGGTGCTGCATCATTGGCCCGAGAGCGTCTGGTGGAATTGGAACCGCGATTTCGACGCCATCGAAATCGATACCGACGCCGACGCCAAGCTGCGCCTCGAATCCTGGAAAGCCGGCGAGACAGGATTTCCGATCGTCGACGCCGGCATGCGTCAGCTTCGCGAAACCGGGTTCATGCACAACCGGGTGCGGATGATCGTTGCGTCGTTTCTGGTCAAGGACTTACACCTGCCCTGGCAATGGGGGGCCCGGTGGTTCCTCGACCAGCTGGTCGACGGCGATATGGCCAGCAACCAACACGGCTGGCAGTGGTCCGCGGGATGCGGCACCGATGCCGCACCGTATTTCCGGGTGTTCAGCCCGACAAGGCAGGCCGAAAAGTTCGATCCCGCTGGCGACTACGTGCGCCGCTGGGTCGCCGAGCTCGCCGATGCCGACGACGTCACTCTGACCAAGGGCCATCGGCCGGCCGGTTATCCCGAACCGATCGTCGACCACAGCGCGGAACGAAACGAAGCGCTGCGCCGCTACCAAAGCATGAACTGAGTTAGCGGGCGGCTTTCTTGCGTTCGATGTCGGCCAGCGCCGCGGCAAGCTCGGCGCGCTGAGCGGCCGAAGTCTCCCAGGCCAGCTGACGGTTCTTGACCACCTTGGCCGGCGCCCCGACCGCGATGGAGAAGTCCGCCACGTCGCCTCGGACCACGGCGTGTGATCCCAGCACGCAGCCCCGGCCGATGGTGGTGCCGCGCAGGACGGTCACCTTGACCCCGACCCAGGTGTCCGGGCCGATGCGGATCGGGGATTTAACAATCCCCTGATCTTTGATCGGCAGCGTGATGTCGTCCATCCGATGGTCGAAATCGCAGACATAGCACCAGTCGGCCATCAGGACCGAGTCGCCGAGTTCGATGTCGAGGTAGCAGTTGATGACGTTGTCGCGGCCCAACACCACCTTGTCGCCGAAGCGCAGCGAGCCCTCGTGCGCGCGGATCGTGTTCTTGTCACCGATGTGCACCCAGCGCCCGATTTCCAGCTGCGACAGCTCCGGTGTTGCGTGGATCTCGACGCCTTTGCCGATGAATACCATGCCGCGAGTGATGATGTGCGGATTGGCCAGCTTGAACTTCAGCAGCCGGTAGTAGCGCACCAGATACCAGGGCGTGTAGGCGCGGTTGCGCAGAACCCATCTCAGCGAGGCCAGCGTGAGGAACTTGGCCTGGCGTGGGTCACGCAGATTCGAGCCCCGCCAGCGGCGATGGATCGGGGCTCCCCACATGCTCGTCATGGCCGGAAAGCCTATCGCCGTGGGATCTGGCATGGCGAGGCGGGCAATCAGGCCCACGCGAGCCGCCGCGGGTTACCCTCGCACCGTGCCCTGGCCGATTCCCCGTCGCACTGTGCGGCATTGGTCATCGGTGGCGTCGGCGGTCCTTCTAACGGCCGCTGTGGCGGGCTGCGGCAATACCGACTCCTGGGTCGAGACCACGCCGGCCGAGGGCTGGCCCGCCCAGTACGGCGACGCGGCCAACAGCAGCTATAGCCCAACGCCCGGCGCGGACCGGCTGACCCTGCGCTGGACCCGCTCGGTGAAGGGGTCCCTGTCGTCAGCGGTGGCGCTCAGCTCGCGCAACTGGCTCGCGGTGAACGCGCAGACACCAGGCGGCTGCTCACTGATGGAGTGGGAGAACGACGACAACGGCCGGCAGCGGTGGTGCACGCGGCTCTTCCAGGGCGGCGGGCTGGCCAGCCCGTTGTTCGACGGCTTCGACAATCTCTACGTCGGCCAGCCCGGGGCGATCGTGTCCTTTCCCCCCACCCAGTGGATCCGCTGGCGGCGCCCGGTGATGGGAATGCCTTCCACGCCAAGGATTCTCGATCACGGACAACTGCTGATAGTCACACACCTGGGACAGGTGCAGGTGTTCGACAGCCATCGGGGCACCGTCGTCGGCAATTCGGTCGACCTGGTGGACAACGTCGACCCGAGCGACTTCACCCGTGGACTCTCCGATTGCGGGCCGGCCCTGGCGGGCTGCCCTATCGCCGCCGCACCCGCAGTCGCGCAAGCGAACGGGATGATCGTGGTGGGCCTGTGGGAACCGGAAGCCCCCGCGTCAGTGCTGGTCGGGCTGAAGTACCACCCGGGTCAAAATCCGCTTCTGACCCGGGAGTGGACCAGCAACGCGGTCGCCGCCGGCGTACTGGCGAGCCCGGTGGCGTCCAGCGACGGATCCACCATCTACGTCAATGGGCGTGACGAGCGGCTGTGGGCACTGCACGCCGCCGACGGCAAGCCGAAATGGTCGATTCCGCTCAAGTTCCTGGCGCAGACGCCGCCATCGGTGACACCGGGCGGGCTGGTCGTGTCGGGTGGCGGTCCAGACACCCGTCTCGTCGCCGTCAAGGACGCCGGTGACCACGCCCAGGAAGTGTGGCGACGCAACGATGTAAGTCCGCTGTCGACGTCGAGCCTGGCCGGGAGCCGCGTCGGCTACGCCGTCGTGACCGGCGGGCCGGGCGAGGGCGCGCGAGGCATGACGCTGCTGGTTTTCGATCCCGGGAGCGGCCGCACCCTCAACAGCTACCGGTTGCCGGAGGCGACCGGTTATCCCGTCGGGGTCTCGATCGGCCGTGATCGCCGGATCGTCACCGCGACCAGCGACGGTCAGGTATACAGCTTCGGCCCGAGCTGACTGGCCGGGCCGGTCTAACCCTTGACGGCCAATGGCGGGATGGCGTTGCGGGGGACGTGGACCTGGCTGGCGCCGGCCAGCGATGGCAGCAGTTCACCGGGCGCGAAATAGAAGATCAGCTCGTCATCGGTGATGGCGAAGTTCTGATAGTGCGAGGCGTCCAGGCCGGATCCGGGCAGGATTGCCGCGCCGAGCCCGGTCTTCTTTCCCATCTCGCGCTGCACGATCGGATAGATCGCGTCCAGCGGTTTGGTGTTCGGCGCGAAAAGCGTGTCGAAGGTGATGGCTTTTTGTTCGCCGAGGTCGTAGTTGAAACCTTTGTAGAAGGTCGACGGGCGCGGGCCGCCGAGGTCCTCGAAGACCTTGAGCACCACGCTTCGGGTGCCGGCGGGCGACTGGCCGGAGTGGTATTGCTCGGAGGTGACGTCCATTTGGTACGGCACTTCTCGCGGGCCGGAAGTCTGCGATGACGTCTGCGCGACGTTGACGAAGCCATCTCGATTCTGGGTGAGGAAGTCAGTCAGCGCCTGATCTGGGTAATCCACCGGAAAAATCATGGCCAGCGTGTAAGTCGACGTCGAGACGTGCACGTTGCACGTCTGGTCATCTTGAAGCGCGCCGCCCAAGCTGGCGCACGCCGAGTCCGCGCCAGCGACCGCGATGCCGGACCAGCCCAGCAGGACTCCGGCCGCTATTAGCGCGGCCGACATGATGTTGCGCATCGGTCGACTTGTCCTCGCAGACTCAGAACGGCTGAAATGCCGTCCAATCAGACTACCTGGCCCTCTGACGCGGTACCGCAAACGCTTGGGCATCGCTTGCCTGGCCGATGCTGATAAGCGCCTGCCCAGGTCAGCGGCCACCGTCCTCCCTGACGGCGGCCGCCGACCCGGCAGGCGGGTTTTTTTAGAACAGCGACGCGAGCTCAGTCCACAGGTTGCTGGCGTCCGCAGCCGCACTCCCACCGTCGAACGCCGACAGCAGTTCAGTCCAGAGGTTGCTGGCGTCCGCAGCCGCACCCGAACCGCCCGACAGCAGTTCAGTCCAGACGTTGCTGGCGTCCGCAGCCGCACCCGAACCGCCCGACAGCAGGTCAGTGAGATGCCCGCCGCTCTCAGCGGCCGCAGCGGTGGTGCTAGTCGACCCATCGCCATAGAACTTCAGGATGTCGGCCAGGTAGTCGCTGCCCTGCGCCTGGGCCGTCCCGAGATCGTTGCCCTCGACGTAGGCGCCGTCATAGCTGCCGGAACCCGCCGCGTCGCCGCCGGACAAGGCAGTGTCGTTGTTGCCGAAGATGACGGCGTAGTCGAAGGCACCGGGGTTCGAAGCCCCGTCGCCGCCGGCGTAAGCCAGGTCGTTACTGCCGAAAGCGAAGGCCGTGTCGTCATGTGAGCCACTTGCCATGGCTGCGTCATAACCACCGGCTACGGCCGACGAACCAGTGCCGTCGACACTCGCGTAATTATTGGTGCCGAACGCGTACGCGGATGCCCCGGCGCCGTTCGCAATTGCAATGTCCCCGTCGGGACCCGAAAAGGCGGTCGCGTCGCCTGACTGGAACGACATCCCGTCAATCGAGATGGCCAGATTCAAAGCCGGCGTCGTGTCAGCGGCCGGGGCCGCACTGCTGAGAAAGCTGTCGACCGCCGACAGCCAGTCGCTGGAGGTGTCTGCCGAGGCGATAGCGGGCATCGAAGCGAACGCTGCTCCGATTCCCACCCCCGCGGCCAGCAACCCCAGCCGAGTTAAAGCACGAGTGCTCCTCATCGATTTACCCTTTCCCCCAAGAAACGCCAATTGGCGGCTTTACCGCCGTCAGCGCCCAACCGCGCTGTGTCGGCCTAAGCTTATGCGCAGACGTTAATTTTGTTCGAACGAAGTCTAATAATTTTTGAAAAAGTCCTAAGCTCTTGTTTGGGTCAATAGCGATTATCACTGGTATCTTCTGTCACACCAGTCAAGTCTGCTTTGCAGGCTTTGAGTCCTGATCAGCGGTGACCGGTATGATCCTGACCGGCGGTCACTCCGC
>DATAZN010000069.1:0-8573 GCA_036272035.1 Mycobacterium sp. | reverse complement strand
TCGTTCGGCGACCCGCTGTTCGGACCCGAAGAAGCGGGCCGCCCCGCGGGCCGGCAACACGACCAGGCCGGGACGCAACACCTCGGCGCGAGGCACCAAGTCGTCCACCGACGCGACGACCCCTTCGAAGAAGCGGGCGTCACGGTCGGCGTCGGCGGCCACGACGTGCAGTTGCGGACAGCGGGCCGACGCCTCGCGGCGCCGCAGCCCTCGCCGCACGCCCACCGAACGGGCCGCCGACGAACAGGCGATCACTCGGTTGGCCAGCGTGACAGCGACCGGGGCCGTCGCCGGCAGTCCCGCGGCGGCCGCGGCGGCAACCGCGGGCCAGTCCATGCACCAAATCGCCAATACCCGGGAAGCCACACCTACCGTTGCGAGTGAGTGATCTTTAGTGGTCACGCGACTCGCACCCCGTCTCGGGGTTGTTCCCCAGCCGTTGGACTGGTTGCCTTCCGCGCTTCACAGCCACCTGCCCGGCTAGGCCGGGTCTTACGGTCGGCTCCACGCTTGACGGCGGCCCCAACTGGGCCGACGACGCTACCTGTGTCCTCGTAGCGTGCGAGGTTGATGGATGCATTGTCATCACGTTGATGCGACGCTGAGCAACGAGCACATTGCCAGTGCTCGTCCCATCCGATGTCCTGCACGTGCCCACAAAGATGGCAGGTTTTCGACGACGGGAACCAGCGGTCAGCGACCACTAGCTGCGCCCCGTACCAGCCCGTCTTATAGGACAGGTGCCGGCGCGGGGTGCCCAGGGCTGCATCCGAGAGCCCACGCCGACGAGCGCGGGCACCCGAGAGGCCCTTTTGCCGCAGCATCCCCGCAGCGTCCAAACCTTCGACAACGATCCGGCCGTGGGTTTTAGCCAATCGTGTTGTCAGGACATGCAAATGGTGGGTGCGGACATCGTTGACCCGGCGGTGCAGCCCGGAGATCTGGGTGGTGCGTTCACGGTAGCGCCGCGAGCCTTTCCTGCAGCGCGATCGTGCCCGAGAAACCTGCGCCAACTTGTTGAGCGCTGTTTCTAGCGGGCGGGGGTTGGCGACGCGTTCAATTACTTCGCCGCACTCGTTTGCGACGGTCGCCAAGCGCCGCACCCCGACATCGACACCCACCCGCGAACCAGGTAGCGCGACGCCGGGTTGTTGCGGGCGCTGGAGGAGCACCCGCACGCTCGCGTCGAGCCGTGTGCCGTTGCGGCACACCGAAATCGCCAGTACTCGCCCCCGACCGGCACGGATGAGGCGTTCGATACGGCGGGTGTTCTCGTGCGTGCGGACCGTGCCGATCACCGGCAAGGTGAGGTGGCGGCGGTCTGGCTCGACGCGCATCGCCCCGGTGGTGAAGCACACCCGGTCAGGATCACGGCCTTTGCGTTTGAAGCGCGGAAACCCGACCCACTTCCCTGCGCGTGTACCAGCACGGGCGCTCTGCCAGTTCCAATACGCGTCCACCGCACCGCGGATTCCATCGGCATAGGCTTCTTTCGAGCACTCGGGCCACCACACCTGCCCGGTCTCGACGTTGACGCACACGTCGCTCTTGACGGTGTTCCAGCGTTTCCGCAACACCCGAAGGGACGGCTTCGCCGTTGCGACACCCGTCGCATGCCACGCCTCGATATCGGCTTTCAGAGCAGCGACGGTCCAGTTATATGCCTTGCGCCGCGCCCCGAAATGCCGTGCCAGCAACCTGCTTTGATCCTCGCTCGGATCCAAAGTGAACCGGAACGCCTGCACATACCAGCCCTCAGGGATCTCGAACGCCGCCCTCATGCCGCCTCGCAATCGGCGGCAGCGGCGGCGGTAATCGCTCGCCTCGCCCGGTTCTGCGCAGCCCTATTTCCGTACAAGCGAGCACACATCGAGGTCAAGATCTCGGTCATATCCCGCACCAGGTCGTCATCAACCTCGGCCGAATCCACCACAACCAGTTCCCGGCCCTGCGCAGCGAGCGCGGCCCGAACGTACTCAGAGCCGAACCGGCAGAACCGATCCCGATGCTCGACAACAACCCGCGTCACCACCGGACCACGCAGCAGAGCAAGAACCTTGCAACTGTGCCGTTCAACGCAGACCCAACCTCGGTGACGACTTTGTCCACCGGGATCTGCTGGGCCGTGACCCACGCCGTCCACGCGCCATCCGCCGATCCAGATCCGTTCTCTGATCCGCCGACGACACCCCGCATACACAGCCGTGCAACCTCGCGGCCCAGCGCTCCCAGCTGCTTCGTCAACGAGAATCAACCGGCCCACACGCTGGGCAGACACCGGCAAAAAACCCGGCACGAAACCAGCTATACCCAGTCACCCGCGCAACACCGTTGTGCTCAGCCCGCAACGCCAGATTCATACGCCCGTTCCTACAGCACACCACCGACAACCACCGAGCACTCAACCCACAACAGCTGGCAACCCCGTCCGAGCCCGCCTGATCGCCCGCCCGGCACCACACACCTCGAGCCGCACCTTGCTGATCCGTCCGAAACCCGGCTTATCCGAAGTAGTTTCGTAACCGCAGACTCGAGCTTCCAGTCGTATCGCCGCACCCTGCCAGTCGCCGTCGGTGACCAGCAGTGTGCAGCCTTTCTGGCGAGCACGGGCCACCACGGCCCGGGCCCGGGTCAGCGGCACCGAGCGCCCGCCCAGCGCCAGCACGATCAGATCCATCCCGTCCATCAGCACCGCCGCCACCTCTACCGGGTCGGTCCCGGGATCCGGGATCACCGCAAGCCGGCTCAGATCGGCTCCCATTTCCGCCGCCGCCAGCAGGCCGACATCCGGCTGGCCGACAATGACTGCGTTCCCACCGGCGGCCGTCACCGCGGCCACCATGCTCAGCGGCAGCGACCGGGCACCCAACAGCACCGCAACCGTTCCCCGTGGCAACGCGTCGGGCAACACAGTGGCCAGCAACTGCGGAACCGGAAGCCTGGCCTCCGAATCCGGAAGCAGGTCATCCACGTGGGCATGCTCGTGGACATGACCGCGCCGAGGTGTACCAACCTTCCCGGATACGGACGCCATCTGCCGGCGCAGTTGTTTCAGCTGTTCAGCACGGTCGTGATGAGGCTGATCGGTGGCGAGAATCGCCGTCATCACCACCTCCTGGCGCCACGGGTGTTACCAATGATGTTCGAATGTATGTTCGATTCGACTCAGTCAACACCCACCCACCGACACCCGTCAAGAAACGTGAGAGGCTGTTTCATACAGCCGGTACTCATGGGGCTTCTGGTGCGCCTGAGCGCACGCGATCACCATCAGCGTGAACGCGACATCCTGGATCGACTGTCACCGAAGACCGGCCGTAGCGCGAATTTCGCGACGCGCCGCCGCCGGGTCGTCCTCTCGAAACATATAGTGGCTCAATGCGACTCGCGCGATCGCACCGGCACGATCACGGGCGCTCGTCGCGGCATCGAAGCCATCCTCACCAGCGCACTGCTCCAAGACCAGCATCAACCTCTCGCTGATCATCGGCAACGCCCGCGCCATCTGGTCCTGCGCGAAGCCCGGATCCAGATCGAGCTGGCGCCCGGGCGGCTGGTCTTCCACGAAAGTCGCCACCAGGTCGACCGCGGCTTCCAGTCGTGCGATACCGGTGACCCCGCTCATCGCCCGTTCCATCGCCGCGTCGAAACGCCGTCGTTCATGCGTTCCCAGCGCATCGATCAGGTCTTCTTTGGACACGAAGTAGCGGTAGATGGTCGGCCGTGACACCCCAGCCAGAGTTGCCACATCCGACAACGACAACTTGCGTGCGCCCGTCCTCAGCATGAGCCGCCGAGCGGCCTCAAGTATCCGATCGGCCAGATCGCCGCGAGCTGAACCGACTCCGTGCGGTTCGGCGATCGACACGACGCAACTCCTGCGTTTCAGCCCGGAATTCAGGCGGCTACCGGATCGAGCCGGCCGAGTCCGCGCAGCCACGAGATCAGCAGCCGCAGCCCGTCGTCGAAGGAGATGGGCTCATAACCGAGGCGCCGGGCGGTCAGGTTGTCGTTGTTTCTCAGTTTGCGCTCGCTCTTGGCCGCAGCTTTCGCGATGGCCATCAAGGTGGGTCCGAATTCGGCGGTCAATGCCTCGGGATCCGTGCGGTAGTCGAGATCCTCGACACGATGGTCGATTCCGGCGATCTCGCAGGCACGATTGATTCCGCCGGCGGTGCTGAAGCTTTCCTGCGGCCGGCCGACCAACAGGTAGCGCTCGCCGGCCACGCCGCGATCCAGCGCCGCGATCGAGCCGGTCGCGACGTCCTTGCCCGCCACCCACGTCACCGGAAAAGCGAGGTAGCGCTTGATCTTTCCGCGCATGCCCGCCAGCAGCACCCGGTTGAAGCTGGTTCGGTGCAAGGCGCGCTCGACGACCGGGGCAGGGCCGAAGATCGCGCCAGGGTGACACGTCAACACGTCGTCGCCCGCGGCGGCGCGCCGGTGCGCTTCCTGAAAGGCGGCGAGCTTGGTCACGGTGTAGGGGTCGTTGGGCGGCTTCTCGAGCACGGGTGCCTCTTCGAAGTCGACGCCGGTGCTCAGATTAAGGAAGGTGGCGGTGCTCAGTGCCACCACCCGACGCATGCCGTGAGCTTTGCCCGCATCCAAAACGTTGGCGGTGCCGACCATGTTGACTGCCTTGAAGTCTTCGAGGTCCTGGCTCGCGCCGCCCAGTAACGCCGCGCAGTGGATGGCCGCCTCAGCGCCCTTGGTCGCGCGCAGCACGTCGTCGCCGTCGCGGATGTCGCCCTTGACCAGCTCGACTCCGATATCGGACAGCGCGGAGGCTTCGTCCGGATTGCGGACCAGGGCCCGAACCCGATCGCCCCGCTGGATCAACTGCTCGCAGACATTGCCGCCGGTCTGCCCGGTCGCGCCGGTGACGAAGATCGTGCTGGGCATGGCCGTCCTCCTCGGTGTTACATATCGAACATATTTAGTCACGACTGTAAACCTTGACGTGCGATTGTTCTATATTAGATTCATGGCACTCGACCCCTCAAGCGTCCTTCTCACCGACCGCGTCGCAGTTGTCACCGGCGCCGGCGCGGGCATCGGCCGCGGCATCGCGGCGGGTTTCAAGGCATTCGGTGCGCAGGTGGCGATCTGGGAACGCAACCCCGAGTCGTGCGCGTCCGCCGCAGCGGAGATCGGTGCGCTGGGTATCACGGTCGACGTGCGCGACAGTGCTGCGGTGGATGTCGCGTTGGCGCAGACTTCCGCCGAGCTTGGTCCGGTGACGATCCTGGTCAACAACGCCGGCGGGGTCTTCTGGTCGGGGATCCTCGACACCACCGAGAACGGCTGGGACGCGCTGTACAAGTCGAACCTGCGCCACATCTACCTGTGCACCCAACGGGTGGCCCGCGTCCTCGTCGAGCAGAAGTTGGCGGGCAGCATCATCAGCGTCACGTCGATCGAAGGCGTGCGCGCCGCACCGGGTTACGCGACATATGCGGCGGCCAAGGCCGGCGTCATCAACTACACCAAGACCGCGGCACTCGAACTCGCCCCGCACGGTATCCGGGTCAATGCGCTGGCCCCCGACATCACCTTGACCGAGGGGATCATGCAAATCGCCCCGCCGGGCTCCGAAGGGCGATTCGGTCGCACGGTCCCGATGGGACGCGCCGGCCACGTCGACGAAATGGCCGGCGCAGCAGTGTTTCTCGCGTCCGACATGTCCAGCTACATCACCGGGCAGACGATCCACGTCGACGGCGGCACTCAGGCCGCCAGCGGCTGGTACCACCATCCCGAAACCGCCGCCTACGTGCTCGGCCCGAGCTAGTGGCGATCGCAAGCGCGGCGCAACCGCCGGGCGCGCGGGTCGACACCAGCTGCCCGCGAGCGCTCTAGCCGCCGGTGTCCAGCATGACGTGTGCGGACATTCCGCCGTCGATCGAAATCATTTGTCCGGTGATATATCGAGACTGCTCCGAAGCCAGGAAAACGACTAGGTCGGCGACGTCTTGTGGTTGTCCGAGGTACGGCGTCAGCGTGGCGTGGCCCAGGCGACCGATGATGTCCTCGGACAGATGCGCGCGTACGGCATCGGTCAGGATCAATCCGGGCACGATCGTGTTCGCCCGTACGCCGCCCTTTCCCTCACTGGTCGCGACGTACATCGTCAAGGCGTGCACCCCGGACTTCGACACCCCGTAGGCCAGGCGGGTCCGGTCACCCGACAGCGCCGCCCCCGACGACATGTTGACGATGGAACCGCCGCCGCTCTGTCGTATTTCGGGCACCGCGTGCTTGCACATCAGCAGCTGGCTTCCGAGGTTGACTTCCAAAGACCGCTGCCATACGTCCAGCGCCATCTCGGTGACGGTGGTATCCCGCGACAGGAAGCTGCTGGTGGTCAGCGCCGCATTGTTGTGCAGGACATCGAGACGGCCGAACTCCGCCACCGTGGATCGCACGACATCTCGGGCCGTCTGCTCCTCTGCGAGGTCGCCGCCGAGTGCGATGGCCCGCGCCCCCGTCCGCCGAATCTCGTCGACGACCTCGGCGGCCTTCGCCACGTCGATATCGACAACCGCGACGGCGGCGCCTTCACGCGCCAATTCGCGCGCCGTTGCCGCACCGATCCCGCCGGCACCTCCGGTGACTATCGCGACCTTTCCGGCAAGTCTGGACATCGAGTTCTCCCAACGCCGGTCTTTTCGGTGACGCTAAAGTTAGCCTGATTCGATGCCGCGTATTGCGCCAATCCCGATGCAAGAGCTCAGCTCGCATTCCCGCGAAATCGTAGAGGCCGGCGTCGCGGCCGGGCTCTATGCGACCCCGGTTCCCCTGCAGATCTTCGCGTATCGCAGCGCGCAGCTCGAACAGGTCAACATGGCCAGGACCCACCTCGGGGCCGGCACCCTGCTCGGCGGCCGGATACTGGAGCTGTTGCGCATCCGCAGTGCCCAGCTGGGCGAGTGCGAGCCCTGCAGCCAATCACGCAAGCATGACTCGATCACCGACGAGGATGTCGCGTGCCTGCTCGCCCCGGCCCGCGGCGCGCTGACGCCGCAAGAGCAGATGGCCGTCGAGTTCATTGACCTGCTCTCCGCCGATCATCACGCGATGGACGACGAGTTCTACAAGCGGTTGGGCCAACACTTCAGTGCCGCACAGATCGTCGAGCTCGGGTTCACTTGCGCCGGGGTGATGGGACTGCACCGCTTCATCCACACCCTCGACGTCTACGGCGAGTCGACGCCCGTCATCGCCTACTCCTCCGACCAGGTCGATTCGCCGAGGTGAACTACCCGCGTTGCTGACCGAGCAGGTCGGCCCAGCCGCGCGGCACCCGATCGCGAGGACCGGGAACCGCCTGGTCCTCGGGATGGCATTCCGGCGCGGCAAGTTCGGGACCTTCGCAGTAGTCATTGGTCTTGTAGTCCCAGAACCAGTCCTCGCCCGGTTCGAACGATCGGATGATCGGGTGTCCAGTCTGTCGCCAGTGCTGTGTTGCATGGCGGGACAGGGAATCGTCGCAGCAGCCGATGTGGCCGCAGGCCGCACACCGCCGCAAGTGCACCCACCAACCACCGGTGGCATCACACTCCGCACAGCCCCTACCGCTGGGCGGAACCGATGGGTCGACAGCAGCAGCCATCGCTATTCCCACTCGATGGTGCCGGGCGGCTTGCTGGTGACATCGAGCACCACGCGGTTGACCTCGGCCACCTCGTTGGTGATCCGGGTCGAAATCCGTTCCAGCACTTCGTAAGGCACCCGCGTCCAGTCGGCGGTCATGGCGTCCTCGCTGGAAACCGGTCGCAACACGATCGGATGCCCGTACGTCCGGCCGTCGCCCTGCACGCCCACTGACCGGACATCGGCGAGCAGCACCACCGGGCACTGCCAGATCTGCTGGTCCTGACCCGCCGCGGTCAGCTCCTCACGCGCGATCGAGTCGGCCCGGCGCAGCGTGTCCAGCCGTGCCGCGGTGACTTCACCGACGATGCGGATCGCCAGACCCGGCCCCGGAAATGGCTGGCGCGCAACGATTTCCTCGGGCAGGCCCAATTCGCGTCCGACTGCGCGCACCTCATCTTTGAACAGCAGTCGCAGCGGCTCGACAAGGGTGAACTTGAGATCATCAGGCAGGCCGCCGACATTGTGGTGGCTCTTGATGTTCGCGGCACCGGTCCCGCCGCCGGACTCCACCACGTCGGGATAGAGTGTTCCTTGGACCAGAAACTCAGTCTCGTTGTTCCCCAGCGCATCCCGCACGGCACCTTCAAACGCCCGGATAAACTGCCGCCCGATGATCTTGCGCTTGCCCTCGGGATTGGTCACCCCGGATAGCGCCTCGAGGAAGGTCGCCTCCGCATCGACCGTCACCAGGTTGGCGCCGGTTGCGGCGACGAAGTCGCGCTGTACCTGCGCGCGCTCCCCGGCACGCAACAGCCCGTGGTCGACGAACACACACATCAACCGGTCCCCGATGGCGCGTTGCACCAGCGCGGCGGCCACCGCCGAATCCACCCCGCCGGACAGCCCACAGATCGCGTGGCCGTCACCGACCTGATTGCGGACCTGTTCGATCAATGCCTCGGCGATGCCGGCCGGCG
>DATAZN010000068.1:0-6296 GCA_036272035.1 Mycobacterium sp. | reverse complement strand
ATGAACTTCGCGAACATCATTCGTCAGCACTGGGCCGCGCTACGCGCACTGCTGTTGCTGACCGTGATCACCGGCGTCATCTACCCGCTGGCCGTCTGGGCAATCGCACTGCTGCCCGGACTGCACGCCAAGGCGGAAGGGTCGATCATCGACGCCTCGGGAAAGCCGGTCGGCAGCAAGCTGATCGGCCAGGCGTTTGCCGACAAGGACGGCAATCCGTTGCCGCGATACTTCCAGAGCAGGCCCTCCGCGGCCGGAGCCGGCTACGACCCGATGGCGTCGGGAGCCACCAACCTGGGCCCGGAAAGCATCGTCGACACGCCCGCCGATCCGAGCAAGCTGGCTCCAGGTGCCGACCCGTCCACCGCAGGCTTCAAGCCGAGCCTGCTGACCCAAGTCTGCTCACGCAGCGTGGCGATCGGCAAGCTCGAAAACGTCGACGGCAGACGTCCGTTCTGCACGGGCGGCGGCGTCGGCGCCGTGCTGTCGGTGATCGGGCCCCGCGACTCGACCGGCAATGTCAGCCACCCGACTCAGGTAGTCAGCGTCAACGAACCGTGCTCGAAGCCGGGAAGCGCACCGACCACGGTCTTCCAGCAGTTCTACGAGGGCGTACGGGTGCAATGCGCCCGATACGGTCAGGACTACTCGGCGGGTCAGGTCGTGCCCATTCGCGGCGCCGCGCCGGATTCCCCCGCCGTGCCTGCCGATGCCGTCACCGCCAGTGATAGCGGTCTGGATCCCGACATTTCACCTGCTTACGCCGACATTCAGGTGGCGCGGGTGGCCAGCACCCGCGGGATCAGTGCCGCACAGGTCAGGGCCGCGGTGAGTCACAACCAACACGATCGCCTGCTCGGCTTCTTCGGCGAGCCAACCGTCAACGTATTGGCGCTCAATCTGGAGCTGGACCGCGATTACCCGGCAAAGTCTTGACCGTCCCGGTGAGATGATGTCTGTGTGACCTCTACCGACGAGCCGGCGGCGCCTGCAGTGGCGAGCTCCGTTGAGCCGCGTCCCGCGCAAGGGAATTACCAAGACGACCCCCTCGGCCATCTGGGGCAGTCGCATCGGCGCGGCGACCTGCGCATCTACCTTGGTGCAGCACCGGGTGTCGGCAAGACCTGCGGCATGCTCGGCGAGGCGCACCGCCGGCTGGAGCGCGGCACCGACGTCGTTGCGGCGGTTGTGGAAACGCACGGCCGCAAGAAGGTCGGCGAGCTCATCAAGGGCATCGAGGTCATTCCGCCGCACTACATCTCCTACCGCGGCGGCACGTTCCCTGAACTCAATGTCGAGGCGGTGCTGCAGCGCAAACCGGAGGTGGCGCTGGTCGACGAATATGCGCACAGCAACATTCCGGGCAGCACCCATGACAAGCGGTGGCAGGACATCGAAACACTGCTCGACGCTGGGATCACGGTGATCTCGACGCTCAACATCCAGCACCTGGAGAGCCTCAACGACGTTGTTGCCCAGATCACCGGCGTCGAGCAGCGCGAGACGGTGCCCGATGAGATCGTTCGGAAAGCAGCTCAGATCGAACTGGTCGACATCACGCCGGAAGCGTTGAGGCGCAGGCTTGCTCACGGCAACGTGTACCCGTCGGAGCGAATCGATGCGGCGCTGACGAATTACTTTCGCGCCGGCAACCTGACCGCGCTGCGCGAGATTGCGCTGCTGTGGCTCGCCGATCAGGTCGACTCCGCGCTGGCGAAATACCGCGCCGACAAGAAGATCACCGACACCTGGGAAGCCCGCGAGCGAGTGGTCGTCGCGGTGACCGGTGGCCCGGAGTCAGAAACATTGGTACGCCGCGCTTCTCGCATCGCGTCGAAGTCCAGTGCTCAACTCATGGTGGTGCACGTCGCGCGGGGCGACGGGCTGTCGGGGGTATCCCCGCGCGAGATGGGCAAGGTGCGCGAGCTCGCCGGCAGCATCGGTGCCACCGTGCACGTCGTAGTCGGCGACGAAGTGTCGTGCGCTCTGCTGGACTTCGCCCGCGAAACCAACGCCACTCAGTTGGTGCTCGGCAGCTCGCGGCGCTCGCGGTGGGCGAGCATCTTCAGCGAGGGAATCGGCGCGGCCACCATCAAGAACTCGGGCAAGATCGATGTCCACATGGTCAGCCATGAGCAGGCCAACCGTGGCTTGGAGCTCTCGGCGATCTCACCGCGCACCCGCCAAGTGATGTCCTGGCTGGCCGCCGTCACCATGCCGTGGGCAATCTTGGCGGTCACCATCCGCGTTGATCCAGCGCTCGACCTCGGTGCAAAATCCGCCCTCTTCTTCGCCGGGGTGATCGGCGTCGCGTTGTTCGGCGGTGTGGCGCCGGCTGTGCTGTCCGGGCTGCTGTCCGGGGTGCTATTGGACTATTTCCATACCGAACCGCGCTACTCGTTCACCGTCGCCAACGCGAGCAACCTGTTGACCATCGTGCTTCTGCTCGGGGTCGCGATGGCGATCGCGGTGCTGGTCGACGCAGCCGCCAGCCGGGCGCGGGAAGCAAGGCGAGCGGGCCAGGAGGCTGAGCTGCTTTCGCTGTTCGCCGCGTCGGTGCTGCGCGGCGCCGATCTCAACACGCTCCTGGAGCGAGTGCGCGAGGCCTACTCGCAGCGCGCGGTGTGCCTGGTGCGTGAGGTGGACGGTCGGATGATTCCGGTCGCGGGTGTGGGCTCAGAGGCATGCCTGACCGTGGATGCCGCTGACACCGCGGTGAAGGTCGGCGACGAAGAATTCTGGATGCTGATGTCCGGGCGCCGTCTGACCGGCCGCGACCGCAGGGTGCTGTCGGTCGTCGCGACTCAGGCCGCCGGTCTGGTCAAGCAGGGCGAACTCGCCGAAGAGGCCGGCAAAGTCCAATCGCTCGCCGAGGCCGACGAACTGCGCCGCCTGCTGCTGTCCGCCCTCGGCCACGACCTGCGGACGCCCCTGACTGCGGCCAAGGCCGCGGCGTCCAGCCTGCGCGCCGAGGATGTCTGGTTCTCACCAGAGGACACCAGCGAGTTGCTTGCCACCGTTGAAGAGTCGGTGGATCAGCTGAGCCTGCTGGTGGCCAACCTGCTGGACTCCTCTCGGTTGGCTGCCGGCGTCGTGCGGCCCGAGCTGACCGAGGTTTACCTGGAAGAGGTCGTGCAGCGCGCGCTCGTCGGTATCGGCGGGCGCAGCACGATCTACGGGCGGGCCAGCATCGATCGGGTCAAGGTGGAGGTCGGCGGCACGGTCGCGATGGGTGACGCGGGCCTGCTGGAACGCGTGCTGTCCAACGTGATCGACAACGCGCTCCGTTACGCGCCGGGAAGCATGGTGCGGATCAATGCGGGACAGGTCGGACCGCGGGTGTTGATCAACATCATCGACGAGGGACCGGGAGTGTCCAAAGGTGCCGCGGACGAGATGTTCCAACCGTTCCAGCGGCTCGGCGATTTCGACACGACCACCGGCCTGGGCCTGGGTCTGTCGGTGGCCAAAGGGTTCGTTGAAGCAATGAGCGGCACTATTACCGCGAGCGATACCCCCGGTGGCGGGCTGACCATCCTGGTCGATCTGGCCGCGCCGCTGCAGGAGCGGCACGGGAGCGACGCGGCGATGAAGAGGGTTGGCGCAGATGACTAGGGTGCTGGTGGTCGATGACGACCCCCAGCTGCTGCGTGCACTGCGGATCAACCTGTCGGTGCGCGGCTACGAGGTGATCACCGCACCGACCGGGTCGCGCGCGCTGGCCTTGGCCGCCGAGCACCCGCCCCAGGTGGTGATCTTGGACCTGGGCATGCCCGACATCTCCGGTATCGAGGTGCTCGCCGGCCTACGCGGCTGGCTGACGGCGCCGGTGATCGTGCTGTCCGCACGCACCGATTCGTCCGACAAGGTCGGCGCACTCGACGCGGGCGCCGACGACTACATGACGAAGCCCTTCGGTATGGACGAACTGCTGGCCCGGTTGCGGGCTGCGGTCCGACGGGCGGCAGTGGCCACCGGCGCCGACAACCCCGTCGTGGAAACCAAATCGTTCCTTGTCGACCTCTCGGCAAAAAGGGTCATCAAGAACGGCCAGGAGGTGCACCTGACCCCGACCGAATGGGGCATGCTCGAAATGCTGGTGCGCAATCGCGGCAAGCTGGTCGGCCGCGAAGAGTTGCTAAGAGAGGTATGGGGACCCAAGTACGCCAAGGAAACTCATTATCTGCGTGTCTTTCTCGCGCAGTTGCGACGCAAGCTCGAGGACGATCCTTCGCATCCCGCCCACCTGCTGACCGAGGCGGGAATGGGCTATCGCTTCGAGGCTTGATCCGTTGCGCGAGAACGGGTTCACCATCCGGTTCGATAGCCCCACGGCGAGTCGTATTACCTGCCAGCAAAATTAAGCGTCGGCGCCGGACGTGCTAACACCGTGGTGTAACCTGCATTAGTATCGGCGTCAGCAAAGCGGGTGTGCACCCGCGCGAGGTCTCCGACTCGATGACAAACAGGTACACCCCAGTGGCGGATGAGAGAATGCAGCATCACATCATTGTCAGCGGTGACGATGCGCTGGCCACCACAATCATCGAGGAGCTGGAAAGCGCTGGCGCGAAAGTCGTCCGACTGGGCAATGGCGAGTTCACCGCAGTCGCTGATGATCTGGACGCCGCCGAGGTCGGTGATGCGCTCGCGGTGGTCTGCGCCGGTGACGACGACGCCGTCAATCTCGAAATCGCCTTGCTGGCAAGGAGAGCCAATCCGTCCGTACGCGTGGTCGCCAGACTAGCGAATGACGTGTTGCGCCAGGCGATGGCCGACGACAATGGGCCGGGCGCGATCCTCGATGTCGCCGAGTTGACCGCGCCGTCGGTCGTCGAAGCCTGCCTGGCGCATCGGACGCACCCATTCGAGGCGGCGGGCGTTCAGTTTCTCGTCTCGGGTAGCGAAGCTCCGCGCGCGGCGACGCTGCGCGAGATCTACGGCGACCTGGCCCCGGTGGCGATCATCCACGGCGACAACTCATCAAGCCCCGGCGAGATCGAGGTCTGCCCAACCCGCAATCAACGGGTGCTCGCCGGTGACCGGGCGGTGATGATCGGTACCGCCGACGAGTCGGGGAAGCGCGGCATCAAGATTCGACGGACGATCGGAACGCGTTCGGCACGACCCCGGCTGCGGCGAGTGTTCGACGGCGTACGGACCGTCGTCAACGACTTCAACCCGGCGTTCTACCCCGCCCTGGCGGCTGCCATGACTCTCGTCGTGATCTCAATGCTGCTGTTGCGCTACAACTATCGGCATCCGCGGATGTCCTGGGTCGACGCGTTGTATTTCACCATCGAGACCATCACGACGACCGGTTACGGGGATTTCAGCTTCGCCCACCAGCAAACCTGGCTACGTCTGTTTGCCGCCATGTTGATGTTCGGCGGGGCGACCACCATCGCATTGCTGGTCGCATTCATTGCCGACGTGCTGCTGTCCCGCCGCTTCGTGTTCGCCTCCGCACGCCCTCGGGTGCGCCACCTGCGCAACCACGTCATCGTCGTCGGATTGAGCGCCCTCGGGATGCGCGTGGTCAGCGAACTCGTCAGGGCGGGACACGACGTCGCGGTCATCGAGATCAACGAGGACAACCGGTTCTTGTCCGCCGCGCGCGAACTCGACGTGCCGGTAATTTTCGGCGACGCGACGCTGATTCAGACGCTCGAGGCCGCGCGCGTCGACCGCGCCCGCGCGGTCGCGGTGCTGACCCGTGACGACATGATCAATATCGAAACCGGGATCGTGCTGGCCGAGATGCTGGGGCCGCGGGTGATGCCCAAGATCAACCGGCGCGCCGACGTCTCGGTGGTGCTCCGGGTCTACGACCGCGCGCTGGGCCTGGCGGTCGCGCAACGGTTCCATTTCGAGAACGTCCGCTCCTCTGTCGCGCTGGCCGCACCGTGGTTCATCGGCGCCGCGATGGGCGTAGAGGTGCTGGGCACCTTCTCGATCGGCCAGAGTTCGTTCATGGTCGGTGCAATGCTGGTCGCCGACGGTAGTGAACTCGACGGGCTGCAAATGGGGAAACTGTCGAGCCGAACACGCGTGATTGCGATCTGCCGAGAGGACGCCCCGATCGATCTGCGCCCGCACCACGAAGGGCGACTTCGGGGCGGCGACACCGTGTACCTCGTCGGGCCGTACCGCGACCTTGTGGCCACCTTGCGCAAGGGATTGCCGCCAAAGCACGCAGTCGCGGCCCCGGAGTCCGCCGGCGAAGTCGACCAACCGCCTCAGCCACAGCAAGACGTCGACGTCACGCGCCAAGCACGAACTGGCTGAAAGTCGCC
>DATAZN010000067.1:0-11972 GCA_036272035.1 Mycobacterium sp. | reverse complement strand
GGGCCTGAACGCCCTCGCCGACGCGGTAAAGGTGACGTTGGGCCCCAAGGGCCGCAACGTCGTCCTTGAGAAGAAGTGGGGCGCTCCCACGATCACCAACGATGGTGTGTCCATCGCCAAGGAGATCGAGCTGGAGGACCCCTACGAGAAGATCGGCGCAGAGCTGGTCAAGGAAGTCGCCAAGAAGACTGACGACGTTGCCGGTGACGGCACCACCACGGCCACCGTGCTGGCACAGGCGCTGGTCAAAGAGGGCCTGCGCAACGTTGCGGCCGGCGCCAACCCGCTGGGTCTCAAGCGCGGCATCGAGAAGGCCGTCGAGAAGATCACCGAGACCTTGCTGAAGTCGGCCAAAGAGGTCGAGACCAAGGCGCAGATCTCTGCCACCGCCGCGATCTCGGCCGGCGACACCCAGATCGGCGAGCTGATCGCCGAGGCGATGGACAAGGTTGGCAACGAGGGTGTCATCACCGTCGAGGAGTCCAACACGTTCGGCCTGCAGCTCGAGCTCACCGAGGGTATGCGGTTCGACAAGGGCTACATCTCGGGTTACTTCGTGACCGACGCCGAGCGTCAGGAAGCGGTCCTGGAGGACCCGTACATCCTGCTGGTGTCGTCGAAGGTGTCGACCGTCAAGGACCTGCTGCCGCTGCTGGAGAAGGTCATTCAGTCGGGCAAGCCGTTGCTGATCATCGCCGAGGACGTCGAGGGTGAGGCCCTGTCGACCCTGGTGGTCAACAAGATCCGCGGCACCTTCAAGTCTGTCGCCGTCAAGGCGCCGGGCTTCGGCGACCGCCGCAAGGCAATGCTGCAGGACATCGCGATCCTCACCGGTGGCCAGGTCGTCAGCGAAGAGGTCGGCCTCTCCCTGGAGACCGCTGACATCACGCTGCTGGGTCAGGCTCGCAAGGTCGTCATCAACAAGGACGAGACCACCATCGTCGAGGGCGCCGGTGACTCCGACGCCATCGCCGGCCGGGTGGCCCAGATCCGTGCCGAGATCGAGAACAGCGACTCCGACTACGACCGCGAGAAGCTGCAGGAGCGTCTGGCCAAGCTGGCCGGCGGTGTTGCGGTGATCAAGGCCGGTGCTGCCACCGAGGTGGAGCTCAAGGAGCGCAAGCACCGCATCGAGGACGCCGTGCGTAACGCCAAGGCCGCTGTCGAAGAGGGCATCGTCGCCGGTGGTGGCGTGGCTCTGCTGCAGTCGGCTCCGGCTCTGGACGATCTGAAGCTCACCGGTGACGAGGCGACGGGCGCGAACATCGTGCGCGTGGCACTGTCGGCTCCGCTGAAGCAGATCGCGTTCAACGGCGGGCTGGAGCCCGGCGTCGTCGCCGAGAAGGTCGCGAACTCCAAGCCGGGCGTTGGGCTCAACGCCGCGACCGGTGAGTACGAGGACCTGCTCAAGGCGGGCGTGGCCGACCCGGTCAAGGTGACGCGTTCGGCGCTGCAGAACGCGGCGTCCATCGCGGCACTGTTCCTGACCACCGAGGCCGTCGTTGCCGACAAGCCGGAGAAGGCCGCCGCTCCTGCCGGCGACCCGACCGGTGGCATGGGCGGTATGGACTTCTAAGTCCGCGTCAGACAACGAGAAGCCCGGTCCCCAGGTGGGGCCGGGTTTTTCGTATTTTTGGGTAACTGATGTACTGAACACCGGAACAGTTGGGGACGAAGGGACGACGCAGTGCGAAAATCGTTATGGCACACAATCTTTGGAGTAATCACCGGCTGCACTCTTTTCGTCATCGCTGCGCCGACCGCTGGTGCCGCACCCGATCCGTGCTCAGCCAGCGGGCTGGCTGCCACCTCCAGCGGGGTGCTGAACGCGGCAAGCGGATACCTGGACGGCCACCCGGATGCCAATAACGTTCTGACGACCGCGGTCAACCAACCGCCGGCGGACGCGAAGTCGTCGGTGCGGGGGTACTTTCTCAGCCACCCCGGTGAGGCCTTGGAGTTGAAGGGCATCGCCCAGCCGCTGCTCGATCTACGTGGCCGGTGCAACGCCGCGGTGTCGCCGGATCAGTTGGCCGCGCTCTTCGACGCGCTGTCCGGTTAGCGCACCGTCTGTCACAGCCGCCTCTGGTCCAGGTGATACCCGATGTGCCCGCCTTCGAGCGACAATTACTGCACGATTGCCCGTTGTCGCTCAGAGGCGGGCACATCGGCACCCGGCCAAGACAGAGGCCAACGGGGCGAGCGGGATCAGGCAGGTACCGACTGGCGGCCACGGACCAGCTTGCCGGGCCGCGCGTCGGTGGGTACGCCGTTCTCGGCGATCACCTCGCCGGCGACGATCGTGGCGACGTAGCCGTCGGCGGTCTGGTCCAGTCGGCGGCCACCGGCGGGCAGGTCGTGGGTGATCACCGGCTTGTGGACCCGCAGCGCCGGGTGGTCGATGACGTTGAGGTCGGCCTTGTAACCCACAGCGATGCGGCCGCGGTCGCCGAGACCGGCAACGCGGGCCGGCACCGAGGTGAGTCGGCGCACGGCCTCGGACACCTCGAAGCGGCCGGACTTGCGGTCGCGCGCCCAGTGCGCCAGGAAGTACGTCGAATAGCTTGCGTCGCAGATCATTCCGTAGTGTGCGCCGCCGTCGCCCAGACCCAGCACCACGTCGTCGCGATGCAGCAAGTTGCCCACGGTATCCAGGGAGTTGTTCTCCAGGTTGCTCGTCGCGACCAGCAACATGGCCCGGCCGTCGTCATCGAGTAACCGGTCGTAAGCCTCTTCCATCGGGTTGATCCCGCGGGCCCGGGCACGGGCTGCGATGCTCGTCGACGGGTCCGGCTCGTAATCGGGGGTCTCGGTCAGCGGGAAGATCCAGTCCCACATCTGCGTCACGACGAGGATCGGGTGCCCGATGCCGGGCTTGTCGGCCAGAATGCGGGCGCGGACCTCGGGCTTGCGCATCTCGGCCACCCGCTCGGCCAGCGGTAGGTCGGCGATCTCACGGTAGCTGGGGTAGAGCACGAACGGGTTGGCGGTCAGCTGCAGCCCCATGATCAGACCGATCGGGCGCGGCAGCAGCTGCGCGGTGACGTCGCCGCCGGCGGCGTTGGACTTCTCGATCATGTTGATGGCGTCCGGCCAGGTCGGGTCGCCGATATTGCCGATGACGAGGGTGAAGGTGACCGGCAGCCCGACGTCCTCGGCGACGTCGAACACCGTCTGCAGCACGGTCTGGTACCCGCCGGCCGGAATGTCGGGCACGAATTGCAGCAGTCCGCCACCGCCGTCGACCACTCCTCTAGCGATCTCTTCGATCTCCTCGCGGGCCGCGTCATAGCTGGGGATCGGTGAACCGCTCTCAGTCTTGTGAATAGTGAACCTGGACGTGGCGAAGCCCAGCGCCCCAACCTCGATGGCCTCCTTGGCCAGCGCGCGCATCCTGGCCAGATCCTCGGCGGTGGCCGGTTCGCGATCGGCACCGCGCTGACCCATTACATAGACTCGCAGCGGCGAGTGCGGAAGGTAGGCGGCCACATCGATGTCGCGCTTGCCCGCGTCGAGGGCCTTCATGTACTCGGGGAACGTCTCCCAATTCCACGGCAGGCCATCGGTCATCACCACACCGGGAATGTCTTCGACCCCGGCCATCACGTCGACCAGCACGTCGTGGTCTTCCTGGCGGCACGGCGCGAAGCCGACGCCGCAGTTGCCCATCACCACGGTGGTCACCCCGTGCGCCGACGACGGCGTCAGCCGGTCCGACCAGATGGACTGGCCGTCGTAATGGGTGTGCAGGTCGACGAAGCCGGGCGTGACCAGCAACCCGGTTGCGTCGATCTCCCGCGCAGCGGCATCGCCGTTGAGGGCACCGACCGCGGAGATGACCCCATCCTCTACGGCGACGTCACCGACGTACGGCTCACCTCCCAGCCCGTCGACGATGGTGCCGTTGCGGATGATGAGGTCGTAGGTCATCTAAATAATCTACGACCGTGTCGGTCTCTGATGCCAGGATGTTTCAGTGATCGATCTTTCGGAATGGGTAGGGTCGCGGTTATGTCTGATCCCGATGCGTCCGCCAGGGAATTGCTGCGTGATTCGTTCACCCGGTTGATCGAGCATGTCGACGAGCTCACCGATGGGCTGACCGACGACAAAGCCAACTATCGGCCGGGCCCGGACGCCAACAGCATCGCCTGGCTGATCTGGCACAGCGCGCGCGTGCAGGACGTTCAACTCGCCCCGATCGCCGGTGTCGAGCAGGTGTGGACCGCCGACGGATGGGTGGACCGGTTCGGCCTCGACCTGCCGCGCAACGACACAGGCTACGGCCACGGTCCGGCAGAGGTGGCCAAAGTGCAGGTGCCGGTGGATCTGCTGGTCGGCTACTACCAGGCCGTGCACAAGCTGACGTTGGAGTTCGTCGCCGGCGTCACCGCCGAAGACTTGGAGCGCATCGTCGACCGAAACTGGGATCCGCCCGTGACCGCCAGCGCCCGGATCGTCAGCGTCATCGACGACTGCGCGCAGCATCTCGGCCAGGCGGCGTACGTGCTGGGTATCGCACCCTAAGGCTTCCCCGCGCCAGGCGCCGGGGCCGGGAACGCGACGATCTGTCCGGTCGGCTCTGGTGGTAGCTCCGTGCCGCCCCACTCCTGACACACGACGTAGAGCTGCGGCTGCTGATCGCCGCGGCTCAGTATGCAGGCGAACGCGCCTCGATCGAGTTCGACCGAGTCAAGAACCTCGCCGCCCTCGCGCATCCGCACGCAGTGTCGGTTTCCCACGTCGGCGTACCAGACGGCACCGTCGGCATCGATGCAGATGCCGTCGGGGTGGTCTCCTCCGACCTCCGCCCACGTCCGCCGTCTTGTCAGGTCACCGGTTTGACCGATGTCGTAGGCAGTGAGCCGATTGCCATAAGACTCGGCCACGATCAACGTCTCGCCGTCGGCGGTGATCGCCATGCCATTGGGAAAGGCGAGATCGTCTGCGACCTTGCGGACTGCCCCGGCTGGCGTGACGAGTACGACGCTTCCAGGTGCCGGCTCCCCACCGGGGAAGTCGAAGCCGATGGTGTTGACGTAAGCGTTGCCGCGCTCGTCCACCACGATGTCATTCCACGGCTTTTCCGAGACGGCTGACATGTCGGCATGGGTAACGATCGAGCCGTCGAGTTCGCGACGAAGTAGGCGCCGCTGCGCCGAATCCACTACGAGCAACCGCCCGTCGGGCAAAAAGTCGATGCACATCGGAAACGAATCGACGCTTACCACGACCTCATGGCCGTCGTGGGGATCGAGCGCGATCACCCGATGCGCGCCCCAATCGGAGAACCAGACCCGCCCGTCGTGCCAGCGGGGCGATTCACCAAACGTGATTCCGTCCATCAACACGGTCATAGAGATAAGACTGCCTGCTCGAGTAAAACTCATCGGCCGGCCAATGAACTTGACACCTGTCGATGCCACGAGATCCGCGTCACAGTGACGCGTCTACGATGGCCCCTATGACTGCCACCAAGCCTCCCGAAACCGCGCCCAGCGCCACCGAGTTTTCCGGCACCGGCACCATTCACAGTCCCGCGAATGGCTCGATCGCGGGGGAGGTGCAGTGGACCAATCCGGCTGACGTGCCCACCATCGTTGCCGGGCTGCGCACCGCACAACGCGAATGGGAGCAGCGCGGAGCGTCGGGGCGTGCCAAGGTGCTGGCCCGCTTCGCCGTGTGGCTGGGTGAGCACCGCGGCGAGATCGAAGAGCTGCTGATCAAGGAGACCGGTAAATCCGTGGTCGACGCGGCACAGGAAGTGCCGATGCTGATCATGATCATCTCGTACTACATCAAGACGGCGGAAAAGGCACTGGCGCCCGAAAAGCGGCCGGCCGCACTGCCGTTCATGGCGATCAAGAAGATCACCGTGCATTACCGGCCGCGGGCGGTCGTGGGCATCATCGCGCCGTGGAATTACCCGGTGGCCAACGCGCTGATGGATGGCCTAGGCGCGCTGGCTGCGGGCTGCGCCGTGCTGCTGAAGCCCTCCGAGCGCACCCCGTTGACCGCAGAGGTGCTGCGTCGCGGCTGGTGGGAATCCGGCGGACCCCAGGTGTTCGAGCTGGCCCAGGGCGCCCGTGCGGTGTCCGAGGCCGTCGTCGACAACGTCGACTACCTGCAGTTCACCGGGTCCAGCGCTACTGGCAGCAAGGTGATGGAGCGCGCCGCGCGCCGGTTGACGCCCGTCAGCCTGGAACTCGGCGGCAAGGACCCGATGATCGTTCTCGAGGACGCCGACGTCGATCTCGCCGCCCACGCCGCGGTGTGGGGAGCGATGTTCAACGCGGGGCAGACCTGCGTCTCGGTGGAGCGGGTCTACGTGCTCGAGCAGGTATACGACCAGTTCGTCGAGGCTGTGGTTCGCGACGTCAAGGAACTGCAGGTCGGTGCCGGCGAGGGACACGACTTCGGGGCGCTGATCGACGAGCAGCAACTGTCGGTGACCGAACGCCACGTCCGCGAGGCGGTGGCCGCCGGTGCGAAGGCCTTGACCGGTGGCCAGCGCACCAACACGTCGGGCAGCTTCTACCCGCCCACGGTGCTCGTCGACGTGGACCACTCGATGGCCTGCATGACCGAGGAGACCTTCGGCCCCACGCTGCCGATCATGAAGGTCGGTTCGGCCGAGGAAGCGATCGGGCTGGCCAACGACAGCGAATACGGCCTGAGTGGATCGGTGTTCTCCCGTGACTTCGATCGCGCCAAAGAGATTGCGCTGCAGCTTGATTGCGGCGCTGTCAACATCAACGACGTGATCACCAACCTGATGTGCACGACCGCGCCGATGGGCGGCTGGAAGTCGTCGGGCATCGGGGCGCGGTTCGGCGGTGCCGACGGGTTGCGAAAGTTCTGTCGCGTCGAGACCGTTGTGGGCCCCCGCACCAATGTCGGTGCGGGCCAGAACTATTACCACAATTCGCGCAAGGCGCTGAAGCGGACGAACAAGCTGATGACCAAGATGGCATTGTCGCGTCCGCGTCGCGTCGCCAAGTAGGATCACTTCGTGCGATTCGCGCTAACTGCGCTGTTGTGGCTGTGCGCCACCGTCGCGCTGGCGATTGCCGTGCCGACGGTGTGGACGCAGACCCACGTCGTGGACGTCAACGGCTACACGGCGATGGCCCGCAAAGCGGCGGGCGATAAGGCGCTGCAGGCCGCGGTGGCAGCCGAACTCGCCGCTAAGGCAACGGTTCTGATCGACCAGCACAGCGGCCACGTCGACTCGGCGCAAGTGCACGCCGTCGCGGCCGGCTACACCGCGGGGCCCGACTTTGCGCCGCAGTTCGCCGATGCCAACCGGCTGGCGCATGACTGGATGTTCACCGGGGCCCACACGCAGTCCGAGGGTGATCAGTGGGTCGTCGACCTGGCCGGCATGCTCAAAAACACCGCGTTCGAACAGCTGTTGACAAGCTACAACGTGCAGGTGCCCGCGACGGTCCGAGTCCCGGTGACGGTATCGACGCCGAAGGTGTTGCAGCCAGGCCAGTTACGGCCGCTGGCGACCTGGGGTCTATGGGCGAGCATCGGCGTGGTGGTGCTGGCCGCCGTGTGCGCGCTGCTGACCCTGGCCGCCGCACCCAGCCGTGGCCGCGCGCTGGCCAGCCTCGGAATCTCCGCGTTGCTGGTCGGTGCCGCGGGATGGGCAGCCATCGAACTGGCTCGTTACCCGATCAACGACACGCTCAACAATACGACCGGCGGTATCCGCGGGATCGCCGACGTGATGGTCGGCCAGGCCGAGAGCAGCCTGCATGACTGGCTTGACCTGACGTTGGCCGGGGGCGGCGCGCTGGTGATGCTCGGCGTGTTAGCGGCTGGCCTGGGCAGCTTGCGGAAGAGCTGAAAGATGGTCGCTCAGTAGGGCGTCCAGCTTCTCATTGGCCGATCGCAAGCCCGTGGTGAGCAGGCCGAACACCTTGTCGCGCACCTCCTGCGACTTGCCGATCAGCGGCGCGTACATGTGCCGCATCAGGTCGAGCCGCGCCGCGCACAGCCAGTCCATCAAGTCGGGATCCTCGAACCAACCGATCTGGTTGCGCTGCTCGGCGAGCGTCGTGGTCAACCAGTCCAGGTCAGTGTTGGGATGAGATACCGGTCGGCACAGCCGGTTTCGCGTCGCGTCGTCGCCGTACCCCGCTTCGACGTGGGCGATCAGGCCGGAGCTGAACACCTGCTGACAGCCGCGCACGCTCTGCAGCGTTATCCGGTCTCCATCGAAAACGGTTGCTGGGGAGCGCTTTTCCAGCCCGTCGGCACTGCAATCGACATAGAGCGCCGAACCGTCGACGGTAACCTCGCCGTCGGCCAGCACCACCTTGCCGGACTCGACGCGCTCAACGCGTCCCATCCGCACGACGTCGTGGATGCGTTGCAACTGTACTAGTTCGGTCTTCGTCACGTTGGCGCAGCGATACATGGTCGGCTGCACCGACGAGTCCAGCCGCAGCAGATTGCCGCAGGCCTCCAGTCGTTCGAACAGGTCGGCCACCGAGGTGGCGGCGTCGATCGCGACCAGCCGCTGGGCGAAGCCGGCTTGGAACCGATCCAGGAATTGCGGGCCGGGCTGGATATTGGCGCGATCCATCAACCACGAATCGCGCGGCATGATCCAGGTCAGCCGCTCAGGCGGGATTCCGTTGCGCAGCAACCACAAACAGGCGTCGATGCCGGTCTTGCCGGCGCCGACGATGACGAAGCGTTCACGGTCGGCCGCGAAGGCCGGCATGTTGTTGGGCGGCACGCAGTCGACGCCGTCAGCGACGTCGTAGGCGGGCGGGCGCATCGAGGGCACCGTCGTCTGCAGGTACGTCGCGTCCACGACTCGTTTGCGAACGTGGACGGTGTGGTCGCCCCCGGCGAGCGTGCGAAATCGCCGGTCGCCCAGATACTCGGCCATCGGAAAGTAGGACACCTGCCCACTGGGTAGCAGGTCCTGGTGCATCACCCGCTCGAAGTAGGCGCAAATCTCGCCGACGGTGGCCAGCTCGTAAAGCCCCTTGTTCCAGCCGAGCCGGTCGATGCTGTCGCTGCCCAACCCGCGGGAGTTCACGCCGTAATACGCCGACGGCTGATGTAGGCGAACAAACGGATATGCCCGATTCCAGTGCCCACCGGGCGCCTGGCCTCGGTCGACGATCACCACCTGCGCGTCGGTCTCGGTCACCAGGGTGTCGGCGAACGCCATGCCCATCGCGCCCGCGCCGACGACCAGGTAATCCGTCTCAAGTGTTGTCACACCAGTTCCTCCCCGTGGTGGCGACGTTATCCGATTCCCGAGGCCGGCAGAGATGGCTAGGTCAGTGACAGTTTGGCGAAGATCTTCCCGGTCGGTTGCGGTGAGCCGTTGCCGGGTTCGACGGTGAACGCGAGCATGCTGGAGTGCCCAAGGTCGTCGAACATGTGCGTGGTCGACGGCGTGACGGCCGCGGTATCCATCGTGCCCGCCGACACCGGGCCCTTGTCGCCGACCAGCCACATTTCATACACGGTCCCCAGCGAGGGTGGCGGCACGTTATTCAGCAGCAGCATGCCGGCATTCTTGTCCCGGGAGAACACTACCGTCGCCTTACCGCCGGCCACATCGGCCGAGACCGATCGCACGTCGGGTGCCGCCATGATCTGCTCGGCCGTGGCCGGTGTGGGCGGTGGTCGCAGCGCGACTCCGGCGCCAAAGGCGGCCAACGCCACCACGATCGCCGCGGCCGCAGCCAATACGGCTGTGCGCCAACGAGACCGGCGGGCCGTGTCGGTCTGCGCGCCGGCCAGCACCGCGGCGCGCAACCGGTCCGGTGGTTCGGCAGCCGTCGCCGCTGAGATCACAGCCATCGTCTCACGCACGGCGCGCACCTCGTCGTTGAAGGCACCGGCAACCGTGGTCGGCGCCGCGGCGAGTTGCCGGTCAATGGCCACGCGTTCGCTGTCGGAGATGGCGTTCAGCGCGTAAGGCGTCGCCAGCTCGAGCAGTTCGAATGGGTTCGGCTCGGTCATGTCACCCCCAGACAGCCGCGGAGGCCGCGCAATGCGTCACGCATCCGCGACTTGATCGTCGACAGGTTGGCCGACAAGCGCTGTGAGACTTCGACGTACGTCAATCCGCCGTAGTAGGCCAACTCGATGCACTGCCGTTGCACGTCGGTCAGCGAGTCCAAGCAGGCCGCCACCCGGCGGCGCTCGTCAGCGGCGATCGCCGAATCGGCGACCAGATCGCCGGGCCGTTCGACGGTGGCCGCGCCGTACCGCGACTCCCGCTGGCCGGCGGATTGCTCGTGACGCACCCGGTCGATAGCGCGGCGATGCGCCATCGTCATCAGCCAGGCCAACGCGGAGCCCTTGGCGGAGTCGTACGCCTCGGCGGTCCGCCACACCTCCAGGTAGACCTCCTGCGTGGTTTCCTCGCTGTAGCCGGAGTCGCGCAGCACGCGGGTGATCAACCCGTAGACCCGGGCCCTGGTGTGGTCGTAGAGCGCAGCGAACGCATCGGCGTCGTGCCGCGCCACCCGCCGCAGCAATGAATCCAGCTCGCTACCGTGTCTTGCTTCGATCATCGGTCGGTAGCCTATCCGCTCAGCAACCGCGGTCGTCATGATCGCGCCGATCGGGGCGGACGCGGAATGAAAAACGATGTCCGTTGCTGGTATTCGCTGAAGCCCGGACGGCCACGCATGTACTTCTCGGTGAGCCGGGCTCCGGTGGCGTGAACCAGGAAATACGTCATCAGCACCGGAGAGAGCACCGTGGCCACTGACCACCACGCGGTAAGAGTGATCAGCCACAGTCCCCACCACACGGACGCGTCGCCGAAGTAGTTTGGGTGACGCGTCCAGGCCCACAGCCCGCGGTCCATCAGTCGACCGCGATGGCTCGGGTCGGCCTTGAATACCCGTAGTTGATGGTCGCCGACGGCTTCGAAGAAGACACCCGTCAACCACACCAGCACGCCGGCCAGGGTGGCGGCCAGCCAAGGCCGTGGGGTGGGCCCGGCGACCGCGGAGAGTTGCAACGGCAGCGAGATGAACCAGGTGGCGAAGCCCTGCAGCACGAACACCTTGGCCAGAATCTGGCCGATGGTGGCGTCGCGCAGCAGGTCGGTATAGCGCGGGTCCTCGCCCTGCAAGGCTGACCGTCGGAAGACGTATCCGCTCAGCCGTAGACCCCAGATCGCGACCAGCGTCAGCAACAGCCACCGGCGGGCCGGGTCGCCGGTGCCGAGAACCGCGGCGATGGCAGCGACCGCGATGAAGCCCAGTCCCCAGGCGACGTCGACGACGTTGTAGCGGCCGATGCGGTGGCCGATGGCGAAGGTGATCGTGTGCACCACAAGCAGCGCCGCAACCGACGCGGCCGAGACGACGGCGAAGTCGACGATCATGGCGCGGCTTGGTTGACGAACGTCCACTGATAGACGTTGAGGTTGCCCGACCGGAATCCGGCCTCCCGGTCCGCCAGGTACAGCTCCCACATCCGCGCGAAGATCTCGTCGAAGCCGACGTGCGACAACGTCTTTCGGCGTTGCATAAATCGCTCCCGCCAGAGCCGCAGTGTTTCCGCATAGTGGTCGCCCAGCGAGATCATGTCGAACAAGCGTAATGTGCTGTCCCGCTGCGTGATTGCGAGCAGAGCTTTGGCTGACGGAATCTGTCCGCCGGGGAAGATGTACTTCTGGATCCAGGTCTGGCTGTTACGGGTGGCGAGCATGTCCGCGTGTGGCATGGTGATCGCCTGGATCACCACGTGTCCGCCGGGTTTGACCAGCCGGCCCAGGGTGCTCAGGAAATCCGGCCATGAGCGATGACCCACGGCCTCGACCATCTCCACCGAAATCACGGCGTCGTAGTGTCCGTCGATGTCGCGATAATCGCACAGATCGATGCGCACCCGATCGGATTTGCCGGCAGCGGCGATTCGTTGGCGAGCCAGCCACCTCTGGCGATCCGAGGGGGTGACGGAGCGGATGACGGCGC
>DATAZN010000066.1:0-3914 GCA_036272035.1 Mycobacterium sp. | reverse complement strand
CGCCCGTGCCTGCCGGAGCTGCTGCTGGGCGAAGTTCAGGGCCTGCCGCGCGCGGAAGACCGCGTTCTGGTCCTTGGAGTGCAGCGCGTCGCCGCTGTCCTTGGTGGCGTCGTAGATCCGCTTCAGCTGATCAACGCTGCGACCGTCACCGTGCACCAGCGGCGACCGAACCGCCTTGTCCAGCAACGCCACCTGCTGGTTGAGCTGGGCCGCCTGCTGGTTGACGATCTGCTGGAAGGAGAACGGGTCCTCCCGGGCCAGCACCTGCCCGGCGCGCACCGTGTCACCCACCTTGACGCCCAGCTCGATCAACTGCGCCGCCTTGGCGAACCCGAGGTTCTGCGAACTCACAGCGGCCAGCGCGCCCGAGGCCGAAACCTTCGTCGACACCTGCCCGCGCTCGACCCGGGCGGTCGGCGGCGCCGGAGCCGTACTACCACAGCCCGCCATCACTGTCGCCAATGTCAAAGCCAAGGACACAGCGGCGGCCAGACGCACCCCCCGTGCGCTGCCAGGGCTCGTCGTGTGAGCCATCAACTCCCCCTAAACCTTATTTCCGTAGATCTTGACCGGCATTCGGGACACCGGTGAGGTCGAATCGGTCAGCGCGAACGAGAACACGCTCCGTGCACGGGGGTCGCTGGCACACCTCATGCACCCGCCACCCCCAAATCCGCTGCTGGTAAGCCTTCTTGTTCGAACGACGTTGCCGAGTCGGGGTTACGACGCGTGCCCCTTTGGTGACTCTCAGGCACAGTCCTGATGTCGCCGTAGCCGCCCCGGGCACGCTCGATGACCACCGCTCACTCCTTCTTCGCAGGCAGCAAGACTGTGGATCAAGGCGCGGTGACCGCGGTGTCCGCCCGTATGCATTCACGCGTCAGCCGAGGTCAGGGGCGCGCGGCGGTGACCGCAACCATCCCGCCGTGGTGTCGTTTGAAACCCTAGCCACTGACCGTTCTTTCGGGAGGACGGAAGGTGGGTTCGCGGGATGCGGCCGACCACTTATCCCCCCGGTTGCACCGCATCCCGCGAACGTCTCCCCTTGATCGCTCTCTCCGCCGCCTCGCCCAGCAAAACCGTGCGTACATGAGGCACCTTGCCGCGGCACTCATGCATGACACTTGCCCGCCAGCTCGCCGGCTTTGCCCGGAGCACCGAAGCGCTCACGTATACCAAGGAGGCAGCGCGCATCCTGCGCAATCTGACTCGCTTGGCCCCCGATGCACATCTGCCTGACCTGGTCTCAGCGGTGACTGCCCTGAGCCGACAGTTCAGTGAACTCGGCATGCACCCCGAGGCCGCGGCCCACAGCAGGGAAGCGGCGCGATACAGCCGCCGCTTCGCCGAGCACGGTCCCGACCTCTATCCGGCAAAGCTCGCGTCGTCGCTGGGCAACCTCGCTGCTGCCCTGCTGAAATCCGGTCGGCACACCGATGCCCTGAGCTCCATCGAGGAAGCCACCCGACTCTGGCGCCGACTCGCGGCGTCCGCGCCAGCAGTCCACCAACCCGCATTGGCATTATCTGTCAATTCCCTAGCTATCGCGCTGGATCTGCTGGTCGCACCCAGGAGACATTGAGCTGTGCCAGGGAAGTCGTCGCGATCCGCCGAATTCTCGCACGCCAAGATCCTGACATCCACCTGCCCGCGTTGGCAGATTCATTGAGCAACCTCGCCCACCGGCTTGCCGGACTAGGCCGGGAACAGGAGGCCGCGAGTCAATACGACGAAGCCGCGAAGATTCGAGGCCAACTCACCTAACCACCCAGGAATATCCGCCGATCGCTCACCTATTTGCCGCTCAGCCGGCCCCAGGTGCCGTTGAAGCCGGCGACGCTGGTTTCCTTCGGAACCTGGTAGCTGGTCTCCCTAGACAGGCACCCGGCTGGCCGTCGAGCGCACCGCGCCCTTCGGGCAATATCGACTCTTTCCACCCACGTCTTCGCGGGGTTTCGCCGACCCGAGCCACATGATCGGCGGCGGTTCGTGCAGGTCGCGATGTGGTGATAGGCGGCGCCGAGGCCGGTAGCTGCCCGTCGACGTCGCTGTCGGTAGGTCCGGGGCTGCAAGCTCTTCGCAATCGGCGTCCCGCAGGGTGTGGAGAGAACCAGTGACGACGAAGGAGCAGCACGGTTGAACAACATCGGACCCGCCACCGCTAGCACCATCTCCGTCCCACTGGATTGGGGCGTCGGGCACTACGAGCACACCGCGGCCGATCTCCTGCCCGCGGCCCGTCGGCTGGTTGAGATCGCCGAGGTCGGGGCCGGCGAACGGGTGGTGGACGTCGGCTGCGGCACCGGCAGCGCGGCCCTGGCCGCGGCGGCTCGCGGCGCGACGGTGATCGGGGTCGACCCGGCGGCCCGGTTGTTGGGGCTCGCGCGTGAGCAGGCCGCCGTTCTGGGCCTTGACGCTGAGTTCGTGGCCGGCACCGCAGCGCAGCTACCGATCGAAGACGCCGGGGCGGATGTCGTGTTGTCCTCGTTCGGGGTGATCTTCGCCCCCGACCCCCGCGTGGCCGCGACCGAGTTTGCGCGTGTCCTGGCCCCGGGCGGTCGGATCCTGTTCAGCGCTTGGCTGCCCGGCGGCGCGGTCATCGAGATGAGCCAGCGCATGGCCTCCGCGGTCCGCGACGTTCTCGGCTTCGGACCCGGGCCCGGGCCGTTTGCCTGGCATGACGAGGCCGCGATCGCGGAACTGTTCGCCCCTCACGAGCTTCGGGTCACCGTCGCCCGGGAGATGTTGACGATTACCGCTACATCCGCGGCGCTGTATTTCGAGCTGGGTTCGCGCTCGCACCCACTCGCGGTCAGTGCTCTTGCGGCGATAGACCAGCATGGCGACGGGCAGGCGTTGCGCACAGAACTGCTTGAGATTCTTGAAAACGGCAACGAGTCCGACACGGGCTTCCGCACCACCAGCCATTACCTGATCGCGACGGTCCAATAGCTGGCCTAGTGGTGTGTCGCTGAAGTAACTTGACGATAGGTGGCGGGATACTGCCGTATGCGTGCGGCGCCGTTGGGTTTGTGTGATGGTGATCGGGAGCGGCTTTCGGCGTTGACGCGGGCCTCGACCGCGCCCGGCGGGGATGGCCGCACGGGCTCGCATTGTGTTGCTCGCGGCGGACGGTGTTAGTCATACCGAGATCGCCGAGCGGGTCGGGGTGTCACGGCCGACGGTGATCGGGTGGCGGTCCCGGTATGAGCGTTCGGGCATGGCCGGGCTGGTCGATCAGCCCGGCCGGGGCGGCCTCGAGTCATTGATCATCGGGCAGTGATCGCGGCGACGCTGCGCCCGCCGCCGGTCAAGCTCGGTGTGACGCATTGGTCGAGCCGGCTGCTGGCGGAGCGATTGAAGATCGATCACGCGACGGTGGCGCGGGCGTGGAAAGCCTACGGGGTTGCTCCGTGGCGGTGTGAGACGTTCAAATTCTCCACCGACCCGCAGCTGGTCGCCAAGGTCACCGACTTGCGTTGATTCTGTCGGGCTGTATCTCGCTCCTCCGGAGAACGCGATCGTGTTGTGCGTGGACGAGAAATCGCAGATCCAGGCCTTGGACCGGACCGCGTCGACGCTGCCGATGCAGCCCGGACGCGCCGCGAGCTGAACACACGACTACCGCCGACACGGCACCACGACCCTGTTCGCAGCACTCGAGATCGCCACCGGCAAGGTCACCGCTGCCTGCAAACCCCGCCATCGCCACCAGGAGTTCCTGGCCTTCTGCGAGCAGGTCGCACGGACCTACCCGACTGGTGAGCTGCATCTGGTGATGGACAACTACGCCGCCCACAAGCGTGTCGAGATCCGCGACTGGCTCGCCGCAAACCCACGGGTGCACGTGCACTTCACACCAACCTCGGCGTCGTGGATGACCTTGGTCGAGGTCTGGTTCGGCATCATCGAAC
>DATAZN010000065.1:0-6602 GCA_036272035.1 Mycobacterium sp. | reverse complement strand
GGAACGCAGCTGCGAACCCATGTACAGCGGTTCCAGGGCCTTCAGGCTGAGCGACTCGCTCCCGGTCCGAATGCTCTTGCGCACAATCGGATACAGGTCGACCAGCGTCCCGCTGCGCAGCAAGTCGTCGACGTCGTCTTCGCCGACGCCGTGGCGACCGGCCAGACGCAGCAGCGCCGTCTTCTCGTAGGCGGCGTAGTGGTAGACGTGCATATTGGGAAACCGCTTGCGCCGCTTGGTCACCAGCGCCAAGAAGTCGATCAGTGCCTTGCGCTCAGCGGGGCGGTCATGCGCCCACAGCGGGTGGAAGGCGCGCGACTTGCCGCCTTCGAGAACCCCGAACAGATACTCCAGGCCCCAGTCGACGCCGTCGGCCGTCCAGAGTGGGTCACCCTCGAAGTCAAAAAACAGATCGCCCTCATCGGGGTTGGGCAGCATTGTCAGCGGCTGCGGATCGGCGACCTCGAATTGCGGTGTGCCGGCCTCGCGTTGGCGGACCTGCAAGTTGGCCTGCGCGACCAGTTTGGCCAACGAGCGGGCCGAAACGTTGTCGACCGGTCCGGAGTGGTTGGCCAGCTCGTCCAGCGTGGTGATGCCCGCATCGCGCAGCTTGGCGCGCTGCGTAACTCGCATGCCAGCGACCAGCAACAGGTCGTCGGCCGCACGCACCTGCTCCTCGCAGACCGGGCACCGAAAGCATGCCCGGACGTTTTCGTCTTCCCAGCGCACCGGTACGCTGCCGGCGTAGTGGTTGTCGAGCAGGTTTTGCAATCGCGCGCGCTGCTCGCGGTACACCGGAATCAGCTCATCGACGCGGTAATTGACCGCGGTGCCGTTGCCGAGGACCAGTTCGGCCTCCTGGGCCACCGGGAGGCCGGCGTGGCTCAACGTATCGGCGTAGGCCGCGATCTGAAGCAGCGCGGTGACCTTCGCCGAGCGGGCCAGCTTGGTGTCAGAAACCTGGTATTGGCCGTCGCGGCGCACCAGGAAGTCGGCGAACCCGACAAAGCGGCCGTCGAACATCGCGGCCTGGTAGATCACCGGAGCACCGCGGTCGATGGCCCGGCGGGTCTGCGCCGCGGCCGCGGTGATGTTCTCAATGGTGAAAGGGAAGGGACGGCCGATGACGGCGACGTCGCTGTGTTCGTCGCGCAATTGGTCGAGTCGGCGTTGCTCGTGCTCGTCACCGAGAGATGCGGTGCGCTCCAGCAATTCGTCCGTGACGCTGACGCGTTGACCCCAGCCGAGTTTCGCGTCGAATTCCCGCAGCAGGGCGTATTCACAGCGCGCGGCGGATGCGAGATCCGACGCGCTGTAGATGACGCTGTCGCCTGCCATGAACACAGCAGCCACTGTAGGCGGCTATGCCGACATCAGGCTCCGGCGTTGGCGATCAGCTCCACCCCGTTGCCGTTCCAGCGGAACTTCACCACGCTGGGCAACCCGATCCCGCCGGAGTAGCTCAGCGCCACCGTGTCGCCGGTGCACTGCGAGTTGTCGAGCCCGTTGAACCCGTAGGTGTCGGGCACGCCTCGGGGCGGAATGAGCTTGCCGAGATGAAACAGCACCGCTCTGGTGTTGGGGCTCTCGGCGTTCGTGTTGGCCTTGACGATCACCGCGGACAGCTGCGCGCACTGGTTGAAGTTGCCGGCCAGCGGTTCGGGATTCCACGGCTGCTGGCTGCGCGGGTCGTTCGGCAGCTCGGACACCCCGCGCGCTATCGCGGGATCGGCCAAATTGACCGCGCACGGGTCGACCGGCCCGGGGCTGGTCGGTGCGGCGGTTGGAACCGTCGGTGGTGCGGCCGAGTGGGGTGCAGCGGTCGGATGGGTAGTGGGCTGCGGTGTCTTGGCGACGGTCGAATCCCCTGATCCGCACCCGCTCAGTGTCGCGGTGAGCAGTGCGGCAGCGGCCAGCCCGGTCCACAGGCCAACGCCGCCCAGACTGCACTGTCGTGTCCACACAACGCCGCACCGTACCTTGACCAGCCCAATTGACGCGGCAGGCATGGCCGAGCGGCAGTTGCCCATTAAACTTCGTATCGAAATGGACTCCCAAGATGATGGCACGGTGACTTTCGGCGACCTGCAGATTCACCCGTCGGTGCTGCAGGCGCTCGTTGACGTCGGCTATGAAACCCCCTCCGCGATACAGGCGGCGACGATCCCGGCCCTGATGGCGGGGTCAGATGTGGTGGGGCTGGCGCAGACCGGTACCGGCAAGACGGCCGCTTTCGCTGTCCCGATCCTGTCGAAGATCGACACCAGCAGCAAAGCCACGCAGGCGCTGGTGCTGGCGCCGACGCGGGAGCTGGCGCTCCAGGTGGCCGAGGCGTTCAGCCGGTACGGCGCCCACCTGCCTCAGATCAACGTGCTGCCGATCTACGGCGGGTCGTCGTACACCGTGCAGCTGTCCGGACTGAAGCGCGGCGCGCAGGTGGTGGTCGGCACGCCGGGCCGCGTGATCGACCATCTCGAGCGCGGGACGCTGGACCTGTCCCGGGTGGACTACCTGGTGCTCGACGAGGCCGACGAGATGCTGGCGATGGGCTTCGCCGAAGACGTCGAGCGGATCCTGGCCGACACCCCGGAGTACAAGCAGGTGGCGCTGTTCTCCGCGACAATGCCGCCGGCGATCCGCAAGCTCACCGCCAAATATCTACACGACCCGACCGAAGTCAAGGTCGAGGCGAAAACTGCCACCGCCGAGAACATTACGCAGCGCTACATCCAGGTGGCCGGTCCGCGCAAGATGGACGCGCTGACCCGGGTGCTAGAAGTCGAGCAGTTCGAGGCGATGATCATCTTCGTCCGTACCAAGCAGGCCACCGAAGAGGTAGCCGAAAAGCTGCGCGCCCGGGGCTTTTCCGCAGCGGCCATCAACGGCGACATCCCGCAGGCCGTGCGTGAGCGGACCATTGCTGCCCTCAAAAAGGGTGGCAGCAAAGGAATCGACATTCTGGTCGCCACCGATGTCGCGGCCCGCGGGCTGGACGTCGAGCGGATATCGCATGTGCTCAACTACGACATTCCGCACGACAACGAGTCGTACGTGCACCGGATCGGGCGTACCGGCCGGGCGGGGCGGTCGGGGTCGGCCCTGCTTTTCGTGTCGCCGCGGGAACGCCACCTGCTCAAGTCGATCGAGAAGGCGACCCGGCAAAAGCTCACCGAAGCTCAACTGCCCAGCGTCGACGACGTCAACGCACAGCGGGTGGCGAAATTCGCCGACTCCATCACCGACAGTCTCGCAGCGTCCGGCCTTGAACTGTTCCGTCGTCTGGTCGCGGATTACGAGCGCGACAACGACGTCCCGATGGCCGACATCGCGGCGGCGCTGGCGTTGCAGTCGCGGAACGGCGAAGCCTTCCTGTTGACGGAGCCGCCGCCCGAACGCCGGTCCAAAGAGCGTCCCGACCGGGCCGACAGGCCTACCCGTGGCGCGGGCGACGGTCCCAAAAAAGGGTTCGCCACCTATCGCATCGCGGTCGGCAAGCGTCACAAGATCGGACCGGGCGCGATCGTCGGTGCCATAGCCAACGAAGGCGGCTTGCACCGCAGCGATTTCGGCCACATCACGATCAAGCCGGACTTCTCGCTGGTGGAGCTGCCGGCCAAGTTGCCCCATGCGACGTTGAAAGCGCTTGAGAAGACCCGCATTTCCGGTGTACTGATCAACCTCCAGCCGGATCGGGCTGCAGAGAAAAACCGTCGCGGCGGTGGTGGCGCACCGAGGCGGGAACGCAAGGGATGACCCAGGCCGACACCGCGGCCCAGGGCGGACTCGAACAGGTCGCCGGGCCGGATCGGGTCGCGTCGTTGACCGGTATCCGCGCCGTCGCAGCCCTACTTGTGGTGGCCACCCACGCGGCCTACACAACGGGCAAGTACATCGAGGGGTATTTCGGCCTGGTGTGTTCGCGGATGGAGATGGGCGTCCCGATCTTCTTCGTGCTGTCGGGTTTTCTGTTGTTCCGGCCCTGGGTGAAGTCCGCCGCGACGGACCGCCCGGAGCCGTCGATCCGTCGCTATGCCTGGCACCGGGTGCGGCGCATCATGCCCGCCTACGTCGTCACGGTCTTGATCGCGTACGGCATCTATCACTTCCGGCATGCGGGACCCAATTTCGGCCACACCTGGGTCGGGTTGTTCCGAAACCTGACGTTGACACAGATCTACACGTTCAACTACATGCGGGGATATCTGCATCAGGGTCTGACCCAGATGTGGAGCCTGGCCGTGGAAGCCGCGTTCTACGTGGTCCTTCCGCTGCTGGCCTACCTGCTGTTGGTGGTCCTGTGCCGACGGCAGTGGCGCCCAAAGCTGTTGCTCTTCGCGCTCGGTGTGCTGGCGCTGATCTCTCCGGCCTGGTTGGTCGGGGTTCACCTCACCACGTCGATTCCCAATGGGGCCCGGCTGTGGCTGCCCACCTACCTGATCTGGTTTGTGGCCGGCATGAGCCTGACGGTGTTGCAAAGGATGGGCGTGCGCTGTTATGCGTTCGTCGCGTTGCCGCTCGCCATCATCTGCTACTTCATCGCCTCCACACCGATAGCGGGGGACGCGACGACGTCGCCCCTTGGCCTGTCCCAAGCGGTGTACAAAGCGGTGTTCTACGCGGTGATCGCCGGGCTGGCGGTAGCGCCGCTGGCGCTCGGCAACGAGGGCCTGTATTGCCGCTTACTGGCGAGTCGGCCCATGGTGTGGCTCGGCGAGATCTCCTACGAGATCTTCTTGATCCATTTGGTGACCATGGAATTCGCGATGGTCTACATCATGCAGGATCATGTCTACACCGGTTCGATGGCCGGGCTGTTCGTGGCGACGACGGTGATCACCATTCCGCCGGCCTGGCTGCTACACCGTTTCACCCGGGTGCGCGGCTGACCTGATCGGAGGGCACCACGACCGGGGCGACGAACTCGGTGAGCATCGCCCGCTCGTCGGCTTCGTCATGACCGGGGAAAATCAGCAGCGACGTGATCACCCGGACCAGCCAGCGGCCGCGTCCCGCAACGTTAGCGGGGTGGTCGTCGCCGAGCGAGGTGACGAATGCGGTCGCCAATGCGGCGATCACGTCGGACTGCTCGGCCAACTCGGCGCCCAGTGGCGGAGCGGTCGTCGCGAACCAGGCTGACAGCGCCGGGCTTTCGCGGACCAGGCGAAGCGTGGTGACGATGCCGACGACTAGTCGTTCCCGCGGGTCCTCGATCCCATCGACGTCGATCGACTCGGAGAGCCGATGGGTTTCGCGGGCCACGTAGGCGGTGCGCAACGCCTCACGGTTCTCGAAATAGCGGTACAGCGTCGCGCGGGAACACCCTGCGGCCTTGGCGATCTCGTTCATGCCCACCGAGCCGGGATCGTGGCGGGTGAACAACTCCTCGGCGGCGTCGAGGATGCGGTCGGCGGCCACCTCGGTGCGACGCTCCGCGAGCCAGTCGTTGGCCATCTACGAGGTGACCCGGAACGGGACCGATAGCGGGCGTCGCACATAGCTGCCGCCGGCCCAGACGATGCCGGACTCGTCGACCTCGAAATCGGGGCAGCGCGAGAGCAATTCGGTCAATGCGATCCGCGACTGCATTCGGGCCGCGGCGGCACCCAGGCAGTGGTGTGCGCCGTGACTGAAGGTCAGGATGTTGCGCGGGCAGCGGGTGACGTCGAGTTCGCCTGCGTCCGGGCCGAATTGGCGCTCGTCACGGTTTCCCGAGCCATAGACCAGCAACACCCGGCGACCGGCCGGTACGGTGATGTCGCCGATGATCACATCGCGAGTGACGGTACGCGCCAATGCCTGCGCCGGCGAGGTGAGCCGCAAGAACTCGTCGACGGCGCCAGAGATCAGGTCTGGGTCCTCGGCGAGCAGACGCCGCTGATCAGGCCGTTGTTGGAGTAGCGGCATCGACCCGCCCAGCATCCCGGTCACGGTGTCGTTGCCGCCAGTGACCATGGTGAACGTGAAGCCCAATATCGATAGGACCCCGGCGATGTCGCCGTCGGCTCCGACCCCGGCGGCGACCAGATGCGAGATGGTGTCGTCCTCGCGGTCGGTTCGGCGCCGCTCGATCAGCTGGGTGAAGTAGGCCATCATCGACCCGACCGCGTCGCCGACGGTTTCCAGGGCCCCGGCAACGCCGCCGTCGGCGGTGTTGGCCGCCACAATCGCCTGGGTCCAGCCGTCGAACTGTGTCCAATCCTCCTCGGGCACTCCGAGGTAGTGCGCGACCACCATCGACGGCAGCGGCTTGAATAGTTCGGCGACGATGTCGCCGCCACCGTTGGCGAGCAGCTGCTCGATGCGCTCGACGACGAACTCGCGCACCTTGGGCTCCACCGCCTCCACCTGGCGCGGCGTGAATCCGCGTGACACCAGCTTGCGGAACTCGGTGTGCACTGGTGGGTCTTGCATCACGAACGGTGGATTGTCCTTTAGCCCAATCATTTCCAGATCGCCGTAGTTGACGGTCAGCCCTTTCGCCGACGAGAAAGTCTCGTGGTCGCGCGCTGCCGCCCAGATATCGGCGTGCCGGGTCAGCACGTAGTAGTCGTCCTGGGGCTTGTGCGCCGGTACGACGTGGTGCACCGGATCGTGGTCGCGCA
>DATAZN010000064.1:0-12759 GCA_036272035.1 Mycobacterium sp. | reverse complement strand
TTACTGTGCCAGTAAGTTCGGCGTGGTCGGGCTGACCAACTCCCTGGCCGTCGAGCTCGGTGAGTTCGGCATCCGGGTCAACTCCGTGCACCCGTACGGCACCGATACGCCGATGGGCAACGACGTCTCGATGTACAAGGTGTTCCAGGACCACCCGGGCTACATTCACAGCTTCTCTCCGGGCGCACTTCCGACCGAATCACTGGCCGCACCCGACCTCGTCTCCGACATCGTGGTGTGGCTGGCCGGCGACGCCTCGTCACTGCTCACCGCGGCTCAAATTCCCGCCGACAAAGGGTATTTGAAGATCTGATCCTCCGACGAGCCGCACCGCTCGCCGGCCCTACTGGTAATGTCATTACCGGTTTGCGTTAATGGAACTCTCGGAAGGTGCCATATGACGGAATCGGTGGCAGAGTTCGCCGAGCGGGCCCGCGCCTGGCTGGCCGAGAACATGCCGCGCATCGCCGACCCGAACAATCCGCCATACGCCGACCGCGGCGAACAGGAGTCCTGGCAGCACGTCCGCCAGTTACAACGACAGCTCCACGACGGCGGCTTCGGCGGGATCTGCTTTCCCACCGAGTACGGCGGGCTCGGCCTGGACATCGCGTATCAGAAGGCGTTCGACGACGAAAGCGCCTGCTACGAGCTGCCGCTGATTCTGAATGTTCCGACCTTCACGATCTGCTGCCCGACGATCCTCGATATCGGCAGCGAAGAACAGAAACGGCAACACATTTCGGCGGCGCTGCGCGGCGACGAGGTGCTCGTCCAGTTGCTATCGGAGCCCAGCGGCGGCTCGGACCTGGCCGGTGTGATCACCCGCGCCGAGCGGCGCGGTGACAAGTGGATCGTCAACGGCGCCAAGACATGGAGCACCGGCGCCTTCGCCGCCGATTACGGACTACTGCTGGCCAGAACGAACTGGGACGTGCCCAAGCACGAAGGGCTGACGATGTTCCTCGTCCGCCTGGACAGCCCCGGCATCACGCTGCGCCGAATCAAACAAGTCAACGGATCGACCGAATTCTGCGAGGAGTTCTTCGACGACCTGGAACTCGGCGACGACGACGTGGTCGGCGAAGTCGACAAGGGCTGGGATGTGGCAACGCGTCAACTGCACCACGAGCGACGTGCCGTCGGCGGCGGCTCGGAGTTCGCCAGCGGCAGCGGCGCGGAGAACAATCAGGAACAACCCCCCGATTATCACGCGATGCTGCGCGCGGCCGGGCTGGTCGGCAACCAACGTGCTCGCGAGGCTGCCGGCCGGGCGCTGACCCATCGCGCAGTGTGGGAGCAGTTGATCAACCACGTCTACCACGGCGTGCTGGACGGATCACTCCACCCGACCGGCGGCACGCTGATCCGGCTTTTCCAGGCCGAGGAAGTGGCGCTCGAGATCGACACCGCACTGGCGATCGCCGGTAGCGCGGGCGTGGTGGACGAACCCGCCGACTTGATGTTCGTCGGCGAGCGCTATCTGTCCCGACAAACCGCTGCACTCGGCGGCGGTACAACTGAGATGGCGCGCAACGTAATTGGCGAACGGATCCTGGGATTCCCACGCGAACATGCCGCCGACCGCGGCGTTCCGTTCAACCAGGTCAAGCACAGCCGATCCTGACGGCGACCTCAGCTGTCCCAAACACCTTGGAATACGTCGATGTGCCCGCCTCGCAGCGACAACACCTGACATGCCACTACGACATCAGTGCTGTTGTCGCTGCGAGGCGGGCACAAAGCCACAGCCTTCCCCGCTGCGGCTCCTGTTGCCGCAGTTAATTACGAGTTCAAGCGTGAAAGGACTTCGCCGACAACGGAATCAGTCGCTACATCGACCTGCTCCCCCGTCGTCAGGTCCTTGACCCCGATCGTTCCCGCATCGATGTCGCGGTCTCCGGCCACCAGCGCCACCCGGGCAGCGGATCTGTCGGCCGCCCGCATCGCGGCCTTGAGGCTGCGATCGCCGTAGGACAGGTCCACCCGCACACCGGCCGCCCGCAACTGCCCGGCCAGCACCGCCAGCCGCAGTTTGGCCTGTTCGCCCAGCGGCGCCCCGAATACCTCGCACCGGGCAGTCTGCCCGATCTCTCTACCTTCAGCCTGCAACGCCAGCAGCGTGCGGTCGACACCGAGGCCGAAACCGATGCCCGAAAGGTCCTGTCCGCCAAGCTGATGCATCAGACCGTCGTAGCGTCCGCCGCCGCCGATACCCGACTGGGCACCCAGCCCGTCGTGCACGAATTCGAAGGTGGTCTTGGTGTAGTAGTCCAGCCCGCGAACCATCCGCGGGTTGATGACGTAGGGCACGCCCATTCCGTCCAGGTGGGCCAGTACGGTCTCGAAATGCTGCTTGCCCACGTCGGAAAGGTGATCGAGCATCACCGGGGCATCGGCCGTCATTGCCTTGACTTCCGGCCGCTTGTCGTCGAGCACCCGCAGCGGGTTGATCTCGGCACGCTTCCGCGTTTCCTCGTCAAGGTCGAGCTGAAACAGGAAGTCCTGCAGCAATTCCCGATACTGCGGTCGGCAGCTGTCATCGCCCAACGAGGTGATCTCCAACCGGAAACCATCGAGGCCGAGCGAGCGGAAACCGGCGTCGGCGACCGCGATGACCTCGGCGTCCAGTGCGGGATCGTCGACGCCGATAGCCTCGACACCGACTTGCTGTAGCTGGCGGTAACGGCCGGCCTGGGGACGCTCGTAGCGAAAGAACGGGCCCGCGTAACACAGCTTGACCGGTAGCGCGCCATGGTCTAGACCATGCTCGATCACCGCGCGCACGACCCCGGCGGTGCCCTCAGGCCGAAGTGTCACCGAGCGGTCACCACGGTCGGTGAAGGTATACATCTCCTTGGACACCACGTCGGTGGACTCGCCCACGCCGCGGGCAAACAGCGCGGTGTCCTCGAAGATCGGCAGCTCGATGTCGCTGTACCCGGCCCGACGAGCGGAGTCCAGCAACGCCGAGCGGACGGCCACGAATCGCGCCGAATCCGGCGGGATGTAGTCCGGAATGCCCTTCGGGCCCGAAAACGATGAAAACTCGGTCAACGGCGCCGCTCCTCCTGCCCCATCCGGATCGCACTGCCCGGTTTATCGTCGCCGGCGCTCACGGGCTGAGCCCCTCGATGTAGGGATTGAACTGCCGTTCGGCGCCGATGGTGGTCGAGTTGCCGTGCCCAGGTAGCACCACCGTCTTGTCGTCGAGGACCAACAGCTTGCCGACGATCGAGCGGAGCAGGTCGCGGCCGCTACCGCCGAACAGATCGGTGCGGCCTACCGAGCGTTCGAACAGCGTGTCGCCGGTGAACACCACATCTTTCGCATCTTTCGCGCCGCTGGCCCGGAACACCACCGAACCGCGGGTGTGGCCCGGGGTGTGATCGACGGTGACGCTGATCCCGGCCAGGTCGATCTTGTCGCCGTCCCGATCCAGTTCGACCACCTGCTTGGGCTCGCGAAAGATCGCGGCGAGCAGCAACTGACCCAACTTCGGCCCGAAGTCCTTGATCGGATCGGTCAGCATGAACCTGTCCTCGGGATGGATGTAGGCGGGGCAACCGTAGGTGTCGGCCACTTTCTGCGCCGACCAGATGTGGTCGATGTGTCCGTGGGTGAGCAGCACAGCCGCCGGCGTCAGCCGATTCTTGTCCAGGATCCGGCGCAGCTGGCCCATCGCTCGCTGGCCTGGGTCGACGACAATGGCGTCGGCTCCGGGGTGCGGTGCCAGCACGTAGCAGTTGCACTGCAGCAACCCGGCGGGAAATCCGGTGATCAACACGAACTCCAGTTTCCCATCCGAACGATCGTGGACGGGTCGCGCCACCCTTATTGTGCGTGAGCTGGCACACTCGTCCTGACCAAGCCCGCGATCATGGAGGGATATCGGCGGTGCCGACCAACGAACAGCGACGTGCGAATGCCAAGCGCAAACTGCAGCGGCAGCTGGAACGCCGCGCCCAGCAGGCTCGTCGTCGTCGGACCGTGGCCATCGTCGGAGGTGCGGTCGCGGCGGCGGTCGTCATCGCCGCGATCGTGTTCACCGTCGTCCGGACCAACCAGGACCACAACAACAAGCAAGCATCGGCAGGCGGCAGCTCGTCGACCACCGCCACGCCGGGCCCGGTGTCGGGGGCGCCGTTACCGGCCTTCAAGCCGATCGCGGATCTGGGTTCCAACTGCCAATACACGCCTTCGCCCGAGCCGGCCGCCAAGCAGGTGAACCCGCCCAGGCAAGGCAAGGTGCCCACCGATCCGGCACAGGTCAGCGTCAGCATGGTCACCAATCAGGGTCATATCGGCCTGCTGCTTGCGAACAACGAATCGCCTTGCACCGTCAACAGTTTCGCCAGTCTTGCGCAGCAGAAGTTCTTCGACGGCACTAAGTGCCACCGGCTCACCACCGGGAACTCATCGTCGATACTGCAGTGCGGTGACCCGAGCGCCGACGGCACGGGCGGCCCGGGTTATCAGTTTCCCAACGAATACCCGACCGACCAGTATCCGGCCGGCGATCCGGCGCTCAAGCAACCCGTCGTATATCCCAGGGGGACACTGGCTATGGCCAACGCCGGACCCGGTACCAACGGCAGCCAGTTCTTTCTGGTGTACAAAGACACTCTGCTGCCGCCCGCATACACCATCTTCGGCAAGATTCAGCAGGACGGGCTGGCGACCCTGGACAAGATCGCCAAGGGCGGCGTCGCCGGTGGCGGGGCGGACGGCCCGCCCGCTACCGAAGTCACCATCACGTCGGCACAGCTGGACTTATGACGATGAGACGCACGCGAATCGCAGCCGCGCTCGGGATGCTCGCCTTGGCAGTGACAGCCACGTCATGCACCCACCACACCCCGGGCAACACCGCCGTCACGACGTCATCTAGTGCCGCGGCGACGTCCACTCTTGCCCCGGTCCCCGCGGTGATCGGCCCGCATCTGCCGCCCTTCATCCCATCCGCCGCGGTGGGAGCCAACTGTCAATACCCGCGGTCCAGCGACGCGCCCGCCAAAGCGGCCCCCGCGCCGCCCACCGGCAAGTCCTCGGCCGATCCCGCTCAGGTCGGGCTGACCGTCGTCACCGACCGTGGCCGAATCGGCCTGCAACTGGCTAACAACGAATCACCCTGCACCGTCAACAGTTTCGTTACCCTCGCCGAGGGGGCGTACTTCGACAACACCGAATGCCATCGGCTGACCACGTCGCGTGCCTTGTCGGTGTTGCAGTGCGGCGACCCCAAGGGTGACGGCACCGGCGGACCGGGCTATCAGTTCGCCGACGAGTACCCGACCGATCAGTACCCGGCCGGCGATCCGGCGCTCAAACAACCCGTCGTGTATCCCAGAGGCACACTGGCAATGGCCAACTCCGGACCCGGTACCAACGGCAGCCAATTCTTCATGGTCTACCGCGATTCACTACTGCCGCCCGCCTACACCGTGTTCGGCACGATCAACCAAGCGGGCCTGGCCGTGCTCGACAAGATCGCGGCGGGCGGTGTCGCCGGCGGTGGTGACGACGGTGCCCCCGCTAACGAAGTCAACATCACGGCGGCACGTCGAGACTGAGCTAGAGCGAGCGCTCGAGGTAGCTGCGCGCCGCCCGCCGAATGGAGTCTTCGGTCGGCGTGGGATGCCAGCCAAGTTCGCGAGTGGCCTTGGCGTGACTGGCCGGTGAGGTTAGTTCCACAAGTCGGGCGCTCTGCATGCTGATCGGGAAGTCGCGGCGCATCAGCGATCCGACGGCGTCGGACAGTCGGGCAAATCCGTACATCACCGCCATCGGGATCCCCGGCCGCGGCGGCCGCGCACCGACGGCCTGCGCGGCAGTGGTGACCAGGTCACGTTGGGTCATGTAGCGCTCAGAAATGATGTAGCGCTCACCGATTCGTCCTCGTTGCGCCGCCAACAACAGCGCCTGCGCGACGTCGTCGATGCCGACCACCTCCGACCCGACGCCGCGAACATAGAACGGCATTTTGCCCTGCGCTGCGAGCTTGACGAACATCCCTTGGCGCGGTTGCCAATCGGGCGGCCCGTAGGGATTCGACACATTGGTCACCACGGCGGGCAGCCCATGCTCGGCGACGTAGGACAGCACCAGGTGCTCGGCCGAGCGCCGCGACTCGATGTAGCTGCCGGCCTGATCGGCCCAGTTGAACGGGGTATCTTCGTCGACCGTCTCACCGTTTCTGCCAACGGCAATCGTGCCGATGGTGCTTAGGAATACGAACCGCTGCAGGTTCGCCCGCACCGCCACGTCGAGGACGTTGCGCAGACCTTCGACGTTGGTCTTGAACAGTGGAGCGGGATCTCTCAACTCCGCCCTGGTGTCGACGACGCAGTAGTAGACAACGTCACGATCCGATATGGCGGCGGTGACCTCCGCGGTGTCGAAGAGATCGCCGTAGCGCCGCTCGACGTCTAGGCCGTCAATTCCTTTGGTGGAGCTTGACTTTCGCAACAGGACCCGAACGTCGGCGCCACCGGCCACAAGATGGCGGGTGACGCAGGCGCCGACGTTGCCGCTGGCGCCCATGACCAGCGCCCGCTGTCCGGCCACGCCCCAATGCTCGCTTTCTGACGGCATCTGTTGGGCCGCCTAGGCCGCTGACGTCACCCGGTAGACATCGTAGACGCCTTCGACATTGCGGACCACATCGAGCAGGTGCCCCAGATGTTTGGGGTCGCCCATCTCAAAAGTGAAGCGGCTGATCGCCACTCGGTCGCCGGCGGAGGTGGTCACCGATGCCGACAGGATGTTCACCCGCTCGTCGGCCAGCACCCGCGTCACGTCGGACAGCAGCCGGTGCCGGTCGAGCGCCTCGACCTGAATGGCCACCAGGAACACCGACGACGGTGACGGCGCCCAGTGCACCTCGATGATCCGCTCGGCTTGCTGCTGCAGCGACGTGGCATTGGTGCAGTCGGTGCGGTGCACGCTGACTCCCCCGCCGCGGGTGACGAAACCCAGGATCTCGTCGCCTGGTACCGGCGTGCAGCACTTGGCCAACTTGGTCAGAACGCCCGGAGCGCCCGGCACAGACACCCCGACATCGTCGCTGCGCGGACGGCGCGGGACCGACGTCGGTGTCGAGCGCTCGGCCAGATCCTCCTCGGCCTGGTCGATGCCGCCGAGCTCGGCCAGCAGACGTTGCACCACATGCTTGGCGGAGACGTGCCCCTCACCGACCGCGGTGTACAGCGCCGACACATCGGCGTAGTGCAGCTCGTTGGCCAGTGCAGCCATCGATCCGCCATTCACCAAGCGCTGCAACGGAAGTCCGCCGCGACGTACTTCGCGGGTGATCGCGTCTTTGCCGGTCTCGAGCGCCTCCTCGCGGCGCTCCTTGGCAAACCACTGGCGGATCTTGGTTTTGGCGCGCGGGGACACCACGAACTGCTGCCAGTCCCGCGACGGCCCCGCGGTGGTGGCTTTCGAGGTGAAGACCTCGACGACTTCGCCGTTTTCCAGCTTGCGCTCCAGCGCGACCAGCCGACCGTTGACCCTGGCGCCGATGCAGCGGTGACCCACCTCGGTGTGCACGGCGTAGGCGAAGTCCACCGGGGTGGAGCCGGTGGGCAGCGTGATCACGTCTCCCTTCGGGGTGAACACGAAGATCTCTTGTACCGCAAGGTCGTAACGCAGCGATTCCAGGAACTCACCGGGGTCGGCGGCCTCTCGCTGCCAATCGAGGAGTTGACGCATCCACGCCATGTCATCAATCTCGGCGGCGGCATGCAAATGCGGCACGCCGTTGCGGCCCTTGGTTTCTTTGTAACGCCAATGCGAGGCGATGCCGTACTCCGCGGTGCGGTGCATGTCGCTGGTCCGGATCTGCACCTCCAGCGGTTTGCCCTCCGGCCCTACCACGGTCGTGTGCAGCGACTGGTACACCCCGTAACGCGGCTGGGCGATGTAGTCCTTGAATCGGCCCGCCATCGGCTGCCACAGCGAATGCACCACGCCGACAGCGGCATAACAGTCCCGGGTCTCGTCGCAGAGGATCCGGATGCCCACCAGGTCGTGGATATCGTCGAAGTCGCGGCCCTTGACGATCATCTTCTGGTAGATCGACCAGTAGTGCTTGGGTCGTCCCTCCACTACCGCGTTGATCTTCGATCCGGTGAGCATCGCGATGATCTCGGCGCGAACCTTGGCCAGGTAAGTGTCACGCGACGGCGCCCGGCCGGCGACCAGTCGCACGATCTCCTCGTACTTCTTGGGATGCAGGATCGCGAACGACAGATCCTCCAACTCCCACTTGACCGTGGCCATACCCAGCCGGTGTGCAAGTGGGGCAATGACTTCCAGCGTTTCGCGGGCTTTGCGAGCCTGTTTCTCCGGCGGAAGGAAGCGCATGGTCCGCATGTTGTGCAGCCGGTCGGCCACCTTGATCACCAGTACCCGCGGGTCGCGCGCCATCGCGGTGATCATCTTGCGGATCGTCTCGCCCTCGGCGGCGCTGCCCAGCACCACTCGGTCCAGCTTGGTCACCCCGTCGACGAGGTGGCCGACCTCGTCGCCGAAGTCCTGCGACAAGGCCTCCAGGCTGTAACCGGTGTCCTCGACGGTGTCATGCAGCAGGGCGGCCACCAACGTGATGGTGTCCATGCCCAGCTCGGCGAGAATGTTGGCCACCGCGAGCGGATGAGTGATGTAAGGGTCGCCGGAATGCCGTAGCTGGGTCGCGTGCCGCTGCTCGGCCACTTCGTAGGCCCGCTGCAACAACGTCAGGTCGGCCTTCGGGTAGACCTCGCGGTGCACCGCCACCAGCGGCTCGAGCACCGGGCTGAGCGTGCTGCGCTGAGCGGTCATCCGTCGCGCAAGCCGGGCGCGCACGCGGCGCGAGGCACTACTGGGAGCCTTCAGACCGATACCGGGCTCACCCGATGGCGCGATTTCGGCGAGCTGCAGCGGCTCGGTGGGCGGCTGAATCGCCGTGCCCTTATCGTCCGCCACGTTCGTCACCTCCGAAGCCTCAAGGATATAGCCCGCCGCGCTGTGCGCTAGAGAACCGCGACGCTGTGCACCGGCAACGGCGCGACCTGCTCACGGCCGCCCAACCCAGCCAATTCGATGACCACCGCCGCGGTTGTCACCTGCGCGCCGCACTGCTCGAGCAGCCGGTGCGCCGCCGCCAGCGTGCCACCGGTGGCCAGCACGTCATCCACGATGACAACGCGGCGGCCGGTCAATTCGATCCCGTCGGCGGGAAGTTCCAGGCTCGCGGTGCCGTACTCGAGCTGGTAGTGCTCGGTGTGTACCGGCGGCGGCAGCTTTCCGCCCTTGCGGATCGCCAGTACACCGGTGCCGAGCCGGGTCGCGACCGCTCCACCGATCAGAAACCCACGCGCGTCGATACCGGCGATCAGGTCAGCGCCGGATGCAACGTCGGCCAGTGCGTCGGTCACCGCGGCCAGCCCGCGGCGGTCGGCGAGTACCGGAGTCAAGTCTTTGAACTGGATTCCCGCCGTAGGGAAATCGGCGACCTGCCGGGTCAGCGACGCGATCAGCTCAGCTGCCGAGTCGCGCTCGGTCGCGCTCACCGCACCAGGACCCATCGGTCCATGTTCCAGCCGGCACCCCACCGGCTGGGGTTGGCGCCGACGGCATACATCTTCTTCGACGCCAACAAGGTGCGCTGCTGGCGATACAGCGGCAACGTCGGCATTCCGGCCCACAGCACCGGCGCGCTCTCAGCCAGCAGCCGGACCAGGTCAGCGGGGTCGGCCGACACCGCCAACGCGCCGATGATGCCGTCGATCTGACCGTTGGTGTAGCCGGACAAGTTGTTTCCGTTGCCGGTGTGCAGGGCGTAGGCGTCGATGGCCGACGACCCCGTCGATCCGCTGCCGGTGGCGCCGCCGGTGCTGGCCAGCAGCACGTCGATGGCGCCGTCCTTGAGCGCCTGTGGGCCGACGGAATCCGAGGTGACGTCGGAGACGGTGATACCGGCCGGACCGCAGCCCTTGGCGATCGCACCGACGATGGCGGCCAGTCGCGCGTTGGGCCCCCGATAGCCGATTTTCACCGCCAGCGGCTTCCCGGCCAGCGCCACGCGCGCCGCGTCGGGGTTCGATTTGATGAACTGGCCTGCCTCAGGGACGTTTTCGGCCTGACCGATGGCGTCGTCGACTGTGGTGTGCAGCCGCGCGTTGGCGATCGGCGCCGCGGCGTCCCGCGCGATCACATCACGCGGAGTGCAGGAGGCCAGTGCGCGGCGGGCCGCGATGTCCACGAGCGGTCCGCGCGGCGCGAAAATCAGCTGCTCGATGCCGTCCGACGGCGCATCGGTGCGGCGGTAATTGTCGGGTGTGGCCAGCGCCCCCGAGGAGCCGGCCGCGACGTCGACGACATCTGCGCTCTTGGCGTTGACCCGGTCCTGGATGTCGGCTTTCTGCGGCCACACCGTGATGCGCTTGGTCATCGGCTTGCCGCCCCACCAGCGCTCGTTGGCGACGAGAACCACTGCGCCGCCGTCCAGCACCGATTCGATCTTGTACGGCCCTGACGACGGGAAATGCTTGGCGATCGCGCCCGAATCCGTGCCCGGCTTGAGGTTCCAGGTGGTGTTCCACAGCTGCGCGATGCGCGCGATGACCGGTTGGTTGTTGCCCAGCAGCGCACCCGTCACGTCGACGCCCAACTCCTCGGCGATGACGTGCGACGGCAGAATCGCGGTCGCGGTGAACAGCTGGTTGTAGTCGACGATGTTGCGGTCCGGGGCGAACGTCACCCGCGCCTTCTTCTGCCCCGGTTGGCAGTCGACCGAGGTGATGTCGACGTAGCCGGCCTGGCTGGCGGCCTCGAAGCCGGGAAACCGGCCGGACTGCGCCGCCCACGTCAACACCAGGTCGTCGCAGGTGGCCGGCTTGCCGTCGGAGTAGATCGCATTGTCGGCGATCTGGTAGTCGAGCACCAGCGGCGAGCCGCCGACTATCGAGATCGTGCCGAAGTCGTGGTCGGCCACGACCTGGCCGTCGGGGCCGTGGTAACCGAATCCGGTCAGCGTGCGCGCGAAGGCCTGCGCTCCCGCCGACGCCGCGCCGCCGACCGTGTTGGTGTTGTAGGTGTCCAGCGCGCCGTCGACGATGTAGTCGACCTGTCCGGCGGCGCTTCCGGAGCACGCCGTCAACACGCCTGGCCCGGCTGTCGCAAGTATGACCACCAGCCAGCTGACCGCTGCCCGCCGACGCCAGGCAATCATCGGGCTAGCGTTTGTTCTGTTTGCCGGTCGGACGCGAATGGCGGCCGGCGGACTGCCGTGCCGGTCGCGCGCCCGGGGCCGGCTTGCTCGGCGCTGCCTCACCGGTGGCCGCCAACGACGCGCTCGCCCGCTCGGTGGACCCGTCCTCATCGTCCGACTCGGCGCGGGCCCGGCCCTTGTCCGGAGCCTTTCCTGCTTCCGGACCGCGGCGCCTGATCACCCGGCGGGTGTGCGTGCGCACCAACTCGGTGCGCTCACGCAGCGTGACCAGCAGCGGGGTGGCGAAAAAGATCGACGAGTAGGTGCCGACGACGATGCCGACCAGCTGCACGAGCGCCAGGTCCTTGAGCGTGCCCACGCCGAGCAGCCACACGGCCACCACCATCAACGCCAGGACCGGCAGCGTCGAGATCAGGCTGGTGTTGATCGACCGCATGAATGTCTGGTTGACCGCCAGGTTGGCCTCTTCGGCGAAGGTACGCCGGGTGGTGTGCTGGAAGGCGTGGGTGTTCTCCTCGACCTTGTCGAAGACGATCACGGTGTCGTACAGCGAGAAACCCAGAATTGTCAGCAGGCCGATGACGGTGGCCGGGGTGACTTCGAAGCCCACCAGCGAGTAGATCCCGGCGGTGACGGTCAGGTCGAAGACCATCGTCGTCAGCGCGGAGATCGCCATGTAGCGCTCGTACCGGACGGTGATGTACAGGCTGACCAGCACCAGGAAGACCACTAAGGCGATGACCGCCTTCTTGGTGATCTGCCCGCCCCACGTCGAGGACACCGCCGAGTCAGAGATGGCCAGCTTGCTGGGCTGACCGTCGGCGCCCTTGGGGTGGTACTTGTCGAACAGCGCGTTGCGAAGCTTTTCGGTCTTGTCGTTGGGCAACGTCTCCGACCGAATCTGCACGGTTGCCGACGAGCCGCTGCCGACGATGACCACGGCTTCCGGGTCGTGGCCCAGCGTTTCCCGGAAGACCTGCTCGACCTGGCTGACGGTCGCATCGCCGCGCTGGAACGACATCGTGGTGCCGCCCTTGAAGTCGATGCCGAAGGTGAATCCGCGGATCAGGATGCTGGCGATCGCGATCCCGACGATCACCCCGCTGATCCCGTACCACAGCCGGCGACGACCGATGACCTCGAACGCGCCAGTACCGGTGTAGAGGCGCGACAGGAAGCCGTGGTGCGGCAAAGAACCGGTGTCATCTCCGCTCGGGCGGACCACTCTTGCGGTGTCCGTGCCGATTTCGACGGCAGTCGTGTCGTCGGTGCCGGTCGTGTCCGCCATCTCGCTACCCCCGTCCCGTCGAGTAGGCCCCGGCGGTCGCGGCCCGCCGCTCGCGCGCGACCTGCTGGACCGCGCCCAGACCGTTGTACGCCGGCTTTGCCAGCGTCTTCGAGTTGCCCGCCAGGTATAGCAGCGGCCAGGTCACCAGGAACACCACGACGGTGTCCAGCGCCGTCGTGAGCCCCAGGGTGAACGCGAACCCCTTCACCTGGCCGATGGCCAGGAAGTACAGCACGGCGGCGGCCAGGAACGTGAC
>DATAZN010000063.1:0-6802 GCA_036272035.1 Mycobacterium sp. | reverse complement strand
CTGGCCAGCTCCACCTCGACGGGCAGCCGGGTCCAGTGCTCAATCGCGTATTTGGCCAGCAGCCCGGAGTGGTAAGCGGTGCCACAGGCAACGACGAAAACCTTGTCGATCTCGCGCAGTTCCTGATCGGAGAGCCGTTGCTCATCCAGCACGATGCGGCCGTCCACGAAGTGCCCGACCAGAGTGTCGGCTACCGCGGTGGGCTGCTCGGCGATCTCCTTGAGCATGAAGTACTCGTAGCCGCCCTTTTCGGCGGCGTCCAGGTCCCAGTCGATATGAAATTCGCGGTATTCGACGTCCTCGTTGCCGTGGAAGTCGGTGATCCGGTAGCTGTCGGCGGTGATCGCGACGGCCTGGTCCTGGCCGAGCTCGACCGCCTCGCGGGTGTGTCCGATGAAGGCGGCGACGTCGGAGCCGACGAACATCTCGCCGTCGCCGATGCCGACGACCAACGGCGTGGACCGGCGCGCCGCGACGATGGTCCCGGGCTCGTCGGCGTTGGCGAACACCACGGTGAAGTGGCCCTCGAGGCGGCGCAGTACGGCCAGCACCGAAGCGGTGAAATCGCCCGCCGTCTCGCCGTGGTGGTACTCGTGGGCGACCAGGTGGACAGCCACCTCGGTGTCGGTGTCGCTGGCAAACTCGACACCGGCTGCCTCGAGCTCGTGGCGCAGAGTCGCGTAGTTCTCGATGATGCCGTTGTGGACGATGGCGATCTTGCCCGCCGCGTCGCGGTGTGGGTGAGCGTTGCGGTCGGTGGGACGTCCATGCGTGGCCCAGCGCGTGTGGCCCAGGCCAGTGCTGCCGACCAACGCTGCGGGGTCGGTCTCGGCGAGCGCGGTCTCCAGGTTGGCCAACCGGCCGGCGCGCCGACGGACCGTCAGCTTTCCGTTTCCGTCGACCAGCGCTACGCCCGACGAGTCGTAGCCGCGGTACTCCATCCGACGCAGTGCGTCGACGACAACGTCAAGGGCAGGCTGATGCCCGACGTAGCCGACGATTCCGCACATAGCCCACCAGGGTAGTGCAGTCTGGCGGCCCGAGACGCCCACACAGGGTCTCGACATGGCAGTGCAGCCGCCCCAACTGGGACGGCTGCACGCTGCTGACCTGCGAGAGGTCAGCTATCTTATCGATTTATTCGAGAGTGGTGACTACCGGCTCACCAGCCGGGGCCACCCTGGCCGTGGTTATCCCAGCCGGGGCCACCCGGGCCGTGGTTATCCCAGCCGGGGCCGTTGTTCCAGCCCGGGCCGTTGTTGCCGTTGTTCCAGCCGCCCGGGCCCTCCTGCCACGGGCCGTTGCCGTGCCAGTGACCCTGGTCGCGGGGTTCGCCGTCGAAGTAGCCGTCGTCGTGGCAGCGACCGCCGTCCCAGTTGTTACCCCAGCCCGGGTCCCAGAACTGTCCCGGACACCAGTGGTAGTCGGGGAGCGGGGCCATCGGCTGGGCCTCAGCGATGCTCGCCGCGCCCACGCCAGCAAGTCCAAGACCCGAGGCGATGGCGGTCGCGGCTGCGATTCGTTTGATGTTTATCACCCGTTCTTCGTACCACCCGGGCAGGTCCAGCTAAACCCTCAGACCGCAAAACTTCTTATGAGTTCCTGTGAATAACTTTGGTATTGAATGGGATGCAATACCAGGCGCGACCGGCGTTGACGACGGTGTAAGTGCTCTGGTCTGCGAAGTATCCACCAAATAGTGCAGCCGCCCCGAGCGGGACGGCTGCACTTAGTGGATCGTTGGCCGGCTCACTGACGCCACGGGCCCATACCGTGCCAGTGTCCGCCGTCATGCGGTTCGCCGTCGAAGTAGTTGTCGTCGTGACAGCGGCCCATGTCCCAGTTGTGGCCCCACGCTGGGTCAAAGGACTGTCCGGGACACCAGTGGTAATCGGGCAACGGGGCGGTCGGCTGGGCTTCGGCCAGGTTCGCCGTGCCGATACCGGCAAGACCCAAGCCCGCGGTGATGGCGGTCGCGGCTGCGATTCGTTTCATATTCATGGCACCGTCGTACCACTTCGTCCGCCCGCTGAGACGTCGCTTCTGGGCGTGTTTACTGGCGGCTTGCTGTCAATCAGCTTGATATCGGCTGGTGCGCCAGCGCGGCAAGGCAATCAGGCCGGTGCTGACGTGCGCTACCGTCAACGGGTGGCAAAGACCAGCAAGCTCGTCGGCGCCCTCGCGCGACGTGGGCCACACCGAGTTCTGCGCGGCGACTTGGCCTTCGCGGGATTACCCGGTGTGGTTTACACGCCCGGTTCCGGTTTCAACTTGCCCGGCGTGGCTTTCGGCCACGACTGGCTCACCGGAGTCGCGCGCTATACGGGCCTACTGGAGCACCTGGCGTCGTGGGGCATCGTCGCGGCGGCACCCGACACCGAGCGTGGAGTGGCGCCGTCGGTGTTGAACCTGGCCTTCGACTTGGGCACCGCGCTCGATATCGCCGCAGGAGTGCGACTCGGGCCGGGCCAAATCAGCGTGCATCCGGGCAAACTCGGCGTGATCGGTCACGGCTTCGGCGGCTCGGCAGCGGTGTTCGCGGCCGCCGGGATGAAGGCCAAGCCCCAAGCGGTTGCCGCCCTTTACCCCGCCATCACCAACCCGCCGGCCGAGCAACCGGCCTCAGCGCTCAACGTGCCGGGCGTGGTGTTCAGTGCGCCAGGATCCGCAAAAACATTGCGCTCCAACGCTATTGAACTCTGGCGAGCTTGGGACACCGCGACGCTGCGCATCGTCGCCAAAGCGCAGCCCACCGGGCTGGCCGAGGGTCGTCGGTTGACGACGACGTTCGGCCTGGGCGCCCCGGACCGCAAGACACAGAAGGCGACCCGTGCGCTGCTGACCGGCTACCTGTTGTATGCGCTGAGCGGCGACAAGACATATCGCGACTTCGCCGACCCCGACGTCCAACTTCCGAAGACCATCCCGATGGGAGACGAGGCCGCGCCGCTAAGCCCCGAAGAGAAGTTTGTCGCCCTGCTCAAGGGCTGAGCGTTGGCGTCACTGCCCTGCTTGAGGTAGTTCATCCTCGGCGATCTCGCACGGTGTCGATCCCTCAGGCGCGGCAGCCGATGCGGGCAGATCAGCCGGTGGCGCGGCAGGAGGTGACAGATCGAGTGGCTGCCCGACCGGCTCGGCCACGGAATCGCTTGTCGTCGGCGATTTTTCGGCGATCGGATCGGCAGGCTGTTCGGCTGCGGTGGCGTCGTCGACGCTGACCGGCTCAGCCTTATCGTCGGTGTCTGCGTCTTCCTGCCTGTCGGCGTCATCCAGGTCTAAGGGGTCACCGGTCAGCGAATCGCCAGACCCGGAGCCATCGCCGAGCCCGCCGGCCAATGAGCCGAGAATGCTGCCGATGCTGTCGACGATGCTTCCGACGACACCACCAATGCCGCCCGCGGCACCGCCAAGTCCGCCGAGATTGCCTGCACCGGCGGACAACCCGCTCGCATCGCCCAGCGGGGCCGCAAATTCGGGTGGCGTCGATATCACATCGTCGGGCCCGTCCGTCGAAAGCGTCTGCGGCTCTGCACTTATCGGTGGCCGGATAGCCGGCGCCGCGGCAGGCACGGTCGGCGCCGGCTCGACCGGCAGGGCCGTCGTCGGCGTCGCCTCGGCGACTGGGCGCGCCTCGAAGGCCGGTTGCCAACTTGGGCCGAGGTCGCCCGGAATATCGAAACGCACGTCGGACGTCGACGCCAACGCGTGGATGGCCTCGTCGTAGGACGCCGCCACCGACGCCGAGCCAGAGCCCATCGCGGCGAGCCAGTCGTTGCGAATGTCGTTGTCCACATAAGGTTTAACCTGCTGCCGGATCACCTCTTCGGCCGTCGACCGGTCCCCCGTCCCCGCCGTGACGGAGTGGCAAGCGGCCAGCCAGGACGACCGCTCCGCTGCTCGGCGCTCATCGATGGCGACCGCGTTTGCGACCTTGCCGTCGACCGACTTCCAGACGTCGTCGCGCAGGGCAGCATAGTGCTCAGCAGCAGCGCCAACATGTGCGGCCACCTCGGCAGCGACATCGCAGTGGCGCTGGAGAAACCGCATCGCGGTGTCCGCGCCCGAACCTCTCCATGCGGCCGCGAGTTCGGTGACCTGGGTGCGCTGCACCCACAGCGCTTCCTCGATCGCGTTCACCGCGGCACGTAGCGCGCCGGTGTCGTCGTCGAGTATCCGTAGGTCAAGCCCGACCTCGGAGTCGTACCAGTCCCAAATCTGTGACGTGTGCGCGGTGAGGTCGGGCTGCTGATAGCCCAGCTGATGGCATGCGTCGACGTAGGTCTGGGTGTGCTCGACCGCGGGCCTGCCCTCGGCCAACCGCGCGCTGACATCGAACCGGTCGGCCATTTGTCAGCCGATCCGTGCGGCGGCGAGTTGGTCGGCGTCGGCGTAGCGATTAGCACTGGACCGCAGGGCGGCCCCGACCTCCATACTGGCCCGCGCCCATTGCGTGAGCTCGCCGGCGAGCCGATGCAGCGCAAACCGCAGTGCATCACCCTGACCGATGTATGCGCGCCCGGACGTGGTGCCGTCGAAGGTCAACGTGCCGAAGTGGGTGCGCACCGCGCCGTCGATGAGATGTGCTGCGTCGTCGAATCGGTCCGCAACGGCGTGCACCGCTGCAGCGTCGACGAATGCGTCTCGTTGTGCCATAACGGGTTCGACGCGACGCGTCGCCCGACGGTTCCACCTAGTGTGTGGCGCGTACCGTATCCGCGACGTGGGCGGCGAGCCGGTGAGCGACGTGCTCGTCGTCGGCTTCCACCATGACCCGGATCATCTGTTCGGTTCCCGAGGGGCGCAACAGAATTCGACCGGTGTCGCCCAGTTCGTCTTCGGCCTGCTGAACCGCGTCGCGCACCGACGGCGCGGCAACGGCAGCGACCTTGTCGGCGACCCCGACGTTGATCAGCACCTGCGGCAGGGTGTGCATCGCCGAGGCAAGGCTGGCCAGCGATTCGCCGGTCTGGGCCACGCGCGACATCAGCCGCAGGCCGGTCAGAATACCATCACCGGTGGTGGACAACGTGGGCAACACGATGTGCCCGGACTGCTCGCCACCGAGGCTGAACGGACCAGATCGCAGCTCTTCCAACACATATCGGTCACCGACGCTGGTGGTGCGAACCTCGACTCCGGCCGCCCGCATCGCCAGGTGCAGCCCGAGATTGCTCATCACAGTGGCGACCAGCGTGTTGCCGGCCAGCTCGCCGGCCTCCTGCATCGCCAGCGCGAGGATCACCATGATCGCGTCGCCGTCGACAATCTCACCGGCGGCATCGATGGCCAGGCACCGGTCGGCATCGCCGTCGTGTGCCAGACCGAGGTCGGCGCCGTGGTGCAGGACCGCCGAGCGCAGCACGTCCAGATGCGTCGAGCCGCAGCGGTCGTTGATGTTCAGGCCGTTGGGTTCGGCGTTGATCGCGATGACGCGCGCACCGGCGGCGCGGTAGGCACGCGGTGCGGCCGCCGAGGCGGCGCCGTGCGCGCAGTCGACCACCACGGTCAGCCCGTGGAGTTGGACGGTGCTGGCCTTGCCGACCTGCCGGAGGTAACGGTCCAGCGCATCCTCGGCGTCGATCACCCGGCCGATTCCCGCGCCGACGGGACGCAACCCCGGCCCGGTCGCGACGAGATCCTCGATCTGGTCTTCGGTCGCGTCGTCGAGCTTGTGCCCGCCCGGCCCGAAGATCTTGATGCCGTTGTCGGGCATCGGGTTGTGCGACGCCGAGATCATCACGCCGAAGTCCGCGTCGTAGGCGTGGGTCAGGTAGGCCACCGCCGGGGTCGGCAGCACACCGGCCCGCAGCGCGTCGACGCCCTCACTGGTCAGGCCTGCGATCACGGCGGCTTCCAGCATCTCGCCGCTGGCACGGGGGTCGCGACCGATCACCGCGACGCGTCGCCGCCCGCTGTTCGGCCTGGTCAGCCGCCGTGCGGCTGCGGCGCCGAGGGCCAACGCGAGCTCAGCGGTGAGCTCACGATTGGCGACCCCGCGGACGCCGTCAGTGCCGAATAATCGACCCATGCGGTCAAACCTCTCACAGTTGGTGACCGCGCACACCCACGACATAAGGATTGGCCGGAGTGCCACCCAACCGGTACGCGGCCGTGATCGCCGCCTGGATCAGCGCTTGCTGTACTGCGGCGCCTTACGGGCCTTCTTCAGGCCGTACTTCTTGCGCTCGGTGGCACGCGGGTCACGGGTCAGGAAGCCGGCCTTCTTCAGCGCGGGCCGGTCCTCGGGCTGGACCACGATCAATGCCCGCGAGATCGCCAGGCGCAGCGCGCCGGCCTGGCCGGACGGGCCGCCACCGTGGAGGTGGGCGAAGATGTCGAAACTTTCCGCCCGGTCGACGGTGACCAGCGGTGCCTTGATCAGCTGCTGGTGCACCTTGTTCGGGAAGTAGGCCTCCAGGCTGCGGCCGTCGAGGTCGAACTTGCCGGTGCCGGGGACCAACCGGACCCGCACCACAGCTTCCTTGCGGCGGCCGACGGTCTGGATCGGACGCTCGATGACGATGTCCTCCCGCGAGGCCGGCGCTGCGGCCTCGACGGGCTCAGCGGTCTCGACGATTTCTTCGACCACGACCTCGGTCTCAGTTCCTGCGGTCTCAGCTCCTGCGGTCTCTGTCATTGGGCCACCTGCTTGATCTCGTATGGAGTCGGCTGCTGAGCAGCGTGCGGATGCTGCGGACCGGCGTAGACGTGCAGCTTGCGCTTGATCTGGCGGCCGAGCTTGTTGTGGGGGATCATGCCGACGATCGCCTTCTCGACGACCCGATCGGGGTGCTTGTCCAGC
>DATAZN010000062.1:0-3053 GCA_036272035.1 Mycobacterium sp. | reverse complement strand
GATCGAGCAAGAGTTTGGGATGTTGACCAGCACCGAGGCCGGCAAACGAATGGGATCGCGATCACGTGCTCCACGTAACTTCGCAGCCACTGCACACCGTGACAACGCGCTCGTCGCCGTGCGGCAAGGCAACAGCCTCGTCTACCCCGCGTTTCAGTTCGGGCCGGACGGGCAGCCCCTCGAAGTAATAGCCCGCCTGCGCGAGACGGCAACTGCCAACGACTGGTCGGAAGCGGGCCTCGTGCAGTGGCTCTGCTCGCCGACTACCTACTTCGACGGTGATCGACCCGTCGACCACCTCGCAGCGGATCCGGACCGAGTTGTCGATGTGGCGGCCGACGCGCTGGCCGTCTCGTGGTGAAAGGACCACCGAACCCGTTCAAGCCAGCCATCGAAACCTTGCCCAAGGGCCACCGGCTGTATCGCGTGTTTACCAACACTCGTCCGCCCACGGTGTTCAACCCCGGCCCGGGCACACCGACCCGGTTCGGCTTCTTCGGCCGGCCCGTGGTGCCGATCCTCTACGCCGCCGACACCGAAGAAGCGGCCATCGCCGAGAGCCTGCTGCACGACATCCCGGTGGAAGGGGGCAACCTGCTCTGGGACAACTACTCCCGCAAGGCGCTCGGTCTCCTCGAGGTCACCAGCGACCTGCGCCTCGCTGTCCTGCATGGCATCAAGTTACGACAGCTCGGCGTCGGCCCCGGGGATGTCACGTCGAGCCCCGCCTCCACCTATCCGGCGACGGTCAAATGGGCCGAAGCCGCGCACGGGTGCGGTCTGGACGGCATCGTGTGGATGTCGCGACTCTGCAACAACGCCAAGGCTTACGTGTTCTTCTGCGACCGGTGCGCTGGCGCGTTCGCTCAAGACACCTCGCACGCGCGTATCTTCGCCAGCCCCGCTGATCAAACGTGGCTCATCGACTTTTGCGCACCACTTCATATCGATGTTCTCCTTCAGCCCTCATAATCGGCAACCCCTCGCCCGATCAACCAGTCGGTGCCTAATCTGGTGACGTAGGTAACAGCCCGCCCCGAAGTGAGGTGCATCGATGACCGCGACGCCATCCGAAGCGACAGACGTCGACGTCATCATCGTCGGCGCGGGCATCTCGGGCCTGGGCGCGGCTCACCGCATCACCGAGCGCAATCCCGGGACCAGCTACGTCGTCTTGGAGCGACGCGAGCAGATCGGTGGCACCTGGGACCTGTTCCGCTACCCGGGTGTGCGCTCGGACAGCAGCATCTTCACCCTGTGCTTCCCGTGGGAGCCGTGGACCGGCCCAGAACGGGTGGCCGACGGCGAGCACATTCGCGAGTACCTGAACGCCACCGCGCACAAGTACGGCATCGATCAGCACATCCGGTTCAACACCCACGTCCGCTCGGCGGACTGGAACTCCTCGAACGACACCTGGACCGTCACCGCCGAGCAGGACGGGGTCGAAAAGACCTACCGCGGCCGCTTCCTGTTCTTCGGGTCCGGCTACTACAACTACGACGAGGGCTACACCCCGGACTTCCCTGGCCTCAACGAGTTCGACGGCTCGATTGTTCATCCGCAGCACTGGCCCGAAAATCTCAACTACCAAGGCAAGAAGGTGGTGGTCATCGGCAGCGGCGCCACAGCGATGTCACTGATCCCGTCGCTGGCCGAGAAGGCTTTTAAGGTGACCATGCTGCAGCGTTCGCCGACCTATCTGTTCTCGGCCGCCAAGGCCAGCGGGCCAATAAATTTGCTGCGAAAATTGCTGCCGCGCAAGATGTCCCACTCGATCGTCCGGCAGACTAATGCGCTACTGGAAGGCGTGATCTGGGTGTTGGCCCGCAAGACGCCGGGCTTCGTGAAGTGGTGGATCCGCCAGATCGCGGTGCGCTACCTGCCCGAGGGCTACGACGTCGACACCCACTTCAAGCCGCGCTACAACCCATGGGACCAGCGGCTGTGCCTGATCCCCGATGCCGACCTCTACGTCGCGATCGGCGATGGCCGTGCCGAGGTGGTCACCGACCAGATCGCCCACTTCGATTCCACCGGAATCGCTTTGAAGTCGGGCGAGCATCTGGATGCCGACATCATCGTGACCGCTACCGGTCTGCAACTGCAGGCCCTGGGTGGGGTGGTGGTGTCGATGGACGGCGCCGAGATCAAGCCGCAGGACCGCTTCGCCTACAAGGCCCACATGTTGGAGGAAGTGCCGAATCTGTTCTGGTGCGTCGGATACACCAACGCCTCGTGGACGCTGCGCGCCGACATGACCGCCCGTGCGACGGCAAAGCTGTTGGCTCACATGAAGTCTCACGGCTACACCCACGCCTACCCGCATTTGGCCGGTGAGCCGATGCCGGAAAAGCCGGCGTGGGACATCCAGGCCGGCTATGTGCTGCGCGCGCCGCACGCGCTGCCGAAATCTGGGATCAAGCGGCCGTGGAACGTTCGACAGAACTACTACGCCGACGCCATCGACTACCGGTTCGACCGGATCACCGAGGGCATGGTGTTCGGCCGCGTCGACCAGAAGACGGCGCTGGCCGGATAATCTTAGGCACAACTCTTCTCCCCAACCGCCGGTAAAGATCCGGCGGCGGCAATACGCTGATCGGCATGGCAGCTACGCGCGAACCGAACGTCGTCGTTTTGGGAGGCGGTTCTTGGGGCACCACCGTTGCGTCCATCTGTGCGCGCCGCGGGCCGACGCTGCAATGGGTGCGTTCGGAAGAGACCGCCAAGGACATCAACGAGAATCACCGCAACACCAAATACCTTGGCAAGGACCACGAGCTGTCCGAAAGCCTGCGTGCCACCACCGACTTCGCCGAGGCGGCCGGAACTGCCGACGTCGTCGTGATGGGCGTGCCGTCGCACGGGTTCCGCGGTGTGCTCACCGAGCTGGCCGCGGAATTGCGGCCGTGGGTACCGGTTGTTTCGTTGGTCAAGGGCCTCGAACAAGGCACCAACATGCGGATGTCGCAGATCGTCGACGAAGTATTGCCCGGCCACCCCGCCGGCATCCTGGCCGGGCCCAACATCGCCCGCGAGGTCGCCGAGGG
>DATAZN010000061.1:0-9288 GCA_036272035.1 Mycobacterium sp. | reverse complement strand
GGACCAGTCGTGGTTCATCGCGCGCGTTGCGTTGGCTCCGACATTCCTGGTGGCCATTCCGTTCACCGTCTTGATCAGCTTCATCCTCAACATTCTGTTGCGGGAATTGGGTGCCGCGGACCTCAGCGGTGCCGGTGCGGCATTCGGCGCAGTCACCCAGGTCGGCCCGCTAGTGACGGTGTTGATCGTGGCCGGTGCGGGTGCGACGGCGATGTGTGCGGACCTCGGCTCACGAACCATCCGTGAAGAGATCGACGCGATGGAGGTGCTGGGCATCAACCCGGTCCAGCGCCTGGTGACGCCCCGGATGCTTGCCGCCGGGTTGGTCGCGCTATTGCTCAACAGTCTGGTCGTCATCATCGGAATCGTTGGCGGCTACGTGTTCTCGGTCTTCGTGCAGGATGTCAACCCCGGCGCATTTGCGGCGGGAATCACCTTGCTGACCGGGGTCCCCGAGGTGATCATCTCGTGCGTCAAGGCGTCGCTGTTCGGCATCATTGCCGGCCTGGTGGCGTGTTATCGAGGACTGACCGTCTCGGGCGGGGGCGCCAAAGCTGTTGGCAACGCCGTCAACGAGACCGTTGTGTACGCGTTCATGGCGCTATTCGTTGTCAATGTGGTCGTTACGGCGATCGGCATCCGATTCACGACGAAGTGATGATGGGGGAAATGCCGTGACGTTGGTGAAGACGTTGAGAGCTACCTATCCGCGGGCGTTTCGGGCCTTCGGCTACTGGCGCAGGCCCGTCGGTACTCTCGCCTCGGTTGGTGACCACACCGTGTTCTACGGCAAGGCATTGGCCGGCATACCCTTCGCGGTGACCCGCTACCGGCGGGAGATCATCCGTCTGGTCGCCGAAATCAGCATGGGTGCAGGGACATTAGCGATGATCGGCGGAACCGTCGTCATCGTCGGGTTCTTGACGTTGGCCGCCGGTGGCACGCTCGCGGTGCAGGGCTACAGCTCGCTGGGCAATATCGGCATCGAAGCACTCACCGGATTCTTGGCGGCCTTCATCAACGTCCGTATCGCAGCGCCGGTCGTCGCTGGAATCGGTTTGGCGGCTACCTTCGGCGCCGGCGTGACTGCGCAATTGGGCGCCATGCGGATCAGCGAAGAAATCGATGCATTGGAAGCGATGGCGATCCGGCCGATCTCGTACCTCGTCAGCACCAGGATCGTGGCCGGCATGCTGGCGATCACCCCGCTGTACAGCATCGCCGTCATACTGTCTTTCCTGGCAAGCCAATTCACCACCGTTGTGTTGTTCGGCCAGTCGGGTGGCCTGTACAACCACTACTTCGATACCTTCCTGAACCCGATCGACTTGTTGTGGTCATTCCTGCAGGCGGTGCTGATGGCCCTCGCCGTCCTGCTCTTGCATACCTACTACGGGTTTTTCGCGTCAGGCGGGCCAGAGGGGGTTGGGGTAGCAACCGGTAATGCGGTACGTACCTCCCTCATCGTCGTGGTATCGGTAACGCTGCTGGTTTCGCTGTCGATCTACGGCTCAAACGGAAACTTCAACCTCTCGGGATAGGGAACACACTCCATGCCCCACAACGGGATACGCGCACTCACGGGACTGGTGTCCGTCGCGGTTGTCGCCGCGATCGTCGCTGTCGCCGTGGGCTTATTCCAGGGCAGCTTCACCGAAACCATGCCGGTGACCGTGCTGTCTCCACGGGCCGGCCTGGTGATGAACCCGGATGCGAAAGTGAAGATGCACGGTGTGCAGGTGGGCAAGGTTGCCTCGATCGAGTCGCGACCTAACGGTCAAGCCGTCCTGCGCTTGGCGATGTATCCCGCCGAGATGCACCTGATTCCGGCCAATGTGCTCGTCGACCTCACATCGCCAACGGTGTTTGGCGCCAAGTTCGTCGAGCTGGTAGCGCCGGCGCAACCGTCAGCGCAGTCCCTGCATGCCGGTCAGGTACTCGACAGCGAACATGTCACGGTCGAGGTCAACACGGTGTTCAAGCAGCTGACGTCGGTGCTGGGGACGCTCGACCCCGCAAAGCTCAACGAGACCCTGGGTGCGGTATCGCAGGCACTCAGCGGGCGGGGCGAAAAGATCGGTCAAGCCTTCAGCGACCTTGACTCGTTCCTGGCAAAGTTCGATCCGTCCCTTCCCGCGCTGAGCCACGACATCGCAATGTCGGCGCCGGTATTCAGGGCCTACGGCGATGCGTCGGCGGATCTGGTCAAGACCCTTGATAACTCGGTGAAGATCAGCAAGTCGATCGTCGACGAGCAACACAACCTCGACGCATTCCTGATCAGCGCGATCGGTTTGGCCGACATCGGCAACGACGTCCTGGGCGCCAACCGGAAGGGGTTCACGAACGTCTTCCACCTACTGGCGCCGACTACCGATCTGCTCAACGAATACGCCCCGGCGCTGACGTGCACCTTGGCCGGCGACGCGGAGTTGTCGAGGACGCCGCCGTTGCCGGAACCGAGCATCGCGATCATGGCCAGTCTCACGTTCGGTGCCGAACGCTATCGGTATCCGCAGAACTTGCCCAAGGTTGCGGCGACAGGCGGCCCCCATTGCATGAATCTCCCCAGGATTCCCTTCAACAGCAAGGCGAAGGTTCTCATCGCAGATACCGGCTCCAACCCGGTGGTGTACGGGAATCCGCAGTTGCTGCTCAACTTCGATGGCCTCAAACAGCTGTTGTATGGACCGATTGACGGCCCACCGCGCAATCCTGCTCAGGTTGGACAACAGGGATGAGGGGCTCACTGGTCCCGACGCTGGTCAAGTTCGGTGTCTTTGCCGTCGTGATGTCGGTGCTGACGTTGTTTTTGTTCTTCACCTTCGGCCAGTACCGCACCGGTGCGGTCACCGGTTATTCGGCGCTCTTCAACGATGCGTCACGTCTGAAGGCCGGAGATTCGGTGCGGGTCGCCGGCGTCCGGGTGGGCACCGTCAACGGTGTTGCCCTACAGCCGGACAAAAAGGTTGTGGTGAAGTTCGACGCGGACCGGTCCGTCGTGCTGACCGACGGCACCAAGGCGGCGGTTCGTTACCTCAACTTGGTCGGTGATCGGTACCTCGAATTGCTCGATGGGCCGGGCTCGACCCGGCGGCTGGGGACCGGCGGGCAGATCAACGTCAGTCATACCGCGCCTGCGCTTGACCTCGATCTGCTGCTCGGCGGACTGAAACCGCTTATTCACGGCCTGAATCCGCGAGATGTCAATGCACTCTCGTCAGCGCTGTTAGAAGTGTTCCAGGGTGAGGGCGGTACCTTGCAATCGCTGTTCAACAAGTCGACATCATTCACGAATACGCTGGCCGACAACGACCAAACGATCGAGCATCTGATCGACAACCTGAACGTCGTGGCGGCAACCCTGAACAAGGACGGCGGCCAATTCTCCGGGGCAATCGATCGCCTCGAAAGGCTGCTGACGGGACTGTCGGGAGACCGCGACACCTTCGGTCCCGCCATCGACGCGTTGAGCAACGGCACCCTCACGTTGGCAGACCTACTGGGCAAGGCAAGGCCACCGCTGTCCGGCACCGTAGACCAGCTCTCTCGGCTGGCCCCGAACCTCGATAACGACAAGGACCGCCTCGATGCAGCGCTTCAGAAGGCGCCCAGGAACTTTCGCAAGCTGTCCCGGCTCGGCGTCTTCGGCGCCACCATCCCGTACTTCCTCTGCGAAATCACGATCCGTGGCACAGATCTGTCAGGCAAGACCGTGATAGCTCCCTGGTTCAACTCCCATGAGCAGCGGTGCGAGGAACCGGAACCGGAACCGGGGAGACGCTGATGCTGAAATACCGCGGAACCGGGCTGATCAAAGCTGGATTCATCGGCGCCGTCCTGATCGGGATGCTCATCCTGGTGGGCCTGTCGCCCGATCGGATTGTGTCGCTGGCGACCAACGTCCGCTACCAGGCGATGTTCTCCGAAGCAGGCGGCCTTGCCACCGGCAACGCGGTAACTGTGTCCGGAATCAAAGTCGGCACGGTGTCGGATGTGTCGTTGCACAACGGCGATGCTCTTGTCACGTTCACGATGAAAGGCAGCGTTCCGCTCGGCAAAGACACCGGCGCGCACATTCGCACCGGCACCCTTCTGGGCGAACGGGTGCTGACCCTGGAGTCGTCCGGCGGCGGAACGATGCATCCGTTGGATGTCATCCCGATCTCCCGCACCTCCTCGCCGTACTCGCTGACGCAGGCGGTCAGTGACTTCACGGCCTACGCCGACCAGACAAACACCGCGACCCTGAACCAGTCACTGGACACGTTGTCGGCAACGCTCAACCAGATCGCCCCACAGTTGGGACCTACCTTTGACGCGGTCAGCCGGTTGTCGCAGAGCCTCAACAACCGCAACACGAGCCTGGCCGACCTGTTCAAGAGTGCCAGCGCTGTCACCGGCATCCTGTCCGAACGCAGCCAACAGGTCAACAAGCTCATTCTCAACTCGGACGATCTGCTGCAAGTGTTGGCGGGGCGCCGGCAGGAGATCGTTCAACTGCTGGCGGCTACGTCGATGGTGTCCAAGCAGCTGTCCGGATTGGTGCACGACAACGAAAGTAAGTTGGCGCCGGCGCTGCAGAAGCTGAATTCGGCGACTTCGGTGCTGGAAAAGAACCGCGACAACTTCGAGAAAGCGATACCCGGCCTCGCAAAATTCGAGATCACCGTGGGTGAGGCCATCTCCAGTATGTATGCCTACTCGGCGTTCGTCCCGAACTTCCTTGTCCCGCAAATCTTCCAGCCCTTCCTGGATTACCTCTGGGGATTCCGCACCTTCGACACCGGGCGCGGTCCGGGCTTCCCGTCGCCGAACCCGCGGTCGTTGGTCCCGCAGCTGTATAACGGCGCTCCGCTGTGCCCTGGCTGTACGCTGGGCGGACGGATCGGGGGAGGACAATGACCTCTGCGACCTCCAGGATCTCCCGGCTCCCGCGCAACAGGTTCACGACCGTCGCCGCAGTAGTCCTGGCGGGGCTTCTCGTCGCCGGTGCGGCCTTCGTGGTCCGACAGATCTTTTTCGGCCCGAAGACCATCACCGCCTACTTCACCTCGGCCACCGCGATCTATCCCGATGACCAGGTGCGGGTCTCGGGTGTCAAAGTCGGCACCATCAAATCCATTGAGCCCCAGGGCACGAAGGCGAAGATGACCTTGCACGTCGACCACGACGTGCCTATTCCGGCGGACGCGAAAGCGGTTATCGTCACCCAGAACCTGGTGGCCGCCCGGTACGTCGAGCTCACTCCCTCCTACCGGACCAGCGGCCCGGTCATGGCTGACGGTGCGGTGATACCGGTCGAGCGCACGGCCGTTCCGGTGGAGTGGGACGAGGTCAAATCCCAATTGATGCGGTTGGCAACGGATTTGGGCCCGAACGCCAAGGTGTCGACACCGTCGATATCGCGGTTCATCGACAGCGCCGCCAACGCGCTAGAGGGTGGTAACGGCGAGAAGTTGCGACAGACGCTGACCCAACTGTCCGGGGTGGCACGGACCATCGCGAGCGGCAGCGGCAACATCGTCGACATCATCAAGAACCTGCAGATATTCGTCACCGCGCTGCGCGACAGCAACATTCAGATGGTGCAGTTCAACAACCGGTTGGCCACGCTCACCAGCGTGGTCAACGACAGCAAATCCGACCTGGACGCGGCGCTGACCGACTTGTCATCGGCGGTCGGCGAGGTGCAGCGTTTCATCGCCGGGACCCGCGATGAGGCCAGTGAGCAGATTGACCGATTGGGTAAGGCCATCCAGCCTCTCGTCGATCAGCACATGGCTCTGGAGAACATTCTGCACGGCGCGCCGACCGCGCTCAGCAACTTCTTCAACGACTACAACGCCGACACCGGAACTATCGTGGGCGGGTTCGGGATCGCGGACTTCGCCAATCCCGTGCAGTCCGGTTTGATCCTTCCGCTACCGATTCCTGGGTGCGGACAAGTCCAGGCGATCGGGAACGTCACGGCAACCGAATCGGGCAAGCTGTGCTCGCTATTCCTCGGCCCCGGTTTGCGGGTGCTGAACTTCAACAGCCTGCCGATCCCCATCGACCCGTTCATTCAGAAGTCAGTCGACCCGGCCAACGTCGAATACAGCGAAGCGCGCCTCGCACCCGGCGGCGCGGGCCCGAAGCCCGGACCGCCGGAAATCCCCCCGGCCGTGTCGGCCTACACCGGGCTGAACGGTGACTCGGCTGTACCCGGCCCGGCACCGTCGGTACCGCTGCCCCGGATACCGGGCGCGGCGATGCCGCTGCCGCCACCGCCGTCGACACCAGAGCCTCCGCCACCGGCGCCGAGCCTGCCGGGCATGCTGCTCCCAGCCGAAGGGCCCCAACAGTGACCGCCCGGATTGCCCTGCGGCGACTGCTCGCCATCGGATGCTGCGTGATGCTGACCGGCACCGGTTGTGCCTTCCACGGCCTCAACTCGCTGCCGTTGCCCGGCGCGGTGGGGCGCGGACCGGATGCCGACACCTATCACGTTGAACTGGCGAATGTCATTACGATGGAGTCGAATTCGCCGGTGATGATCGACGACGTCGTGGTTGGCAGCGTGGGCCCGATGACGGTGAAAGACTGGCACGCCGACGTCCAGATCTCGGTCAAGCACGATCTCGTCATCCCCGCCAACGTGGAAGCCAGCATCGGTCAGACCAGCCTGTTGGGGTCCATGCACTTGGAGCTCAACCCGCCGCTCGGGCAGCCCGGTGTCGGCCGGCTGCGGCCGGGCGCCACCATCCCGCTGAGTCGATCGTCGACCTATCCGTCAACCGAGCAAACCCTGTCGTCGCTGTCGCTGATCATCAACGGTGGTGGACTGAGCCAGATCGGGGAGATCATCCACAATTTCAGCGCCGCACTGGCCGGACGTGGAGGCGCCGTTCGCGATTTGATCAATCGCTTCGACACGTTCGTAGGCACACTCGACCAACAACGCGACAACATCGTCGCGTCCATCCAGGCACTGGATCAGCTTGGCGGCACCTTCGCGGCCCAGCACGACGTCATCACCCAGGCGCTGCATAAGTTACCGCCCGCACTCGATGTGCTGATCAAGGAGCGGCCACGCCTGACGGCCGCCTTGGACGGCCTGCGCAAATTCAGCAACACCGCTACCGGGCTGATCAACGACACTCAGGCCGACTTGGTCAGAAATCTGAAGAATCTGGAGCCGACCGTCAAGGGGCTCGCCGAGGTCGGACCGGAAATTGACACGGCGCTCGCGGCATTGACGGTCTTCCCGTTCACCCAGAACTTCGTCGACCGCGCCGTTCGAGGCGACTACTTCAACCTGCACGTCGTTCTGGACCTGACTATTCCCAAGCTCAAGTCGGGCCTGTTCCTCGGGACGCACTGGGGACAACTCGGCGAACAGTTGATTCCCGCGCCGGGCGATCCGCCGTACCTGCAGTACACACGTGATCCATTGCACGGGGGCTTCGGGCCGCCGCCTGGTCCGCCGCCACCCGGCCCGCCAGCGTCACCGGCCGGGGTACCGCCGGCCGGCCCACAGGCGCCGCCGCCACCCGGCCCGCCAGCGCCGGGGCCTGCTCAGCCGAATCTTCAGTTCAGCGCTCCCCTGCCGGGACCCGCGGCTGTACCGCCCGGGCCGGTACCGGGACCGGCTGCTGCACCCCCGGGGTTTGGTCCATTGCCGGGACCCGCCGCTGCATCGCCTCCGGGGCCAGCCGCGCCGAATGCTGCACCGCCGCAGGGGATTCCACCGACGGAGGGGAGCAGGTAGATGCTGACGCGCTTCGTCCGGATTCAGCTACTGATCTTCACGATCATCGGGATCGTCGGCGTGATCGCGATGGCCCTGTTCTACGTACAGGCGCCGACCCTGCTCGGTATCGGTCGGATGACTGTCACCCTCGAGCTGCCGGCGACCGGTGGTCTGTATCGCTTCTCCAACGTGACCTACCGCGGAGTGCAGGTCGGCAAGGTCACTGTGGTGTCGCTTACCGCGAAGGGTGCCAAAGCGACGCTGTCGCTTGGCACTTCGCCCAAGATCCCGGCGAACCTGCAAGCCGATGTGCTGAGCGTCTCCGCGGTGGGCGAGCAATTTGTGGACTTGCGGCCACGCACCGATTCGGCGCCGTATCTGCACAACGGCTCAGTTATTGCCATGCACGACACCACGATTCCACAAGCGGTCGGACCGATGCTCGATCAGGTGAACGCCCTGGTCAAGAGCCTTCCCAAAAACAAGATCGGTCAACTGCTCGACGAGTCCTTCCAGGCCTTCAACGGGGCCGGATACGATTTGGGGTCGCTGACCGATTCGGCGTCGCGAATCTCCGCCGACTCCAACAGCATTGTCGAGCGCACGCGCGCCCTCACCGAAGACGCACAGCCGCTGCTGAACGCGCAGGCGCAGACGACCGACTCGATCCGGCAGTGGGCGCATAGCCTGGCCGGGATCTCGGATGTGCTGGCGAACGATGATTCCCGGGTTCGCACCGTATTGGAGAACGGTCCCGGGGCGTTGGACGAGGCGTCGCGGCTGTTCCAGCAGATCAAGCCGACGTTGCCGGTGTTGCTTGCCAACCTGACCACGATCGGGCAGATCGGCGTTACGTACCACCCCTCGATTGAGCAGCTGCTGGTGCTGCTGCCGGCCGCGGTTGCCTACGAGCAGACGGCGGGCAGTACGAACTGGCCCGACGGTCAGTCCAGGGGCGACTTCGCGCTCACCATTGACGATCCGCCGATTTGCACGGTCGGCTTCTTGCCGCAAAGCCAATGGCGATCCCCCGCTGACACCTCCGACCTCGACACGCCAGACGGGATGTACTGCAAACTGCCGCAGGACTCACCTCTTGCGGTTCGCGGCGCCCGCAACTATCCGTGCATGGGGCATCCCGGAAAGCGCGCGCCCACCGTCGAAATCTGCAACAGCGACAAGCCGTTCATGCCGTTGGCGATGCGCCAGCATGTGCTTGGCCCGTCCCCGCTGGATCCCAACTTGCTTGCCCAGGGCATACCACCCGACGATCGGGTCACCGCCGACAAGAGAATATTCGGCCCGGTCGAGGGAACACCGCTGCCGCTGGGAGCCATCCCACGCGGAACACCCGCGGGGCCGCGGGGAGCAACTCCACCACCGGGCACGATGGGCGCCGCCGCGCCGCCAGCGCCGTCGTCGGCGGCCAACATGTCGACTCGGGCGGGGGATTTTCCGTCGATAGCGCCACTCGACGTTCCGCCGCCTGCCCTGCACCGGCCCCCTGCGCCCCCGAGGCCACCGGCCGTGATCGACGGAGGCCGGCCGCAGGC
>DATAZN010000060.1:0-5424 GCA_036272035.1 Mycobacterium sp. | reverse complement strand
CCGATGCCGGAGGAGGCGCCGGCCACGATTGCCGGCCGGCGTTCGGGCAGGGGGGCAAAGCGGGGCATCTAGGAGACCTCCAGGGTCATCGGTAGGTGTGCGAACCCGCGCACGTTACTGGAATGGACACGAACCGAATTGGCCTCGTCGACCGCAAAGCTCTTGATTCGGTTGAATAATTCGGTGAGAGCCACCCGGGCTTCCATCCTGGCCAGGTGGGCACCCAGGCAGAAGTGTGCGCCGCTGCCGAAACTCAATAGTTTGGAACCGATGTCGCGTCCGATCACGAAGTCGTCGGGGTCGTCGAATGCGCGCTCGTCGCGGTGCCCAGAACCGGGCAACAGCAGCAGAACGTCGCCCTCGGGAATGGTGGTGTCGTAGAGAGTGAGCTCGCCCGACACCGAGCGGGCCAGGATCTGGCTGGAGGTGTCGTAGCGCAGCGTCTCCTCCACCCACAGCGGTACCCGCGACGGGTCGGCGTAGACGGAGGTCAGCTGGTCTGGGTTCTTGTGGCCCCAAAATGCCGCGTTGGCAAGGAGTTTGGTGGTGGTCTCGTTGCCGGCGATCACCATCAAGAACATGAACCCCAGGACTTCGTCGTCGGTGAGCCGGTCGCCGTCGATCTCTGCCTCGAGCAGCGCCGTCGTCAAGTCGTCGGTCGGCTTCTTGCGGCGCTCGGCGACCATCTCCTGGTAATAGACGATCAGGTTGAGGGAGGCCTCGATCGCTTCCGGCGGCACGTCGGTGACGCCGTCTTCGCGGTGCATGACGCTGTCGGCCCAGGCGCGCACGTGCGCCCGATCGGGATCGGGTACTCCCATCAACTCGGAGATGACGTCCATCGGCAGCTTGCCGGCGAACTCGTCGACGTAGTCGACGGTGCCTTCGTTGGCCTTGTCCAGCATGGTGCCGAGATGCTGCACCGCGATCTCGGTCACACGCGCCTCGAGCTCGCGAATACGCCTGGGCGTGAAGCCTTTTGACACCAGGGCCCGCAGTCGCAGGTGCGCTGGATCGTCCATGGCCAGAAACGACATGGTCTTGGCGGCGTGCGGCCCCCTGGATGCGGGGTCCAGCGAGACGCCGTATTTGTTGGACAGCGTGGTGCTGTTGCGAAAGCCTTGGTGTACGTCGGCGTGCCGGGACAGGGCCCAAAAGCCCAGCTCCTCGTTGCGATACAGCGGGGCCTCATCCCGCAGCCTCTTGTAGTACGGGTACGGATCCTCGTGGAAGTCGTAGTCGTACGGGTCGAGGAGTGGCTTGTCGATCTGAAGGGTCATCAGTCTTCCGTTTTGACAATGAGGCCGACCGCGTAGGCAAGGTGGTCGGCGATCTGGTGGTAGGTGTAGGCCCCGCTGGCGGCGTTGACAAGTGCGCCGAAGAACGTCATCTCGAGGACCGACACGATGCGGGGCTCGGCGTCGGGTCCGATGGCTGAGGCGATGCGACGGTGGATCTCGGCGCCGATCCGATCGCGCACCGACCGCACGGCGGGGTCTCCGCCGCCGCCAAGTAAAGCGGTCGTGCACGCCACGGCGACTTCGGGTTCGTCGGCGACCACCAGCGCGAGGTGGCGTAGCGCCTTGTCCACTCGCGTCGGCATCGGCTCGTTGACGTCGGTGAAATACGGCACCTGTCGCACCAGATCCAGGTAGACCTCGGTGATCAGATGGTTCTTCGACGAGAAGTAGGTGTAGGCGGTGGCCGGGGCCACCTTGGCGCGGGCGGCCACTGCGCGCACGGTCAGGTCGGCGTAGGTCGTCTCGCGCAAAACCTCGACACCTGCGGTCAAGACCTTGCGGAAGGTCTCTTCCTGTCGACGGTTGCGCGGCACGTCCCGGGCCGGACCGCCGGCGTCGGGAGTGATCGTGACCACTGGGTCGCTGGACACTTGTCCAAACTATCCGATACATCCGGCACGATGCAAGCCCGTTCTGGATAACACCAGATGAAGCACACGATTCAAACCGGGAACGGTAGCCATGGCTAGCTCACCCTTGCATTTTGGACGGCGCGGAGACTATGTTCAACTGCAGTATTCCGGACATGTGTCCATCCTGACCAACGGTGGGAGGTGAAGATGGCATTGCTGGCCGACGGCGTGAGCCCACTGCTCATCGACGGCAAGCTGACGAGCGGCAGCCAAGGCACTTTTCCCACGATCAATCCGGCCACCGAAGAAGTGCTGGGTGTGGCGGCCGATGCCGACGCCGAGGACATGGGTCGCGCGATCGAGGCGGCCCGACGTGCCTTCGACGACACGGACTGGTCGCGCAACACCGAGCTGCGGGTGCGGTGTCTTCGTCAGCTGCGCGACGCGATGCGCGAGCACGTCGAAGAACTGCGCGAGATCACCATCGCCGAGGTCGGTGCGCCGCGAATGCTGACCGCCGCCGCCCAATTGGAAGGTCCGGTCGGCGATTTGAGCTTCGCGGCCGACACCGCCGAGAACTACCAGTGGAGCTCCGATCTGGGTGACGCATCGCCGATGGGAATCCCCACCCGCCGAACCGTTGCGCGTGAGGCCGTCGGCGTGGTTGGCGCGATCACCCCGTGGAACTTCCCGCATCAGATCAACCTGGCCAAGCTGGGTCCCGCGCTCGCCGCCGGCAACACCATTGTGCTGAAGGCCGCGCCGGACACGCCGTGGTGCGCGGCGGTGCTCGGTGAAATCATCACCGAGCACACCGATTTCCCGCCGGGCGTCGTCAACATCATCACCTCCAGCGACCACAGCGTGGGGGCGCTGCTGGCCAAAGACCCTCGGGTGGACATGGTTTCGTTCACCGGCTCGACGGCCACCGGCCGCAGCGTGATGAGCGACGCGGCGGTGACGCTCAAGAAAGTGTTCCTGGAACTGGGTGGCAAGTCGGCGTTCGTCGTGCTCGACGACGCGGATTTGAACGGTGCGTGCTCGGTATCGGCGTTCACCGCCTCCATGCACGCGGGGCAGGGTTGCGCGATCACCACCCGGCTCGTCGTGCCACGGGCCAAATACGACGAGGCCGTCGCGATCGCGGCGGGCACCATGGGCTCGATCAAGCCGGGCGACCCCAACAAGCCCGGAACAGTATGCGGGCCAGTCATTTCCGCGCGGCAGCGCGACCGGGTGCAGAGCTACCTCGACCTGGCGATCGCCGAGGGCGGAACGTTCGCGTGCGGCGGCGGCCGGCCGGCCGACCGGGACGCCGGGTTCTTCATCGAGCCCACCGTCATCGCCGGACTGGACAACGACGCCAGACCCGCCCGCGAGGAGATCTTCGGGCCGGTGCTCACCGTGATCGCCCACGACGGTGACGCCGACGCCCTTCGTATCGCCAACGATTCGCCATATGGGTTGTCGGGCACCGTGTTCAGTGCTGACCCGGAGCGAGCTGCCAAGTTCGCGGCGGGAATGCGGGTGGGCACCGTCAACGTCAACGGCGGCGTCTGGTACTCCGCGGATGCGCCCTTCGGTGGCTACAAGCAGTCCGGCAACGGGCGCGAGATGGGTCTCGCCGGTTTCGAGGAGTACCTGGAAATCAAAACCATTGCGACAGCAGTCTAGTCCACGAGTCGTCGATTTATCACACGGGATTTCGCGTCTAGCGCGCAATAAGCGGCCAGTCGGCCAGAGAAAGGAAAGACATGGCGCGGTTTGACAACAAGGTCGCCATCGTAACCGGGTCCGGCGGCGGCATCGGCCAGGCTTACGCCGAGGCACTGGCGCGGGAGGGCGCGGCGGTCGTCGTCGCCGATATCAATGCCGAAGCGGCGCAGGGGGTGGCCAAGCAGATCGTCGCCGACGGCGGCACCGCCATCAGCATTCCGGTCGACGTGTCCGACCCTGAGTCGGCCAAGGCGATGGCCGACCGCACGCTGGCCGAGTTCGGCGGCATCGACTATTTGGTCAACAACGCCGCGATATTCGGTGGCATGAAACTCGATTTCCTGGTCACCGTCGACCCCGAGTACTACAAGAAGTTCATGAGCGTCAATCTTGATGGCGCACTGTGGTGTACCCGCGCGGTATACAAAAAAATGGCCAAGCGCGGCGGTGGTGCGATCGTGAACCAGTCATCCACTGCGGCGTGGCTGTACTCGAACTTTTACGGCCTGGCCAAGGTTGGGGTCAACGGCCTGACACAGCAGTTGTCTCGCGAACTGGGTGGCCAGAACATCCGGATCAACGCAATCGCACCGGGACCCATCGATACCGAGGCCAACCGGACCACCACCCCGCAGGAGATCGTCGACGACATTGTCAAGGGGCTCCCGCTCTCTCGGATGGGGACACCGGAGGATTTGGTTGGCATGTGCCTGTTCCTGTTGTCCGATGAGGCCTCGTGGATCACCGGACAGATCTTCAATGTCGACGGCGGACAGGTGATTCGATCGTGAGCGAAAACCTGAAGCTCGGCTACATCGGGCTGGGCAACATGGGTGCGCCGATGGCCACCAAGATGACCGAATGGTCAGGTGGTATAACGGTTTACGACATCCGGGCCGACGCGATGACGCCGCTGGCCGAGAAGGGTGCGACCCTGGCCGACAGTGTGGCCGACGTGGCCGACGCCGACATCATCCACATCACCGTGCTTGACGACGCGCAGGTGCGCGAGGTCGTCGGCGAATTGGCGGCAAACACCAAGCCCGGAACGGTCATCGCGATCCACTCGACTATCAGCGAGGCCACTGCCGCGGAGTTGGCTGCCGAGTTGAAGCCACTGGACATTCACATCGTCGACGCTCCGGTCAGTGGTGGCGCGGCCGCCGCGGCGAAAGGCGAGCTCGCCACTATGGTGGGCGCCGACCGCGAGGTCTATGAGCGGATCAAGCCCGCGTTCAAACACTGGGCGGCGTTGGTCATCCACGCCGGGGAGCCGGGCGCGGGAACCCGAATGAAGTTGGCCCGCAACATGTTGACGTTCACCTCCTACGCGGCGGCATGCGAGGCCATGAAACTCGCCGAGGCGGCCGGGCTGGATCTGCAGGCGCTCGGCCGGGTGGTGCGTCACACCGACGCCCTCACCAGCGGCCCGGGGGCGATCATGGTTCGCGAAGACATGAACGACCTTGAGCCGGACAACTTCCTGTATCAGCCGTTCCTGCACACCCGCGGGCTGGGCGAGAAGGACCTGAGCCTGGCGCTGGCGTTGGGCGAGGCGGTGTCGGTCGATCTGCCGCTCGCGCAGCTGGCCTACCAGCGACTGGCGGCCGGCCTCGGAGTGCCGCACACAGAGAAAGAGGCGTGATGGACGAACTTCGCCGCAAGGGCCTTGAAAAGATGAACGAGGTTTACGGCTGGGAGATGCCGAACATCGAGGGCGACCCGTTTTTCGATCTGACCGTCGACCACCTGTTCGGCACGATCTGGAGCCGACCGGGGTTGTCGATGCGCGACAAGCGCATCATGACGCTGACCGCGGTGACCGCAGTCGGCAA
>DATAZN010000059.1:0-22522 GCA_036272035.1 Mycobacterium sp. | reverse complement strand
GGGCGGGTGATCGTCATCGGCACCACACCCGAGGAAGCCGAGAGCAGCGACGAGCGGATCGCGCAGCGCGCGCTGGAGGGCTTCACCCGCTCGCTGGGCAAGGAACTGCAGCGCGGCTCGACGGTCTCGCTGGTCTACGTGGCGCACGACGCCAAGCCGGCCGCCACCGGCCTCGAGTCGACCCTGCGGTTCCTGTTGTCGGCCAAGTCGGCCTACGTAGATGCCCAGGTGTTCTACGTCGGCGCCGCCGACTCCATCCCGGTCGCCGATTGGGACAGGCCGCTGGACGGCAGGGTCGCCATCGTGACCGGCGCCGCCCGCGGTATCGGCGCAACCATCGCCGAGGTGTTCGCGCGCGACGGGGCCCGCGTCGTGGCGATCGACGTGGAGTCCGCCGCGGAGGCGTTGGCCGAGACGGCCACCCACGTCGGCGGCACGGCGCTGGCGCTCGACGTCACCGCCACCGACGCCGTCGAGCGGATCACCGAACATCTGCGCGAGCATTACGACGGCCACGCCGACATCCTGGTCAACAACGCCGGAATTACCCGTGACAAGCTGCTCGCGAACATGGATGACGCGCGGTGGAACTCGGTCCTGGCCGTCAACTTGCTTGCACCGCAACGTCTTACCGAGGGTCTGGTCGACAACGGCAGCATCGGCGAGGGTGGCCGGATCATCGGCCTGTCGTCGATGGCCGGCATCGCGGGCAACCGCGGGCAGACCAACTACGCCGCCACCAAGGCCGGCATGATCGGGCTGACGCAGGCGCTGGCGCCCAAGCTCGGCGAGAAGGGCGTCACGATCAACGCCGTCGCACCCGGGTTCATCGAAACTCAGATGACGGCGGCGATCCCACTGGCCACCCGCGAGGTGGGCCGTCGACTCAACTCCCTGTACCAGGGCGGACAACCGGTCGACGTGGCCGAGACGATCGCCTACTTCGCCAGCCCTGCGTCGAACGCGGTGACGGGTAACGTCATCCGCGTCTGCGGCCAGGCCATGCTGGGAGCGTGACGCGCGCCGATGACGATGCAGTGGGGGCACCACCCAGCCGCGCAGCGGCGCGGGGGACGAAGCGATGTGGGGGTACCTCCCGCTTGCGGGGGAGAGGAGTGGCGCTGGTGGCTAACGTGACCCAACCTAGCGGCCTGAAGAACATGCTGCGCGCGGCGGCCGGGGCGTTGCCGTTCGTGCCTCGCGGCGGCCAGCTGCCCACCCGGACAGTGACCGTCGAGGAATTGCCCATCGATCGCGTGAATGTGGCCGAATACGCCGCGGTTACCGGACTTCGTTACGCCGACGCGGTGCCGCTGACCTATCCGTTCGCATTGACGTTCCCGACGATGATGTCGCTGGTCACCGGATTCGACTTTCCTTTCGCCGCAATGGGATCCGTCCATACCGAAAACCAGATCACCCAGTACCGCCCGATCAAAGTGACCGACACGATCAATATCGCGGTGCACGCGCAGAACCTGCGCGAACACCGTAAGGGCCTGTTGGTCGACCTGGTGACCGACGTCAGCGTGGGCAACGACGTGGCGTGGCATCAGGTCACGACCTTCCTGCATCAGCAGCGCACCAGCTTGTCCGGCGAGCCCAAGCCGCCGCCGCAAAAGCAGCCCAAGCTGCCTGCGCCCAACGCGATCCTGCGGATAAGCCCGGGCCAGATTCGTCGCTACGCCGCCGTCGGTGGCGACCACAACCCGATCCACACCAACTCCGTCGGGGCCAAGCTGTTCGGATTCCCCACCGTCATTGCGCACGGAATGTTCAGCGCAGCAGCGGTATTAGCAAACCTTGAAGCTGCCGTTCCCGACGCGGTGACCTATTCGGTGCGGTTTGGCAAACCCGTGCTGCTGCCGGCGAGCGCCGGACTATACGTGGATCGGGTGCAGGACGGCTGGGACATCAGCTTGCGCAACATCGCCAAGGGCTACCCGCATCTCACCGGGACGCTACGCGCGCTCTAGCTCGGCCACGCTCGACGAGACGCAGCAAGCCGTAGGCGCTCAAGGCGGCGACTAGGAAAACCAGCAGCAGCCACAGCGGTGGCCGAGCGAGTTCCCAAACGAAGATCGCAGCCCAAAACGGCGCGCGTTGAGTGATGGCCAATACGCCCGCCGCGCCGGCCATTGAGACTGCCGGAACATGATATTGAGTTCCTGCCACCGCGTTGATGATCAACACCAACAGCGTGCCGGCCGCGGCGCCGGTGGCCAGCGCGGGGGTGAGCATTCCGCCCCTCGCGCCGGCGCGCAAAAACACCGCCGTCAGAATGGGTTTCAGAAGCAGAACTATCGCCGCCGTTTCCATGGTCATCCCGCCGGCGACGGTTGCGGTCAGGATCGATTTGCCGTTGCCGGGTAGCTCGGGCCACCAACGTGAGCAGACACCGATCAGCAATCCCGCTCCGGCGATCGCTGGGATCAGCAGCCACGATCGAGTCAGCGCGACCCGACGTGTCGACGCCATGAGGCGGTTGAAGGCAAGTCCCAAGATAAGGGTCAGCGGGGCCAACACCAGCGCATAACCGATCAGCCGATATGACACCTGGATGTCGGGCCAGTTCAGGTTCGGCTGATCATGGGTGACGAACGAGGCAACTGCGACCGCCAGGCTGGAGGTAATCAACGCAGCACCCACCGCGCGTGGATGCCACGTCTTCAACATGATTCGCAGGGTGAACAGTGCCCCACCGACTGGCACCGCATACACCGCACCCAACCCAGCGCCGGCCGCACAGGCCAGCAGGAGCTTGCGGTCCGTTGCCGACAGCCGTTTCAGCCATCCCGTAGCGAAATCACCTAAGGCCACGGCGAATTGGCGCGGGGCCACCTCCCGGCCCAGCGACGCACCAGAGCCAACGACCAGCACCTGCAGTGCCGCATCGAAACCGAAGGGCAGCAGACGAATACGCGTCCGGTGCGCAACAGCGTCGGACAGCGGTGGGATATCGGCCCGGGATCGCAGTAGCCACCACCCCAGACCGGCAAGCGCTCCGCCGACCATCGGCCCCAGTGCTCGACGGACCGGGCTGCTGCCGGTCACCCCCTCCAACAATGATCCGAACGTGTAGTGATAGGTGAGGTGCTCGATGGAGCGCAGCAACAGCGTCGTCACCAACCCAGCAACGCCGGCGAGCAGCCCGACAATCACCACCGCGCACACAAAGTCAGCGTTGCGACGGGCCATCATCGATTACCCGGATTCGGTCGAGGTTCGGCCGCGTCATTTCTCAACCGGTTTGCCCTTGAGTCCACGCCAGAACAGGTTGATCATCACTTCCGCGGCGCCGTCAACGTCGGTATCGCCGGTGCTGAGCCGGGTCGCGATCGCCTCACCGGCGCCCACCAGTGCCACCGCGATCATCTCGAAGTCGGTGTCTGGTTCGGGATTACGGGTGCCCGCCTGCAGGACCCGCACGACGAGGGCGATGATGCGCTCGCGTCCCTCCCGCACCGTATGGGCGAACGCCTGCGAGTTGGTGGCTTGTGCGTACATCACGATCCACGACGCGCGGTTGGAATCGATGTAGCGCATGAACGCCACAATCGTGTTGTGCAGCAACTCTCTCGGGCTCTGGTCGAGATTGATGTCCTCGCGCACACCGTCGATGAATCGCCCGAGCTCGCGATCCAGGCATGCGCCGAACAATTCCTCCTTCGAGCCGTAATACAGATAGAGCATCGGCTTGGAAATCTCGGCTTTGGCCGCAATCGCGTCCATCGACGTGTCGTGATAGCCGTTGATGGAGAACATCTCAACCGCGGCATCCAGCATCTGCTGCTCTCGGACAGCACGAGGTAAGCGCTTGGTACCACCTGCCATGCCATCCCCTATCTAGCCGACATCTGCGCGCCTGTCGGCGAGACTGCGTCGATTCAGAGTAAGCAATGCGAGGTCGCGCCGCCGGATTTACCGTCCGCAGTCTGGCTTGGGTCCTTTGAACTTCGCGATGCGCAGAACGGACGCGTCCACGTTCGGCATCGTCAACTCCCCTGCGGCCACTGCCTTTTCCAGCCGGTCCAGCACGGCGGGCACCTCGTCGGTGGTAACCCACAGCGCCACGTCGTTGCCGGCCTGCAGGGCGCGCAACACCGCATCGGGGACGCTGAAGCGGTCCTTGATCGCGGCCATGCTGGACAAGTCGTCGGTGAACACCGGGCCGTCGAAGGCCGGGCCGTTGTATCCGCTGCCGGTGCGCAGCAACTGCACGGCGGCCCGGCTGAGGCTGGCCGGGTCGGTGCCGGTGAGCTCGGGCACCTGCAGGTGGCCGACCATCACGCCGACCGGTGCGGCGGTCACCAATGTCCGGTAGGGGACCAAATCGTCGTTCTGCAATGCCGACAGCGGCGGCGTGACAACCCCGCCGGTGTGTGAGTCGCCGGACCCGTGGCCGTGACCGGGGAAATGCTTGAGCACCGGCAGCAGCCCGGCATCGCGCAGGCCTCGGGCGTAGGCACCGGCGTACTCGGTCACCTTGGCCGGATCCGAGCCGAACGACCGGTCGCCGATCACTGTGTCGTCGGGGGCGTCAGTGACGTCGACATCGGGTGCGAAATCCACCGTTACGCCGAGGCCACGCATCCGGTGGCCGCGGTCCAGCGCCATGCTGTAGACCTCGTCGGGGGTGTGCATCAGGGCCAGGGCCTTGGCCGATGGCGCCGGTCCGATCAGCTTGGACAGCCGCGCCACCCGGCCGCCCTCCTCGTCGACGCTGACCGCCACCGGCAGTGCCGTGCTGGCACTCAGGTTCTTGACCATGCCGTTCGTCAACATCGACAGGTCGGTCCAGCTGCCGATGAAGATGCCGCCGACGTGGCTGTTCGCCACCACAGCTTGGGCGTCGTCACCGCTGCGTATCCCGACCATCAATAGCTGAGCCAGCTTGTCGCGGGTGGACATCGACGACAGGATCGCCGCCGGGTCCCCGCACGCCGGTCGGGCCGGCGGGAGCGCCTTCGCCGCTGGCGACGTCGCCGGTGCGGACTGCGGCCGCTGCGAGGAGTGGCCACAGCCGGCGATCAGCGCCGTGACGGCCGCAAACACTGCCAGTACGCGCGGGAATCCCATCAGGCCATGCTGTCATGAGTTGCGCAGCCCGCGGCTAGGAGGCCACGACCTCGCGTTCTGCTAGGTTGGGCAGCTATGAATCGCTTTGTTGCACCCGCCGCCGCCAGCGTCGTGGTCGGCCTGTTACTGGGTGCAGCCGCGATCTTCGGAGTCACGTTGATGGTGCAGCAGGACACCAAACCGCCGCTCCCCGGGGGCGACCCGCAGTCGTCGGTGCTCAACCGGGTCGAGTACGGCAACCGCAGCTAGCTCGGCGACGATGCGGGCCGGGCAGCGGCCCGGTGAGGAGCCGGGCGATTAGGCCGAGCACGATGCGGGCCGAACCCGGGCCCGTCGAGGTCATTCCGCTGTCCCGACGCTGGTTGTGGTTGGTTGGGGCGGTCGCGCTGGCGTTGAGCTTCGGCTCGTCGCCCGGCCATATCTCCCCCGACACCAAGCTCGACCTCACCGCCAACCCGCTGCGCTTTCTGGCCCGGGCGACCAACTTGTGGAACAGCGAGCTGCCATTCGGGCAGGCGCAGAATCAGGCCTACGGCTATCTGTTTCCGCACGGCACGTTCTTCTTGGCCGGCCACGCCCTCGGACTGCCGGGCTGGATCACCCAACGGCTGTGGTGGGCACTGCTATTGACCGTCGGTTTCTGGGGTCTACTGCGCGTCGCCGAGGCGCTGGGCATCGGCAGCCCGACGTCACGCGCGGTTGCCGCCGCGGCGTTCGCGCTCTCACCACGGGTGCTGACCACGATCGGATCCATCTCGTCGGAGACGCTGCCGATCATGCTGGCGCCGTGGGTGTTGCTGCCCACGATCCTCGCGCTGCGAGACGGCGGTTCCAGCGGGCCATCGGTGCGCCGGCTGGCCGGTCAGGCCGGGGTGGCCGTCGCGCTGATGGGAGCGGTCAACGCGATCGCGACGCTGGCCGGGTGTCTACCCGCGGTGATCTGGTGGGCCTGCCACCGGCCTAACCGGCGGTGGTTGCGCTACGCGGCGTGGTGGCTGCTGGCGCTGGCGCTGGCCATGACGTGGTGGCTGGTGGCATTGATCCTGATGGCCCGGATCAGCCCGCCGTTTTTGGACTTCATCGAATCCTCGGGTGTGACCACGCAGTGGTCGTCGTTGGTCGAGGTGCTGCGCGGGACCGACAGCTGGACCCCGTTCGTAGCGCCCAACGCCACGGCAGGTGCGCCGCTGGTCACCGGTTCGGTCGCCATCCTGGCCACCTGCCTGGTGGCTGCGGCCGGGTTGGCCGGGCTGGCCGGGATGTCCGCGGAAAACGTGCCCGCAAGCGGGCGATTGGTGACGATGCTGCTCGTCGGCGTGGTGCTGTTGGGCGTTGGATACAGCGGCGGACTGGGCTCACCGGTGGCCCAGCATGTACAGGCTTTCCTGGACGCCGGCGGCGCGCCGCTGCGCAATGTGCACAAATTCGAGTCGCTGATCCGCATCCCCGTCGTATTGGGGCTGGCCCAGCTGCTCGGCCGGATACCGCTACCGGGAAGTGCACCGAAACCGTTGTGGCGCAGCGCATTTGACCATCCGGAACGCGACAAGCGGGTTGCGGTCGGGATTGTGGTGCTGACCGCGCTGATGGCCGGGACATCGCTGGCGTGGACTGGGCGGATGACCCCGCCGGGCACGTACAGCGCGATACCGCGGTATTGGCATGACGCCGCCGACTGGCTGTCCGCGCACAATACCGGTGTGCCGGCGCCCGGGCGGGTGTTGGTGGTCCCCGGCGCGCCGTTCGCCACTCAACTATGGGGCACCAGCCACGACGAACCGCTGCAAGTGCTCGGCGACAGCCCGTGGGGTGTGCGCGACTCCATCCCGCTGACTCCGCCGCAGACCATCCGCGCGCTGGACTCGGTCCAGCGCCTGTTCGCCTCCGGAACGCCCTCCGCGGGCCTCGCCGATACTCTTGCTCGCCAAGGCATTTCGTACGTCGTGATGCGAAACGACCTGGACCCGGACGCGTCGCGCTCGGCCCGCCCGATCCTGGTGCACCGGGCCGTTGCCGGATCGCCGCGACTGCAGAAGGTCGCCGAGTTCGGCGCGCCGGTCGGTCCGGGCCCGGTGTCGGGATTCGTCACCGACAGCGAATTGCGTCCCCGATATCCCGCCGTCGAGATCTACCGCGTGACCGCCGCGCCCGTCGATCCCGGCGCTCCCTACCTGGCCGACATCGACGGGCTGCCCCGCGTCGATGGCGGCCCCGAGGCCTTGCTGCGACTCGACGAACGTCGCCGGCTATCTGGCCGGCCACCGCTCGGCCCGGCGCTGCTCACCGGCGACGCCGTCGGTGCGGGCCTCCCGGTACCGGTCGTCACGGTCACCGACACACCGCTGGCCCGCGAGACCGACTACGGCCGGGTCGACGACCACTCGTCGGCGATCCGCGCCATCGGCGATACCCGGCACACCTTCAACCGGGTGCCGGACTATCCAAGCCCGGGCGCCGACACCGTCTACGGCTCGTGGACCGGCGGCCGGTTGACGGCGTCGAGTTCGTCGTCGGACTCGACGGTTTTGCCCGACGTCGCCACCGCCGCGTCGCCGGCTGCGGCGATCGATGCCGATTCGGCGACCGCCTGGGTATCCAACAGTCTGCAGTCGGCCGTCGGTCAATGGCTTCAGGTCGACTTCGACCACCCGGTGACCAATAGCATCATCACCATCACCCCCAGCGCGACCACCGTCGGTGCGCAGGTCCGACGTGTCGAGGTCGAAACCGCGACCGGGACAACGACGTTGCGTTTTGACGAGGCCGGCAAACCGATCAGCGGGGCGTTGCCGTACGGCGAGACTCCGTGGGTCCGCATCACCGCGATCGGCACCGATGACGGGTCGCCAGGGGTGCAGTTCGCGATCACCGACTTGTCGATCACGCAATACGACGCCCGCGGCTTCGCGCATCCGATCAATATTCGGCACACCGCGCTCGTCCCCGCTCCCCCACCGAACGCCGCTGTGGCGCAATGGGATCTGGGTTCCGATCCACTGGGCAGGCCAGGCTGCGCGACGGGCCTGACGAACGTGCAATGCGCGCCGTCGATGGCGCTTGCGACGGAAACACCCGCGACCTTCAGTCGCACCCTGAGCGTGCCCCAACCGATGTCGGTGCTGCCGACGATCTGGGTCCGCGCCCGGTCGGGACCCAAACTGGCCGATCTGGTCGCCGAGCCGGACACCACCCGGGCTCACGGTGACTCCGATCTGGTCGACGTCCTCGGGGCAGCCTCTGCCGCCACTGACGGCGATCCGGCCACCTCGTGGACGGCACCGCAGCGAGTGGTGCAGCACAAGACGCCCCCGACGCTCTCCCTCACCCTGCCTCAACCCACCGAAGTGACCGGTCTGCGGGTCGCGCCCAGCGCGTCGTTGGTGCCCGCGCACCCGACCGTGGTGGCCGTCGACTTGGGCGACGGTCCGCAGGTCCGGGCGCTGAAAACATCGGGGCCACAGGACCTGCCGCTACAGCCCCGGATGACCGACACCATCACGGTCAGCCTGCTCGACTGGAAAGACGTGATCGACCGCACCGCACTCGGCTTCGACCAACTCAAGCCACCGGGGCTGGCCGAGATCGCGGCGCTGGGCACCGACGGCAGACCGATTGCCGCGGCCAACGCGGCGCGCAACCGGACTCGCGAGGTCACCGTCGACTGCGAACACGGACCTGTCATCGCGATCGCCGGCCGCTTTGTGCACACTTCGGTCAACACCACCGTCGGCGCGCTATTGGACGGCGATCCGGTAACCGCGCAGCCCTGCGACGCCGAGCCGATCACGTTGCCGATTGGCCAACAGGAGCTATTGGTAAGTCCCGGGCCACAATTCGTCGTCGACGGCGCGGAGTTGTCCGGACCGTTCGCGGCCCAGTCGGCCACCGCCCCGGCGACGCCGGCGGCCACCGGAGCGTGGGGTCCGGCCCGTCGCGAAGTGCGGGTGCCGGACGCGACGACGTCGCGGGTGCTGGTCGTTCCGGAAAGTATCAGCACCGGTTGGGTGGCCCGCACCAGCATGGGAACTCGGTTGACACCGTTGGCGGTCAACGGATGGCAGCAGGGATGGGTGGTGCCGGCCGGAACGTCGGGCACCATCACGCTGATCTTCGCGCCCAACTCTCTGTACCGGGCCGGCCTGGCCGGCGGTTTGGCGCTGCTGCCGCTGTTGGCGCTGCTGGCGTGGTGGCCGCAGCGACGCCGGCCGAGCGATTCCGCTGCGCGCCCGTGGACGCCCGGGCCCTGGGCCGCCGTCGCGATGCTGACCGTAGGCGCGGTGATCGCCGGAGTGGCGGGCGTCTTGGTCTTCGGCGCCGCACTGGGTATGCGGTGGGTGCTGCGCAATCGTCCACGACGACGCGACGTCGTCATTCTGTGGTTGAGCGCCGGCGGGCTGATCCTGGCCGGTGCGGCGTTGTCGCGTCATCCATGGCGATCCGTCGACGGATATGCAGGCCATTCGGCTGCAGTGCAACTGCTTGCTCTCATTTCACTTGCGGCACTGGCCGCTTCAACCGTGATGCGGCCTGCTGAGCGTTAACGCCCAGCTGTGCATGGGCATCCCGTTCCGCGGGTTTCGCACCGATACGTGAGTTGCAGGGCGTCTGCGCTGCTGTTACGGGATAGGCAGCGCTTCTTCCGGTGAGGTGGTGAGATGTGGCGTTGACGGTGGCCGACATCGATCGGTGGCGCGCCGAGGCGGTACGCGAGGTGTTCCACGCGGCCGGCGCGCGTGGGCACGCGACCCTGGAGGCCGCGCGAGAACTGGCCTCGTTAGCGGTGTTCGACACCTGGCAGGGCGCCACCGCGCAAGCCCGCAGACACAGCAGCGCCTCGATCCGGTCGGACCTCGACGCGCACGGCAACGAGTCACTGGTGGTGGCCCGGGCGGCCGGCCGAGCGGCCGACGACATCGTGCAGGTGCAGTCCGAGCTGAGCGCGTTGCGCCGCGACGCCACTGAACTGCAGATGACCATCGACTGCCGCACCGACAAGGTGGTGCCGAGTTCGAATTTCGACGGTCCGCCGACAGCCGCGCTGATCGCCGAGATTCAGCTACAGCGCCGGCTAGATGCAATTGTGGCACAGGCTAATTCAGCCGATCAGGAGTTGGCGCAAGCGATCAACATGGCCGACGGGGATCGGCCGATTCCGCCGGGACCGTATGACAATCGACCACTAATCCAGGACTCGCTGTCGCGGCCGTTGCCCGACGATCCGAACCAGTTCAACGAGCTGTGGAATCAGCTCAGCCCCGACGAAAAGGATTGGCTGTATAGCCAAGACCACGACATCGGCAATCACACGGGGATGCCGTGGGATTCGCCTGACAATTTGGGCAGAGACCACTACAACCGGTTGCACTTGGCAGAGCTCACGCAGCAATCCTGGTGCGACGTCACTCGGATACAGCATGACATTGATCAGTTGATGGCCGAACCCAACGTCGACGACGGCGCGCTATACGCGTTGCAGTCGCAACTGGCCGCGGCCCGACAACACTTTGCTGGTTATCAGGCGGTCCAAGCGAGCTTGAAGTCCGCCGACGGACCGAAGCGCTACTTGGGTCTGCTCGACGAGTTCGGCCACGGCGCCGTGTCGATCGCTAACCCCGATACCGCGCGCCGCAATGCGATCTTCGTACCCGGCACCGGACAAGACCTGAGCCGACTGACCTTCAGCGACGAGAAGGCGTTGGCCATGTATACCGCGGCCTTGACTGCCGACCCCGGCCTGGAACCGGGCGATGTCTCAGTGACGACGTGGATGGGTTACGACCGCCCCATGGATCTCAGCCGCGCAGCTTTCCCGCAGCCCGCGCAGGGAGGCGCGGATCGATTGTCGACCTTCGAAAACGGCCAGCGGGCCTCGCACCTTGGCCCACCGTCCATCGATACCGTGATCGGCCACAGCTACGGGTCCACCGTGATCGGCGCGGTCGCCGCCGGCGGGCGCATCCTCGACGCCGACAATGTCATCGCGGTCGGAAGCCCCGGCATGCTGGTCGATCGTGCCGGCGGGCTGAATCTGCACCCCGGCGGCAACGTCTTTGTGATGCGTGCCGTCAACGACGTGATCGGCATGGGCGGCATCGTCACCGAATGGACGTTGGGCGCCGACCCGGTGGACCCGGGCTTCGGTGCCCGCCGGCTGGCCGCCGACCCCGGGCCCGCCGGTCCTTTCGGGCTGCCCAGCGTCGCCGCGCACAGCAGTTACTGGTTGAGCGGCAACAAGGCGCTGGCGAACTTCGGTGCGGTGATCGCCGGTGTGCCGCCGCCCTACCTCGTCGGGCAGCGATAGTTGCGGGCTCGGTGGTTTTGCGGTCTGCCAGACGGGTACGCGCGACAATGGGAATTCCACTCCTCACCAGGAGCGACGGACATGAGCTGGTTGAGCGCACCGGAATATTGGTTGGGCAGGCTGATATTGGAGCGCGGCACCGCGATCGTCTATGTCTTCGCATTCGTGGCGGCCGCACGGCAATTCCCAGCGCTGATCGGGGAGCATGGGTTATTGCCGGTGCCGCGTTATCTGGCCCGGCACTCGTTCATCCGAACGCCAAGCATCTTCCACCTCCACTACTCCGATCGGTTCTTCGCGACAGTCGCATGGTTGGGTGCGGCGTTGGCGGCAGGGATGGCCGCGGGTCTGGCCGACGTGATGCCGCTCTGGATGGCGGTGTTGCTGTGGCTGCTGCTATGGGTTGCGTACCTGTCGATCGTGAACGTCGGCCAGACCTGGTACCTGTTCGGCTGGGAGTCGCTGATGCTGGAAATGGGTTTCCTGGCAATCTTTCTCGGCAACGACCGGATCGCGCCGCCGCTGCTGGCGATGTGGCTCGCACGGTTGCTGTTGTTTCGGCTCGAGTTCGGCGCCGGCCTGATCAAACTTCGCGGCGACACCTGCTGGCGAGATCTGACCTGCCTGTACTACCACCATGAAACCCAGCCGATGCCGGGGCCGCTGAGTTGGTTTTTCCATCACCTACCCAAGCCGCTGCATCGGGTGGAGGCCGCAGGAAATCACTTCGCGCAACTCGTGGTCCCGTTCGGTCTGTTCGCCCCGCAACCGGTGGCCGGCATCGCCGGCGCGATCGTCGTGGTCACTCAGCTGTGGCTGGTGGCCTCCGGTAACTTCGCCTGGCTCAACTGGTTGACGATCCTGTTGGGTTGCAGCGCGATCGACGCGACGTCGCTGGCGACGGTGCTGCCCATCCCCCGCCAGCCCGCACTCACTGAAGCTCCGCGCTGGTTTGCTGCTCTGGTGATCGTTTTCGCTGCGCTGACGCTGATGTTGAGTTACTGGCCGGTGCGCAACATGATCTCGCGTCGTCAGCGAATGAACATGTCGTTCAACCCGTTTCACTTGATCAATACTTACGGGGCGTTCGGCAGCATCGGTCGTACGCGCCGGGAGGTGGTGATCGAAGGCACCGACGAACCGACGATCACCGAGCGGACGGAATGGCAGGAATACGAATTCAAAGGCAAGCCGGGAACGGTGCGGCGACTGCCGCGGCAGTGGGCGCCGTATCACTTACGACTGGATTGGCTGATGTGGTTCGCTGCGATCTCCCCGCAGTACGCCCACTCGTGGCTGCAACCATTCATGTTGCGGCTCTTGCAGAATGATGCGGCAGCGTTGCGTCTGCTGCGTGACAATCCCTTCCCGGATAACCCGCCCCGGTACGTGCGCGCGCAGCTGTACCGCTACCGCTTCACCACCGCGGCCGAACTGCGGCGCGATCACGCCTGGTGGCATCGCACACTGGAAGGCGGGTATGCGGCGCCGATGTCGCTGAACTCGACGAATTCCTGAGCCAGGCAGTTACATACTTTCCGCGCGCCCCAAGGCGCGGGATATGCACGATGTGCCCACCTTCCAGCGACAGGTCACTCAACAGATCTGAGTTGTCGCTCAGAGGTGGGCAATTCGTCGACCCCCGCGAAGCAGAGACCGAAGAGAAGGATGTGACTCCAACCGCCCAGCCGGCTACAGCGATTCGTCGAGCTCGCCGAGCCGATCCGTCAGACGCAGGTTTTCGGAGTAGTCGACCGGGCAGCAGATCAGCGAAACCCCATCGTCATCGAGTGCAGCCTGCAGTGTCGGCAACAGCTCGTCGGCGCTGTTGATCCGATAACCCTTGGCGCCGAAGCTTTCCGCGTATTTCACGATGTCAGGGTTGCCGAACTTCACGTAATGGTGCTCGCCGAGCTCGAGGTCCATCTTCCACTCGATGAGGCCGTAGCCGCCGTCTTCCCAGATCAGCACGACCAGCGGTATCTCTTCGCGGACAGCGGTTTCGATCTCCTGGGAGTTCATCAGAAAGGCCCCGTCACCCGCCACGGCCAACACCTTTGCCTCTGGCCGCGCCAGCTTGACTCCGAGAGCGCCAGGGAGCGCAAAGCTCATGGTGGACAAACCATTCGAGATCAGACAGGTATTGCGCTCATACGTCGGGTAGAGCCGGGCCATCCACATTTTGGTGGCGCCGGTGTCGACCAGCACGACATCGCTGCGGCCCAGCGCTGTGCGTATATCGGCGACAACCCGCTGAGGGGCCAGTGGATACCGCGAATCCTGTTGTCCACGAGCGAATTCCTCGTTGAGCAGACCGGTCCCGGGGATGTCCGGGTCGGCGACGAAGACGTGGTCGTCAAGCGCCTCGGCGAGCGCGTCCAGCGACTCGCTGATGTCACCGATGATCCCCACGTCAACCGAATAGTGCGCATCGACCTCGGCCGGGAACCGATGGATGTGGATGATCTTCTTGTCGGCTTTGGGATTGATCCGAACCGGGTCGAACTCCTGCAACTCATAGCCCACCGCGATGATCGCGTCGGCGTTGTCGAATCCGAAGTTGACGTAGTCGTGCCGCATGAAGCCCAGCGCCCCGATGCTGTTGGGGTGGTCGTCGGGCATCACGCCTTTGCCGTGGAAGGTGTTGGCCACCGGAATGTTGAACTTCTCCGAGAACCGCACCAGGGCGTCGGTCGCATCAGAACGGGCGGCGCCATGCCCGGCCAGCAGCACCGGCCGGTTGCACTTGCGCAAAATGTCGACGGCGCGAGCCACCTGCCGGACAGCCGGTGCGTCAGCCCGAACAACGTTGCGCGGCAACGGGATCAACTCGGGATAATCCGCTTCGTCGGCATCGATGTGCTCGGGCACGGCGAGATAAACCGCCGCCGGGCGTTCGGTCTCGGCGAGCTTGAACGCTTTGCGGACCATCTCCGGTATCGCCTGCGCAGTCGGGATGCCGGCGGCCCACCGGGTGATCGGCGCGAACATCGACACCAGGTCGACGTACTGATGCGACTCCTTGTACTGCCGGTTCTGGCCCACCTGAGCAGAGATCGCGACCAACGGCGTGCTGTTGGTGGTCGCATCAGCGACACCCAACTGCATGTTGATCGCCCCCGGGCCCAGCGTCGCCGAGACCACCGCCGCCCGCCCGGTGACCCGCCCATACATCTCGGCCATGAACGACGCCGCCTGCTCGTGCCGGGTGAGCACATAGCGGATGTTGGATGCGGCCAGCGCCTGGACGAAGCGAATGTTCTCCTCGCCCGGCAGCCCGAAGACCACCTCGACGCCCTCGTTTTCCAGACACTTGACGATCAGCTCGGCAGCTTTGCTCATCCGGCACCTCCTCTTATGGGAACGTTAGTGGCAGGCTAGGTGTTGAAACTTTCATCAACCATCGCAAGCGAAGGATGTCAGCGTGCCCATCGCCACCATCAACCCGGCTACCGGCGAGACAGTCAAAACCTTCACAGCCGCCACCGACAGCGAGGTCGAGGCAGCGATCGCCCGTGCCCACGAACGCTTCCTCGACTACCACCGCTCCACCACGTTTGCCCAGCGGGCCGAATGGGCAAACGCCACTGCTGACCTCCTGGAGAAGGAGGCCGACGAGGTCGGCGCCATGATGACTCTCGAAATGGGCAAGACCCTGAAGTCGGCTAGAGGCGAAGCAATCAAGTGCGCCAAGGGTTTCCGCTACTACGCCGAGAACGCCGAGAAGCTGCTGGCCGACGAGCCGGCCGAGGCGTCGAAGGTGGGCGCGAAGCGCGCTTACACCCGGTGGCAGCCACTCGGCGTGGTGCTGGCCGTGATGCCGTGGAACTTCCCACTGTGGCAGGCCGTCCGGTTCGCCGCACCCGCACTGATGGCCGGTAACGTCGGCCTGCTCAAGCACGCCTCCAACGTGCCGCAATCGGCGCTGTATCTGTCCGACGTGATCGCGCGCGGCGGCTTTCCCGAGAACTGCTTCCAGACGCTGCTGGTGTCCTCGAGCGCGGTCGAGGCCATCCTGCGCGACCCGCGGGTCAAGGCCGCCACCTTGACCGGCAGCGAACCGGCCGGCCAGTCGGTCGCCGCCATCTGTGGCGATGAGATCAAACCCACCGTGATGGAACTCGGCGGCAGCGACCCGTTCATCGTGATGCCGTCAGTCGACCTGGACGAAGCGGTCAAGACCGCGGTCACCGCCCGGGTACAGAACAACGGCCAGTCCTGTATCGCGGCCAAGCGGTTCATCGTGCACACCGACATCTACGACGCGTTCGTGGACAAGTTCGTCGAGCGCATGGAGGCCCTCAAGGTCGGCGACCCGACCGACTCGGACACCGACGTGGGTCCGCTGGCCACCGAGTCGGGCCGCGACGAAATCGCCAAGCAGGTCGACGACGCCGTCGCCGCGGGCGCCAAGGTCCGCCTCGGCGGTAAGACCCCTGACCGGCCGGGCTGGTTCTACCCACCGACGGTGGTCACCGACATCACCAAGGACATGGCGCTCTACACCGAGGAGGTCTTCGGACCCGTCGCATCGATGTACCGCGCCTCGGGCATCGACGAAGCCATCGAGATCGCCAACGCCACCACCTTCGGGCTCGGGTCCAACGCCTGGACCAACGACGAGGCCGAGCAGGAACGTTTCATCGACGACATCGAGGCCGGCCAGGTCTTCATCAACGGGATGACGGTGTCCTACCCCGAACTCGGGTTCGGCGGTGTCAAACGATCCGGCTACGGCCGCGAACTCGCGGACCTCGGCATCCGCGCGTTCTGCAACGCCAAGACCGTGTGGGTGGGCTGACTAGACTGCCGCCAGGGCCTTTTCGTCCTCGGCCGCGAAGGTGTCCTCCAGTTGCACCGGCGAGTAGTCGAGGTCGATCTCGGCAAGTGGCCGACCGCGCGCACTGCTAATCGTGCCGAACCTACGCATCCCCTTGTCGGCGGCGTACTGGGTGAACTCGTCCTGGACCAGACCGAACGGCAGCACGTCGAATAGCGCAAAACCCTGCGCGGTGGCGTCGAGAGCGAGCGGCATCAACTCGTTCATCCGCGATTCGAAGACGCCCCAGTTGGCGTCGTCGGCGGCAACGTGGCGGCGGCAGGTGAAGGTGCCCCACGCCATGTGCCGCCGCTCGTCGTCGCCGATCCGCCGGATCAACTCCTGCATACCGGGCAAGATGTTGCGCTCCACGCAGATCTTGTGCCAGGCGTAGTAGCCAGTCAGCGCCAACATGCCCTCGACGACGTGGTTGTAGGTGACCGACGCCCGAATCTGGGCCGCCGGTGACGAGTCGGATGACAAGGCGTTGAGGCAGTCCGGCAGCTCGTCGTAGAACATCGTTCGATACGCCGGCAGCGGTACCAGGTAGGTCTGAAGGTCCTCGGTCATCCCGACGGCGTCGAGCCACAGCCGGAACACCTGGGTGTGCTTGGCCTCTTCGAAGGCGAACTGAGTCAGGTACATCTCGTCGCCGAGCCGTCCTTCTTCCCGCATCGCGGACATGAACGGCTGGATGTCCTCGGTGACCGCTTCCTCGCCGGCAATGAACTGCGCACACAAGCGAGTGGCGAAATCGCATTCATCCTCGTTCAGTCGCTCCCAGTCGGCACGGTCCCGCGAGAAGTCGATGTCGGCCGGATTCCAGAATTTCGCGTTGCCACCGGCGAACAGCTTGAGCGGCAGGCTGTTCCAGTTCAGCCCGCCGGCAGCCAGTGATCCTGAATGTGTGCGTGTCATCAGACCTCCTCAGATCTTTTGCGAACGAATTGTTCTGCTGTCAATGGGAATTGGAGAAAATGCTGCGCTCAACACAGCCACCAGCCTGCGCACCGCCAGCGCCGGCTGCTCCGGGCTCGGTTCGTCAAGCCCGAGGATCGGATCCAGCCCGCGCATGAACGGCGCCAGCGCCAGGTGCGGAAAGATCAACAGCAACAAAGACATCAACGCCTCGGTGTCGGCGTCCTTGCGGAAGTCGCCCCGGACCTGGGCATCGCGCACCAGCGGCCGCAGTACTTCCAGGTAATGACGGTGGATAACGCTGCGCACACTGACGCGGGCATCGGTATCGACCTCCAGGCTCGCCGCCGCATGCAGCGCGCGTTCGTGCGGGTGATCGGCGAAATAGGCGACCCACACGTCGAGCCAATCGGTCAGGAACTCGAAGAACGGCCGGTTCGGATCGAGCTGGCGGATCCGATCTTCCATATAGGCACGCACTCGCTGGCTGACGACGTCGGTAATGAACGCGTAGAGGTCGCGCTTGTCGGCGAAGTACTGGAACAGACTGCCTTTGGCCACGCCAGCGCGTCGGGCGATGACGTTCAGGCTGCCGCCGGAGAAACCGTGCGCGCCGAATTCCGCCTCCGCAGCCTCGACCACGGCTGCGCGGCGTGCGGGGTCGACGCGGGCCCAAGTCACCGTCGGCATCAGCCCCCCTGAGGTTGGATGACCACTGGTCACTCTACTGTGAGCCCAGTCACTTCTCAAGGGCCCGCGCCGAACAATCGCCGGCGGCGCCCGCCGCGAACCCGGAAGGACGCGATTCCCGAAACCCCGCCACGAAGGCCGATTCGTCGTCCTAGAGTCGGCTACGTGTCGTTAGTGAATACCGCTCAGGGACCTGTCAATACCACTGATATCGGCGTCACGCTCATGCATGAGCACGTGTTCATCATGACCACGGAGATCGCGATGAACTACCCGGAGGCGTGGGGCGACGAAGACAAACGGGTGGCCGATGCCATCGATCGGCTCAACGAGCTGAAGTCGCGCGGCGTCGACACCATCGTCGACCTGACCGTGATCGGGCTGGGCCGCTACATCCCGCGCATCGCCCGTGTTGCCGCGGCAACCGACCTGAACATCATCGTCGCGACGGGTCTGTACACCTACAACGACATACCCTTCCGGTTCCACTACGAGGGCCCCGGCGGCATGCTGGGCGGCCCGGAGATCATGTCCGACATGTTCGTCCGCGACATCGAGGAGGGCATCGCCGACACCGGCGTCAAGGCGGGAATCCTCAAGTGCGCCACCGACGAACCCGGCGTCACACCGGGTGTCGAGCGCGTGCTGCGTGCGGTCGCCCAGGCGCACAAGCGGACCGGGGTGCCGATCTCCACGCATACCCACGCCGGGCTGCGGCGCGGGCTCGAGCAGCAGAAGATCTTCGAGGAAGAGGGCGTCGACCTGAGCCGGGTGATCATCGGGCACTCCGGCGACAGCACCGACATCGGCTACCTCGAGGAGCTGATCGCCCCCGGCTCCTACCTCGGGATGGATCGTTTCGGCCTCGACGTGATCTCGCCGTTCGAGGACCGAGTCAACATCGTCGCGCAGATGTGTGAGCGCGGGCACGCCGACAAGATGGTGTTGTCCCACGATGCCAACTGCTACTTCGACGCGATTCCCGAAGAGCTGGTGCCACAGATGGCGCCGAACTGGCACTACCTGCACATCCACAACGACGTGATCCCCGCCCTCAAAAAACGCGGTGTCACCGACGAGCAACTGCACACCATGCTCGTCGACAATCCGCGCCGTATCTTCGAGCGGCAGGGCTCTTACCAGTGACGGGAGCCGAGCTGGTCCCGCCGATTGGTGTACAGATCTCCGCGCTGGCCTCGCTCGCTCCCGACGAACCCGCCGTCACATGCGACGGGCGCACGCTGACCCGCGGCGAGTTCGACCACTCGACGAACAGGTTGGCCCGCGCCTACGCCGCGCGGGGTGTCAGTGTCGGCGACTACGTGACGATGGTGCTGCCCAACTCAATCGAGTGGATTCAGGCCGCGGTCGCGTGCTGGAAGCTGGGCGCGGTACCCCAGCCACTGTCCGCGCGGCTGCCCGACGCCGAGCTGGCCGGCCTGCTGGAATTGCGGCCGCCGACCTTGCTGGTCGGCCGCGAGCACCCGGAGATAACAAGCGTTCCAGCCGGTTTCACTCCAGACCCGGAATTGTCCGACGAGGCACTACCGGAGGCTGTGTCGCCGGTCTGGAAGGCGATGGGGTCAGGCGGCAGCACCGGTCGGCCTAAACTGATCGAATCCGGCGGCGACAGCCGGATCCCCGCCGCCATTGGCTATCCGCTGGGCGCGCAGGAGGGCGACACCACGTTGGTGCCGGTGCCGCTGTCGCACAACACCGGCTTCACCACCGCGACCATCGCTCTGCTGATGCGCCATCACCTCGTGCTGATGAGCCGGTTCGAGCCGGAGAAATTCCTCCGGCTGATCAGCGATCACGGCGTCACCTTCCTGACGACGGTGCCTACCATCATGCAGCGCACGCTGCCGGTCTACCACGACGACCCCGACGCCTACGATCTGTCGTCGCTTCGCCGGTTCTGGCACCTGGGCGCGCCGTGCCCGCCCGCCATCAAGCAGGCGTGGATCGACCTGCTCGGTCCGGAGAAAGTCTGGGAGCTCTACGGCGGCACCGAATTACAGGCGTTGACGTTCATCTCCGGTGACCAGTGGTTGGCTCACCGCGGCTCGGTCGGCGTCGTCGTAGCCGGCGAGATGAAGGTGCTCGACGACGATGGCAACCCGTGTCCGTCGGGCGAAGTGGGCGAGATCTACATGCGACCCAGCCCGGGCAGCGCGCCCACCTATCGCTACGTCGGCGCCGCCGCGAAATCGCGCGACGGCTGGGACTCGCTCGGCGACCTCGGCTACTTCGACGCCGAGGGCTTCCTGTACATCTCGGACCGCCGGGTCGACATGTTCACCGTCGGTGGCCGCAACGTGTATCCGGCCGAGATCGAAGCCGCGCTCTCAGAGCATCCAGATGTGCTGTCCTGCTTGGTAGTTGGTGTGCCACACGAAGATCTGGGGCAGGTGCCGTATGCCTTGGTTCAGGCCGGGTCGGCACTGGACGAGCACACGGTGCAGGCGTTTTTGCGCGAGCGCATCGCCGGTTACAAGGTGCCCGAGACCGTCGAGTTCGTCGACACCCCGTTACGCGATGACGCCGGCAAGGCACGCCGCTCCGCGGTCCGCAGCGAGATCATGGAGCGATTGCGTCTTCTTGACGCGGGCTGACGGCAACGCCACCCCCCGGGGTGGGTGGTTGCTTGGTGCGGGATTCCCAGCGCCGCAACGCTTCCCGGCATGGCGATTCGACGAGCGCATAGCTCACCGCGGCGATGGCGATACTGAACACCAGCGTCAGCGCCAGCACCCCTGGCATGTGTCCCCGGAACGAGAACTGACCAATCACCGGGAACACCATCGTCAGCGCGGCAAGGTGCCAGATGAAGATGCCGTACGACCAGCGTCCGAGCGTCACCATCGGGGCGCTGCCCAGCAGCCGATGGTTTTCGTCGGACCGATCGAGCACCAACGGCGCCACCAGACCGGTCGCCACGAGTGCCCCCATCGCGGTCTTCACGGTGAATTGCGCGGCGCTGCTCGGAACCAACCCGGCGGGGCCGGCCAGTGGCGAAGCGGCCACCATGTAGGCCGCCACCACCCCGACGGCGATCGGCAGCCGGCGTCGCGCCAGCCGGTGCGGCCAACCGAGCGGGGTGTGGATCCACTCGGCCAGCAGCATGCCCGCGGCGAACCAGGAGAAGAACGCCGGCGGCCACGTCAACGGGTTGAGACCGGCCGGAGCGGCCAACGGGAGCCAGCCCCAAAACCAGCTGGCGACAGCCAGAACGGCGATCGCCGGTACCCGGGCCCGAACTGGTAGTCGCGCCGCCAGCATCGCAAGAATCGGCAACGCCAGGTAGAAAGTCACCTCGACCGACAGGCTCCACATCTGAGTCAGACCGGCGGTCAGTGTCAACGGGACATACACCTGGGTGAGCGCCAGATTTGCCAGCCACACGGTCAGATTCGGGTGATTGCCGTCGGGCAACAGGGTCAGAATCACCACGACGGCAACTAGATAGGCCGGCATGATGCGGACCACCCGCGAACGCAGGTAGTGACCGGTGGACGGGCGCGAGGCCAGGCCACGCGCGGCCGCGGCATGACTGCGCCACAACAGGAAGCCCGACAATGCGAAGAACACCGCCACCGCCAGATCGAAGCGGCCGAACAGCCGACCCTCGAACCCGCTGAAGTGCCCGGTGTCAAACGCGACGTGGGTGATGACGACGCCGATCGCCGCACAGGCCCGCATTCCTTCGACCGCGGGCAGGAAGCGGCGAGTGCCGCCGACCTGCTCGCTGGGGTTTTTGCGCCGCTTCTCCCCATCGCTTGGCTCTGCATCGTCGCCGGCGGCCGTCATGGTGACAGTCTGCCCGTGATGGGTGATCGGACAAATCGGGTACGCCCTGTTTGCCCACCTTGGGGACCCAAATCGCAACCTTAAATTCTGCTGTTAGGGTCGAACAAGTTTTGCTCTAGTCCCAGGTCGGACTGTGTTTGGCGGTCTTGAACAGAAGGAGGTCACGGCAACTTGACTACTCCCGGTCCTGAGGGACGGGGATTCCAGCTCTCACGGGCTGGGGTTCCTGCTTCGTTGCCGACCGCTGAAGGGGGTTCCCTTGCAGACTGATGTCAGCTCGACAGGCCGTCACCGAAAGTCCTTCGGCCAAAATGTTCTTCGCGGCGTTCACGTCCCGGTCGTGCCGGGTGCCGCAGGACGGGCAATGCCACGTCCGGGTATCGAGGCTGAGCTGGGCAAGCACGTGCCCACACCCGCTGCACCTTTTGGAGCTGGGACAGAACCGGTCAATGACGACCAGTCGTTTGCCCCACTTGACGGTCTTGTAGTCGAGCATGTGGCGCAACGAGGACCACCCGCAGTCGGAGATCGCTCGCGCCAGCCGGCGGTTGCGGAGCATCCCCGAGACATTCAAGTCCTCGATCGCGATCAGGTCGTTTGCGCGCACCAGCCTCGTAGACGTGTTATGCAGAAAGTTGATTCGGGCGCGGGCAACCTTGCGGTGCGCGACCGCAACTTTGTGGGCTGCCTTGGCCCGGTTCTTCGAGCCCTTCTGCTTGCGGGCCATGCGGCGCTGGTACCGGGCCAGGTTGCGTTGCTTGCGGTGAAGCAGGCGCGGGTTGTCGATGAGCTCACCATCCGAGGTCGCCGCGAACGATCTGATGCCCACGTCGACACCGACAGCGTTGCCCGTCTTGGGCAGGGACTGAGGGTCTGCGACGTTCAGATGAAATGTCACGTACCAG
>DATAZN010000058.1:0-23251 GCA_036272035.1 Mycobacterium sp. | reverse complement strand
CGGAAAGACCGTCGCGTAATTCATCGTGCCGACGACCTTGACGTGATCGAAATGGGGGACGTCGCTGAAATCGGTCGCGGCGGCGCACACCAACGCCCGCTCGCCTATCTGAGCGCAGGCTGCGGCGATCATTGCGATCATTCCGGCCGGAGATTCGACCGGGATGCTGCCGAACCCGAAGCAAATCGGGCGTTTTCCCGCGGCGATCCACGACGCGACCTCGTCGTCGGCGGCCGTCGGCGACTCCATCGTCAGCGTGCCGACGAAGGGCCGATGTCCGTCCCACCGTGCCCATTCGGCCGCCAGCCCGGGAAAGCACAGCTCGTCGTAGGCCTGGACTTCCAGCGATCCGCGCTGTGCTATCCGTCGCGGCGCGGGCCCGGTGGCATTCGGTAGGCCCAGTTCACGGCGCTGTGCGTCCTCGACCTTTTTCACGCCGCGCCACACCAGCCACTCGTAGATCGTCATCGCGATGCGGAGCAAGGGCGTCGGCAGCTTAGGGATGACGTGGCCGTTGACCCGTATCGGAAACCAGAGCAGCGTGGCCAGCGGAACACGGCGATACTCTGCGACGTTGGCGGCGAGTTCCTGGTAGCTCATACCGGTCACCAGCAGGTCGGCCCCGTCCGCCAACGCGGTCAGCATCGTGCTCATGTCCGCCCAGTGGCGCGTGCCAGGCTCCCGAGATTCGCGAAAATAGTGCTTCACATCCCGGATCCGCCAGAAGTTGCGGAAGAAATACGCCCAGAAGTTGCGCGTCGCCTCCAGCCACTCCTGGATGTCCGGCCCGTAGGCGACCGCAGCGAGCCCGGCCGCTTCGGCGAAGCCGATCAGGTCGGGCGGGACGGCCATCCGCACGTCGTGCCCTCGGCGCAGCAGCTCGCGTCCGACAGCCACGCCGGGCTCGACATCGCCGCGGGTTCCGTAGAACGCCAGCACAAACTTCATCGCGTGATCGTGGCCCTCAGGCCCAAGTCCCACGGCGCCGGTGAGCCACTGCCAGTACCTCGAGGGCCAGCTTTACGAGGGACGGCGGCATGAGCCGGTTAAGCCTGAGGTAGCGATGGGAATCCTCGAACGCTGTCCGGAAACCATGTCCGCTCGCCCGATACGCCTCGAAAACGCGATCCAGCGCAGACTCATCGCAGGGCTCGTCTCGCGCAGCCGCGCCCAGCGCTTCATAAACCACAGACATCCAGTCGTTGCCGAAGGGCTCAGGCACCGGGCCGCCGTTTCGGTGGTGCCGCAGATCTGGCGTGAGAAACTCGTCGATTGCGCCTTCATCGCGGGTGTTGAGATCGATCTCGAGGCCAGTAGAAATCCGTTTGACTTCCCGGCGCCAGTCTTCAAGGAGGTTGCCGTATTCGACGAACACGCGCGGCACACCACGGGTGTCCTTCTCGGCGAGCAGGCTGTATTTCAGCCACCATGCACTGGTGAGCGCCGGCGAGGCTTGGACGTAATTCTGACTGGCGGCGCGTTTTTCAAGCGATCCGATGACCTCGTGCGGGTGGCGCACCGCAACGACGGCCGCGACGTCGAATCCGGCCTGACGCGCGGCCTCGAACCAGATGCCGGATACCGTCGTTATTTTCGGTTCCTTGATGACCACCAGCGGCGCGTCCGGCAACGTAGTCAGAAACGCTTTGATCTTCCCGACATAGCCGGCGTTCTCTTTGGCGTCGAACGCACCATCCTCCATGCGCAATGTCAGGTCGTACGCGGAGCGGCCGTGGCGGCGCAGGATCGTTTCGTTGAGGTGGATGGCCGCGCGCGGCTCCCAGCATCCGCGCGGATTCTCCGAAGTGGCGCCCAACAATCCGGCGGGGAGCGCAGCACCGCACAGCGAGATCACTCGGGTGAGCGCCGACGTGCCGGACCGGCCGAAACCCAGCACGAATAGAGCGACGGGCTTCGCTGCAATGCGTCCGCTGGTTGTCATGGCGTCGGCTACTCTACATGTGATGAATTGGTCTGGCGCTGTCAATGGCCGAGCCGTCTCGGGCGGTTCAGGCCAGTCGATCGACGTCCTCGGAGGGTGATCAGTGCCAGTCTGGATACGTCGTGACCCTGGTTCTTTGAATGGCTCCGCATCCAAAGATGTTGTGCGGCAGGATGACCGGCTCGCGTTGGTGGATCAAGCATTCTTTGCAGGGCATCGCGCCGCCGGCCAGAAGGATGTCATGCAGGTCGTCTGGCTGTATGAGCACGCCATCGACTGGGATGGCCTGAGACGTTTTCACCACAACCTCGGTCGCGGATTGTTGGGGCGGCGCATTGAGCGTTCGCCGCTGCCGTTCGCCCGGTATAGGTGGGTCTTAGATCCAGGTCCGCCGGACATCGATATCGTCAAGTGCTCCCGTCCACGCGCTGAACTCAGCGACTGGGCTGACGAACGCTCACAACTGGCCGCCGATCCGCAATGGGGTCCCGGCTGGCATCTCGCCACCCTTCCGCTGACCGACGGCTCGACCGCAGTCAGCCTGGTGGCTTCCCACTACCTGCTCGACGGCATCGGGCTTGCAGTCGCCTTAGTCGATGCGATTTCGGGGAACACTCGCGATCTTGGCTACTTGCCGCCGCGTTCACGCACTCCACTGCGTGCGGTGATCGAGGATCTTCGCCGAACGGCCCGGGACGCGCCCGGGGTTGCCCGGGCGCTTGCCGCGGTGCCAAAACAGGTTCGCGTCCGTCGGCCCGAGGGCGCTCCATCGCCGGCACCGCAACCCGGCGTCAGTGCAGGCGGTGGCGATGAGCCCGTCGTCGTGCCGGGAATCACGATCTACATCGATGTCGACGTCTTCGATACCCGGGCGGAGTCTCTTGGCGGAACCGCCAACACGCTGATCGCCGGGTTGGCCGCCAAACTCGGCGAGCACATGGGCCATCAGCATGATGAGGACGGCGCCGTCACGGTGCAACTCGTCATAAGCAATCGGACCGAAGGCGATACGCGTGCGGTCGCAGTGTCGCTTGCCCGCATCCAGGTCGATCCGACCGAGGTAACCAAGGATCTGCGTGATACCCGTGCCGCCGTCAAGCTGGCGCTGAAGGCTTGGCGGGAAACGCCACATGTGTCGTCGCATCTCGAATCGCTGACCCCGTTCATGCCGAAATGGACGTGGAAATGGGCGGTCAATCAATCGTTCGCCGACCCGGATCGTCCGGTGGTTTGTTCTAATCTCGGCGACGTCGGCGCAGTGGTGAATCGTCTCGATGGCACTGACGCCGAGTACTCCTACGCGCGAGGGACACGGCAGTGCGTAGCGAGAGGGTGGCTCGAGCGAATCGGCGGGCAAATGCAGCTGCTATCTTTTCGGATTCCCGGCCGGGTTGTCATCCACGTCCTCGCCTATCAACCGGGCGCCGAGAACACCAAGCCCGCTTTGCGCGAGCTGGCGGCACAGGCGCTAGCCGATTTCGACTTGGTTGGGAAGGTCGAATGACGGTTTGTTTGCGTGCGGCCTGAGCTAAAGATCCACGGCGCCCATTGATTGCTTGACCTTGTGCGCATGCGCCACCTGCTGCGCGCTGTAGCCGATGAGCAGCGCCGCCCCGCAGAGCAGGATGACCACACCGGCCAGGCACAGCAGGCCGAAGGTGTAGCCGTGGTCCAACGCCTGCAGCTGGGCGGCGTTCATGGCTTTCACCGGCCCTGTGGTGCCGCCCAGTCGCAGTGTCCGTGACGTGATGACGACTTGGATGGCGACCAGCACCACCGGGCCGCCGAGGTTCTGCAGCATCACCGAGATCGCCGAGGCGGGCCCGATGCGGTCTACGTCGACGCTGGCGAACAGCGACAGCGCAAGCGGGACGCCGATCACGCCGAGGCCGACAGCGCCAACGACGATCGGCAGCACCAGATTCGGGAAGTACGGGATGCCGCCGTTAAGCCTCGAGCAGTACAGCGTGGCGCCCAGCACCACGATGCCGCCGGCGATCACCATCGCCCGCGGCGAGAATCGCGTCACCAGCCGCGACGACGCGGCGGTGCCGATCGCCATCGCGATCGCGAAGGGGATGAAGCCGACAGCCGCTCGCAGCGGGCTGTAGCCCATGATGGTCTGCACGTATATGGCGAGCAGCACGGTCATGGTGAAGCCGATCCCACGAACGAGGAACATGGCCGCGAACGTGGCCAACCGGTTGCGATCGACGAACAGGCTGAGCGGCACGATGGGGTTCTCGGCCGTCCGCTCCACCACCAGAAATGCCACGAAGGCGGTGACGACCACCAGACCTGTGGCGATTATGGTGGGTGACAGCCAACCCTTCTCCGGCCCCGTCGCCATGCCGAAAACCGTTGCCGTACAGATCAATGTCGCCAGCACCGCTCCCGTGGCGTCGAGTTTCGTCCGCTCCTTCTGAGTTTCGGTCAACATCGTGCGGGCCAGGTAGATCACCAGCAGACCGATCGGCACGTTCACCAAGAACGCCAGCCGCCACGACACCCCGGTGAGCGCCCCACCCATCACCAGGCCCAGCACCGCGCCGATAGCGCCCATCGCACCGAACACCGCAGCAGCTGCATTCCGTGTCGGCCCCTTCGGGAACGTGGTCGCCACTAGCGCCATACAGGTCGGCACCACGATTGCGGCGGCCGCGCCGTGCAACAATCGGGCCGCGACGAGCGCACCCCCATCCCAGGCGATGCCGCAGATAGCCGAGGCGAGGGTGAACAGCGCGACCCCGGCGATCAAGGTGCGCTTGCGGCCAAAGGTGTCACCGAGGCGGCCGCCCAGAAGGATCAGGCCGCCAAAGGTCAGCCCGTAAGCGGTGATCACCCAGCTGCGACCGGCATCGGACAAGCCCAGCTCGTTCTGGATCTTCGGAAGCGCGAACACCGCGACGGGGCCATCCATCGCCGCCATCAGCTGCATGCCGCCGATCGCGACTGCGACGGCGACGAGCTGGCGCGTCAGCACATGCTTGCTGCCGTCGTGTCGCGCAGTCGGCTCGACGGTGGATGGGGCCGCGCGTTGCGCCGTCCAGTAAGGCAGCACCCGCTCTGCGTCGTCAAGGGCAGCCATAGCGGATCACCTTATAGCACGCGTGCACAGTAAGGGGTGCGCCGGAACGCCCGCCCACCGACCGCAAGGTGAATCGAGAGTCCGGACAGATGGACCGGAACCTGGGCCAATTTTACCGAAAGCCTGGATCGAGCGTGCGGGGCTTGAGTATGGTTTGGAGCTGTTCGACTCATGTCGAACTAAGCGGTCTGCAGAACCGATGAGAATGACTCGTTGGACGATCACCTTCGTCTTCGGGTGGAAGGTTAGGTGTGGTGGTCGAACCCGGTGTGCGCGACGTGCGCGTTGCGGAGGCCAGGTCCGATCTCGCCGTAGCGGACCTCCGAGACCTTGACGAACAGCCGGCCCACGGACTCACTCCTCCACGACGCGCTGGGCAGCCTTCACGTGCGCCTCAAGCAAATCGGCAGAGTCATCGGAATCGGCGATTCACGATTTCGAAAATTCTGCGGCGGCTGTGGATTCCGTTGCTGATTTTCGTGGTGATTGGCGCGGGAGGATTGACCGTCTCTCGGCTGCACGGCATTTTCGGCTCCGAAAAAAATCCCACGTATGCCGATAGCCAAATCAACGACGCCAAGCCCTTCGACCCCAAACACTTGACGTACGAAGTTTTCGGGCCCCCGGGAACCGTCGCGAAAATCAGCTATTTCGACGTGAACGCTGACCCGAAGCGGGTCGACGGTGCGCGCTTGCCGTGGTCGTTGACGTTCGCGATGACCGACGCGACGGCGGTGGGGAGCGTCGTGGCGCAGGGTGATAGTGACGCCATCGGCTGTCGCATTGTGGTCGATGGCGTGCTCAAAGCGGAGAAGGTCACGCATGAAACGCACGCGTTCACGTTCTGCTCGCTGAAGGCCTCATGAGCAACCATCAACTGCACAACGGTCGCCCTCTCGTCGCGCGGACGATCCGCCGGCTGTCCGTGCCTATCGTCTTGGCGTGGTTAGCAATCACCGTCATCGTGAGCATCGGCGTCCCCTCACTGGAGCAAGTTGAAAGGGAGCGTTCGGTCTCGCTGATTCCCACTGACGCACCGTCGTTCGCGGCGGCGGATCGTATGGTCAAAGACTTCAAAGAAGCCAACTCCGAGAATGTGCTGATGGTCGTCTTGGAGGGTCAGCAACCCTTGGGCGACGCGGCTCACCGCTACTACAACAGCTTGATTCGTCAATTCGAAGACGATTCGAAGCACGTGCAGCACATTCAGAATTTCTGGGGGGACCCACTGACGGCGGGCGCCGCGCAAAGCGCCGATGGTAAAGCCGCGTACGTTCAATTGAATCTCGTCGGTCATCTAGGAGCGGCCCAGGGGAACGAATCGGTCGCGGCTGTCCGGGACATCGTGGCGCGAACGCCGACACCCCCGGGGGTCACGGGTTATGTCACCGGTGGGGCGGCGATGACTGCGGATATGGGTCGCAGCGGCGAGAAAACGGTCCTTTTAGTTACAGCGGTGAGCCTCGCCGTGATTTTCATTATGTTGCTCCTTGTCTACCGTTCGATCGTCACCGTCATTCTTTTGCTGCTCATGGTCTGGATAGAACTGCAGGTGGCGCGAGGCATTGTCGCGTTCCTGGGCTATCACCAGATCATTGGTCTCTCCACTTATGTGGTTAATCTGCTGGTGTCGATCGTGATCGCCGCCGGAACGGACTACGCGATATTTTTCACCGGACGGTATCAAGAGGCACGTCAGGCCGGCGAGGACCGGGAATCGGCTTATTACACCACATACCGTGGGGTCGCGCGCGTTGTCTTGGCGTCCGGTGTGACGATCGCTGGGGCGCTTTTTTGCCTACGCTTTACCCGACTTCCCTATTTCCAACCCCTGGGCGTGCCATGTGCGGTTGGCATATTAGTGGCGGTTGCAGTAGCACTCACCTTGACTCCGGCGGTTATCGCAGTTGGCGGCCGCTTCGGGCTATTTGACCGCAAGCGCATGATCAAGTTCCGTGGGTGGCGGCGGGTAGGTACGGCAATCGTGCGCTGGCCCGCCCCCATCTTTGCCGCGACATTAGCGTTAGCCCTTGTCGGACTATTGACGCTACCGGGATATAAACCCGGCTACAGCGATCAAAAATATATTCCGCAAAATATCCCCGCCAATGTTGGATACGCGGCGGCAGCGCGACATTTTCCGACATCACGGATGGCGGCGCCGGAGATTCTCATGATCGAGGCCAACCATGACTTGCGCAATCCGGCAGATTTTCTGGTACTGGAGAAACTGGCGAAAGGCGTCTTCGCTGTTCAGGGCATTTCCACCGTACAGGCGATAACTCGGCCCACGGGCGCCCCGTTCCAGCATTCGAGTATTCCATTCATGCTGAGTATGCAGCAGGCCGCCATGCTGCAAAATATGGCCTTCCAGAAAGACCGCATGAACGACATGCTCAAGCAAGCTGACGAGCTGGGCGAAACGATCGCGATCATGCAGCGCATGTACGCCCTGATGCAAGATCTCGCGCGCACGACTCATCACATGGTCGGCGAAACGCATGACATGGAGGCGATCACCTACGATTTGCGTGACCACATCGCGGATTTCGAAGACTTCTGGCGGCCAATTCGCAGTTACTTTTACTGGGAAAAGCACTGTGTCGGCATTCCGATCTGTTATTCGCTGAGATCCATCTTCGATTCAATCGACGGTGTCGACGAGGTCAGCGATAAACTGGGCGATCTGGTGAAAGATCTCGACAAAATCGACGCGATCATGCCGCAGCTGCTCGGCCAGTTTCCAGAGATGATCCAGATCATGCAAGGCATGCAGACCATGTTGCTGACCATGCATAGCAGCATGTCCGGGATCTTCGGCGAGATGGACGAAGCGGGCAACGATCCGACAGCTATGGGAAAGGCGTTCGACGCTGCCAAAAACGACGACTCTTTCTACATGCCTGCGGAGGTCTTCAAGAATTCAGACTTCAAACGGGTGCTGAAGATATTCTTGTCGCCGGACGGAAAGGCCGCCCGGATGTTCGTTACACAAAGTGGCGATCCGGCCACGCCCCAGAGCATCTCGCGGGTCGATCCGATCAAAACCGCAGCCGAGGAGGCTCTCAAGGGCACTCCGCTCGAAGACGCCAAGATCTACCTCACCGGCACCTCAGCGATGCTGAAGGACATGGTGGACGGATCCAAATGGGACCTCCTGATCGCGGGAATTGCCGCGCTCTGCCTTATTTTCACCGTCATGCTGATCATGACGCGAAGTTCTATTGCCGCCCTGGTTATCGTTGGCACCGTCGCGCTTTCCTTAGGCTCATCCTTCGGGCTGGCAGTCTTGGTCTGGCAGTATTTCCTCGGCATACAACTGCACTTTGCAATGCTCGCAATGTCGGTGATCGTTCTTTTGGCAGTGGGATCTGACTACAACTTGCTGTTGGTATCCCGGATGAAAGAAGAACTCGGCGCCGGGATAAATACAGGAATCATTCGCGCGATGGGCGGCACCGGGAAGGTCGTCACCAATGCGGGCCTGGTCTTCGCCTTCACCATGGCGTCCATGGCGGTTAGTGACTTGGTCACCGTCGCCCAGTTGGGTACCACCATCGGTCTCGGTCTGTTGTTTGACACGTTGGTTGTGCGTGCATTCATGACGCCGGCGATCGCCGCCCTGCTGGGACGCTGGTTCTGGTGGCCGCAACGAGTGCGTCCCCGACCCGCCAGCACGCTACTTCGGTCGGTCGGCCCCCGCCCGGTGGTTCGCGCCTTACTACTGAGAGAGCCAGCGGTCGGTAACGGTCATCCGGTTGGCAACGGGTCTGCACCGCGGGCAAATCTCGCCGGCAGATCGCTGTAGGCATGATGCCGGGCCGAGGCCGCATGAGCACCGAAGGGTCTAAGCCGTCCTTCACAGCGCGGGCGATCCGCAGGCTGTCGGTGCTCGTCATCCTGGCTTGGGTGGCGCTGACTGTGCTTGTGACTCTTGGTGTTCCACTGCTCGAGACGGTCGGGCGAGACCATTCGGTATCGCTGAGTCCCAAAGAAGCCCCGTCGGTTCAAGCCATGACGCAAATGGGCAAAGACTTCAAAGAATCCGACTCGGACAGCGCCGCGATGATCGTATTGGAAGGGCAGCAGCCGCTCGGGGAAGACGCTAGAACGTACTACGCCGGCCTGGTCCGTGAGTTACGAGACGATCCGAGACATGTGCAGCATGTGCAGGATTATTGGGGAGATCGGCTGACGGCGTCGGGCGCGCAGAGCCCCGATCAAAAGTCCGTGTATGTGCAATTGAACCTGGCCGGCAACCAAGGTACGACTCTGGGCGACGAGTCCGTGGCGGCGGTCCGGAATATCGTGCACCGGACGCCGCCGCCTCCCGGACTCAGCGTCTACCTCACCGGCGCGGCTCCGCTGGTTTCGGATATGCAGCGCAGCGGTAACGATTCGATTCTGAAGATCACCGCCGTCACCGGCGTAGTGATCTTCGTGATTCTGCTTGTTGTCTACCGTTCGATCATCACCGTCATTCTGCTGCTGCTGACGGTCGGGATCGAAGTCGAGATGGCGCGGGGAGTTGTCGCGTTTCTCGGGCACAACAACATGCTCGTGCTGTCGACGTTTGCTACAAATCTGCTGATGTCCCTTGCGATGGCAGCGGGAACGGACTACGGAATTTTCTTTCTCGGCCGATATCAGGAGGCTCGTCAGACCGGCGAGGATCCGGAATCGGCCTACTACACCACATACCGCGGGGTTGCTCCCGTTGTCTTGGCCTCCGGGTTGACGATCGCGGGTGCGATCTTCTGCTTGAGCGTTACTCGTATGCCCTACTTCCAGACGATGGGCATCCCCTGTGCCGTCGGCCTGCTCGTCGCGGTCGCGGTGGCCCTCACGCTGGTACCGGCGGTTATTGCGGTGGGCAGCCGCTTTGGGCTCTTCGACCCGAGGCGCAAGATCGGGGTCTTCGGATGGCGACGGATAGGCACCGTGATCGTCCGCTGGCCCGTGCCTATCCTGGTGTGCACGTGCGCGATCGCGGTACTCGGCCTGTTGACGCTTCCGGGCTACAAAACGAGCTACAATGCCCGGCTCTACATCGCAAATGATGTTCCATCCAACTTAGGGTTTGCGGCCGCTGATCGCCATTTCTCCGAGGCTCGAATGATGCCAGAAATATTGATGATCGAGTCCGATCATGACATGCGAAATCCGTCGGATTTTCTGGTGCTGAACAAGTTGGCCAAGGGAGTTTTCAAGATTTCCGGGATATCTCGCGTTCAGGGCATTACCCGCCCCGAGGGGACACCGATCGAGCATACGTCGATACCGTTTCTTATCAGCATGCAAAACGCCAGCCAGCTACAAAGCATGACGTACATGAAAGCCCGGGTTAACGACTTTCTCAAGCAGGCCGATGACTTGGCGAGAACGACGGTGCTGATGGAGCGCATGTATAGCCTGGCGCAGGAGCTCACGGAAACGACTCATCACACGATTACTGTATCGAAAGAACTCGCCATCACCATAACGGAATTGATGGACCATGTTGCGGATTTTGAGGATTTCTGGCGGCCGATTCGCGGGTACTTTTACTGGGAAAAGCATTGCTACGACATTCCGATCTGCTGGTCGTTGAGGTCCATATTCGACGTTCTCAGCGGTGTCGATGAGTTGAACGATAAAATGCAGGATCTCATCAAAGACCTCGACCACATGGATAAGGTCATGCCGGAACTGATATCCCAGTTTCCGAAAATGATCGCGATCATGAAGTCAATGCGAACGATGATCCTGACAATGCACAGCACCATGGCCGGGACCTTCAAAGAGATGGACGACGCAGGTCAGAACGCGATGGCTATGGGGCAGGCGTACGACGCTGCCAAGAATGACGACTCGTTCTATCTGCCTCCTGACATCTTCAGAAACGCTGAATTTCAGAGCGCGATGAATTCGTTTCTGTCCCCGGACGGGAAAGCCGCTCGATTGATTATTTCACAGCGGGGCGATCCCGCGACGCCTGAGGCAATTTCACGTGTTGACCGGATACATACAGCGGCAGAGGAAGCGCTCAAGGGGACCCCGCTGGCGAACGCCAAGATCTATCTCGCCGGCGCAGCGTCGACATATAAGGATTGGCGAGACGGGTCCAAAATCGACCTTTTGATCGCAGGTGTTGGCGCGCTCTGCCTTATTTTCGCCATCATGCTGATCATTACCCGAAGCTTGGCGGCGGCACTCGTCATTGTGGGTACTGTGGCGGTTTCATTGGGTGCATCTTTTGGGCTCTCGGTGCTCATTTGGCAGTACATTCTCGGCATGCAGCTATATTGGATGGTACTGCCAATGTCGGTGATCATCCTTTTAGCGGTGGGATCTGACTACAACCTGTTGCTGGTATCCCGATTCAAAGAAGAACTTGCTGCCGGGATTAATACGGGCATCATCCGCGCAATGGGCGGGACTGGGAAGGTCGTCACCACGGCAGGATTGGTGTTCGCTTTCACCATGGCTTCGATGGCTGTCAGTGAACTCCGGGTGATCGGCCAGATTGGCAGCACCATTGGCATTGGTCTGATGTTCGACACCTTGATCGTGCGCTCGTTCATGACCCCCTCCATTGCCGCGTTGCTGGGCCGTTGGTTCTGGTGGCCGCAAATAGTGCGCCCGCGCCCCGCCAGTTCCCTACTACAACCAGTCGGCACCCGTGCGGCGGTTCGTGTCTTGTTGAGACACCACGAAGTGGGCGACAGACCTCCGGTGCAGGAGGGGGCCGGGCCGCGACGACCCATCGCCGATGGCGGTGACAGCGCCGACACACAGCCACTCAGCCTCGCCGGGCCCGTCTATCGCCAGCAGGTCCCCGTGCCCGATCGATTTACCGCTGCGTACCGGCGGCGCACATGACGGCAGAACCTGAGAAGTTCGCGAAAGATCTCACATACCTGTTGCTATTCCACATGCGTCGAGTAACTTGCGAAGGCGGGGCTGAGAGCGCCGGTATCGGCGATGGGTTCGAGTAAAAGGGTGGATGTTGGCAGGTCGGCACGCAAAGCGGAAAACTCAGTCACGTAGCGCCAAGCTGCGGGTTTGTGCGGCAGTCAGTCTGCCGACGACCGCGGGGGCGTTTCTGGCGGCCGCAGTGGGCTCGATTGTCCCCGCGCCGCAGGCCAAAGCCGACTTCGGCATCGACGATCTGATCATGAACTTGCTCGACCCCGGTGTACTCGCCGCTGCCGCCGAGCCCGTCGCCACGTTAGATTTGAGCACCCTGCTGGCCGACCTTGGCTCGAGTGGCACCGCGGCAACGGATACCGCCGCTCTCCCGGTCATTGACCTCCCCGACCCTAGCGCGGTCGCGGCTGCCGCCGACCCCGCCGCCACTTTGGATTTGAGCGGTTTCCTGGCCTTTTTTGGCTTGGTTGGCAATGGGACAACCGATAACACGGCACTCGCCGAGGCCTTCCAGGAAAACGTCTACCAGCCGGCGCACACGTTCATCGAATCCTGGATCAACAGTCCAGGGGGCCAGTCTCTCGACAACGACATCAATGGACTGTACGAATCCTGGATCAACAGCGCAGCTGGTCAGCAGTTCGACGGCGACTTCAATCAGCTGGTCGAAAATTTGATCAACGGCACGACCGGACAGCCGACCGACACCCCAATCACTGGGCTGCTGGGGCTATCGCCGAGCGACTACTGCGGCCTGATTTGCGACGGCGCCCCTGGAACGGAGACCGACCCGACCGGGGGTAATGGCGGGCTGTTGGCTGGTGACGGTGGGGCCGGCTATGACGCCGCCGCGGATCCCGGCATGGCCGGTGGTGACGGCGGGAGTGCCGGGCTAATCGGTGACGGCGGTGCTGGCGGTGACGGCGGACTCGGTGCCGACGGTGGCAACGGCGGTGACGGCGGCCAGGCTATGGGCAATGGCGGCCTCGGCGGGGTCGGCGGCGATGGCACTGCCACACTGGCCGCCGGCAATGGCGGTGCCGGCGGCAGCATCGGCGAGAACATCACCGATGTCAGCGCCCTTGGCAACGGCGGTAACGGCGGCGCAGGCGGGGCCGGCTATGCGGGCGGGGTCGGCACCGCGGGCACTGCTCCGGGCGGCGCCGGTGATATCGGCTTGACCGGCTATGCAGGCGGCAACGGCGGTGCAGGGGGTACTGGCTCGGCGTTGATCGGTTTAGGCGGAAACGGTGGTGTCGGCGGGAACGGTGGGGTCGGCGGCACTGGCGGTGCCGGCGTCGACGGCAACGCGGCCAACCCGATCGGCGGCGCCGGCGGCGCCGGCGGGGTCGGCGGCAATGGTGGTTTGGGCGGTACCGGCGGCTCCAGCGGTGCCGGGCAGGCCGCGAGCGGCGCCCAGGGCAACGGCGGTACCGGAGGGAACGGCGGGCAAGGCGCCACCGGCTACGTCGGCGCGAACGCCACCTCCGCGGGCGCTAACGGCAACACTGGCTACGGCGGCGGTGTCGGCGGCGACGGCGGCGCCGGCGGTAACGGCACCGTCGCCGGCAACGGCGGTGTTGGCGGCGAAGGCGGGGTAGGCGGAACAGGCGGGACCGGCGCCACCGGCGCGCCAGGTATGTCGGGTGTCAACGACGGTGCCGGCGGCACCGGCTACGGCGGCGGCAATGGCGGCACCGGCGGCACTGGTGGCAACGGCGGCGCTGGCGGCACTGGCGCGAACAACGCCACCGGCACCACCGGCTATGGCGGTACCGGCGGCGCCGGTGGCACTGGCGGGGTCGGCGGTACTGGCGGTGCCGGCGCCGACGGCGATCCAACGACCCCGACCGGCGGTAATGGCGGGGGCGGTGGGCCTGGCGGCGTGGGCGGTGTGGGCGGAGACGGCGGCTACAGCGGTATCGGGCAGGCCGCAAGCGGTGCTACGGGTCAGACCGGCGCGATCGGTGCCTACGGAGCCCCCGGCGGTAACTACGTCGCGCCCGCCGCACCTGGGTAGGCAGGCCCCAGCGGCGCTTCGAGTTAGATTGGGTGAAATCCGTTGGAAGGAAACACCATTGATCAAATGGCCATTGTCCGGATTGGCTGTTGCGGTTGCCGGTCTGGCGTTGTCGTTGACCGTTGGCTCTGGGGCCGCGTCCGCAGATCCTGATATGGGTCCGATCGTCAACACGACCTGCAACTACTCGCAGGTGATGGCGGCGCTTAATGCCCAGAACCCGGCAGCAGCCGGGAAATTCAACTCGTCACCGATCGCACAGTCGTATTTGCGCCAGTTCCTCGCTGCGCCGCCGAGCCAACGCCAGGCGATGGCCCAGCAGGCCATGAGCACGCCAGGGGCCGCTCAGCAATTTGGAATCGTCCAACAAGTGGCTGCCACCTGTAATAGCTTTTGAGCGCCTCGGCGCAGCAGTAGCTCTGCCCTGATTGCGACACGGTCACGGACTTATACCTATTGGAACTCCCTGGGCTCATTCGCCACATCCACCTCTATCGTCACATGAGCAACTGCGGACGTCAATGTGCTCGGCGGCGACGGCTCGCCCCGGGAGAGGTGGGACATGTCGGCGATTCGTCGAATCATTTCGGTCTCGGTGGCGTCGGCGACCGTTGTTGGACTCATCGTGCCGGTCGGTGATGCACCGCGGGCGATGGCTGCGGCATGCAGTGCCCCGGAGGCGAATGTCCCGCCGCCCGCCGGAATGCCGAATATCCCCTCGCCCGGACCGGTTGTGCCGCCGACGGGCCGCAGGCCACGGGGTACGAACGATAACGCGCCGCTACCCAAGCTGGGCCCGCTGATTTCTTCGCTGCTCAAGGCGATACCCCAGCAGCCGGCGCATCTCCAGGCCGCGGTAACACCCGTGCCCCCGGTACCGGGCGCGGCCGTGCCGCAGTCTCCGAACGCCAATCAGGCAGTCCCGGAGGCCGTCCCGGTTCCTCCCGCTCCGCCGGCCGGCATAGCAGGTGCTCCGACGTCACTCGTCGACTTCGTAACCGGGCCGAACAGCCCGAACCGAACCCTCGAACGATTCGGCATCTCCGGCACGGATCTCGGGATTCCCTGGGACAACGGTGATTCCGCTAATCGCCAGGTCCTGATGGCGTTCGGTGACACCTTCGGCTACTGCGCCATGCACGGCCAGCAGTGGCGATACAACGTCCTTTTCCGCAGCCAGGACCATGACCTGTCGCACGGGATTCACGTGGCCGATGGAGTGCCCAACAACCCGTACTCCGGCTCGCCGGTCTGGGCGCCGGGGCTTTCCAAACAGGTGCTCAACAGCATTCACAAGGCGGTGCACGAGACCGGAATCATCCCGACGTCGGCGCTCTCGCTCGGGCGAACCCAGTACATGAGCTTCATGTCGATCAAGAACTGGGGCCGCGACGGCGAGTGGTCGACGAACTACTCGGGGATCGCGCGCTCGTTGGACAATGGTCAGAGCTGGGGTGTCTACCCCAGCAGCATCCGACTGGCCGCGGCGGACACCGTGCCCGGCGGACGGTTCTTCCCCGGTAACGAGAACTTTCAGATGGGTGCGTTCATGCCGGGCAAGGACGGCTACCTGTACTCGTTCGGAACCCCGCCCGGCCGCAGCGGCGCGGCCTTCCTGTCCCGAGTTCAGCCGGGCGCGTTGCCGGATCTAGGTAAGTACCAGTACTGGAACGGCGAAGGCAGGGGTTGGGTCCCGGTGGACCCGAGCGCGGCGACACCGATCTTCCCCGGGCCGGTGGGCGAGATGTCGGCGCAATACAACGACTACCTGAAGCAGTATCTGGTGCTCTACACCAACGGTGGCAACAACGACGTCATCGCGCGTACGGCGCCCGCACCCGAAGGACCGTGGAGCCCCGAGCAGCCGCTCGTCTCGTCGTTCCAGATGCCCGGCGGCATTTACGCACCGATGATCCACCCCTGGTCGAACGGCAAAGACCTGTACTTCAACCTGTCGCTGTGGTCGGCCTACGACGTGATGTTGATGCACACCACGCTGCCCTGATTAAGCCGGAAGATTGAAGCTCATATCCACCGTCGTTCCCGACGGCGTGCAGTCCATCTCCAGCCAGTCGCTCACCGCGCGAATCAGCAGAAGCCCGCGTCCACGCACCCCGGGGTCAATGGATGCCGGCTTCCATGAGCCACCGTCGGTAACCTTGAGATGCACTCGCGCGCCGTCGTTTGCGCCGTCGATCCGAACTTTGCCCGGTTTACGCTCGCGGTAGCCGTGTTCGATGCAGTTGGCGCAGGCTTCGTTAACCGACAGCACGATGTCGGCGACCTGCTCGTCGGGGACTGCAGCGGACTGCAGCCACGACGCGAGTTGGTGCCGGACGTCGCTGAGATGATCAGCGGTGATGACCCGGTCGATCACCAGCGGTGCGTACGGTCGCCGATAGACGACGATCGCGATGTCGTCGTCGTACCCGCCCGGAGGAGCCAGCTCGCGCAGCGCCGCGTCCGCGACGCCGTCGACGGTTAGGTGTAATCCGCTTGCCACCGTCGCGCTGAGGTGCGCGATCCCGTCGTCGAGCGAGACGTCGCGACGCTCGACAAGACCGTCGGTGTAGAGCATCAGTGTCGAGCCGGGTGGCAGCACCACCGACGCTTGCGGACGAGGTTTCTTGCGGCTCACCGCCAACGGCACCGAGCGGGCATCCGTGATCAGCGTCGGAGCTGCCTGCGGAGCCGCCAGCACCGCGGGCAGATGGCCGGCGCAACTGTAGGAGAATTCGCCGGACTTGTTGTCGAGAATCGCAAGAAAGACGGTGGTGCAGAACGCATCCGGGATCAGTTCGGCCACCGAATCTAGCTCTTCGAGCAGCCGCGCGGGCTCGGCGCCGGTAAGCAGCAGCGCACGCGCGGAGGCGCGAAGCTGACCCATCACCGCCGCGGCGGACAGGCCGCGCCCTACACAGTCGCCGACGATGATGCCGATCCGTTGATCGCCCACCCGCAACACGTCGTACCAGTCGCCGCCGATTTCCAGAGGGGGGACAGCGGGCTCGTAACGAACCGCGAAACCGGGCGGAAGCTCGGTCGGCGCCAGCATCGCATGCTGCAAGGTCAGCGACGTCTCACGAGCTGCCTCGAATTGCCGCACATGCTGGATCGCCAACCCGAGGTGGCCGACGAGCACGGTGACCAGTAGACGGTCCTCCACGCTGACCCGCCGGGGGACCCGAAGCTCCAGCCACAGAGCGACGTCGCCCGCGCCGGTCAGGACGGCGACGATGCCGCTCGATTGGCCTGGGGTATCGGGGGTTTCGACGGGTTGAACGGTCAGCGGTAGTTGACGGCGAGCTTGCTGAAAGATCTCCCGCAGCGGTTCGTCGAGTTGCCGCCAATCCGACGGGGTCTTGTCGTCGGCCACCTGGATGGCGGGCTCGGCGCCGTTCGTCGGCCATACCGCGGCCACCACCCGGTGAACGTCGAGAGCAAGCCGGCACTCGTCGAGGGTGATCGAGAGTACCTCCGACATACTCTTGGCCACGCTGACCGCCGTCGCCAACCGCAGCACCGCACTTTCCCGTGCGGCAAAGGCTCTTTCGGCGGTGATGTCCCGAAGCGTTCCCACGTAGACCTCACCGTCCGCGGCATCGGCGTTGACCCGGTTGATATTCGCCGCCACCCACACCAGTCGGCCGTCGCGATGCCGGATTGGGGTCTCGTACTGGACCTGGTTGTGTGCGCTCATCCGGGATTGTTGTGAGAGCGCGGCCTTTTCGTCGACCAACCACGGAAACGGCCAACGGTAGGGGAGGCCGTGCGCCGGGTGGCCGGTCAGTTTGGTGAAAGCGTCGTTGACTTCGATGACGGTCCCGGTGCGATCGGCGACGAAGAATCCCTCCTGCAGCGAATTCACCACCGCGTTGCGGAACTCGTCGCGATCGGCCAGATCCTCGGCGCGGGCCCGCTGCTCCTCGTAACGCTTTGTGCCGTCGAGGAATCCGCGTGTCGCGACGTCGAGCGGGGCCAGCGTCTGCAACAGGAAGGCCAGCGTTACCGCCCCGTCAAAGCCGGGAAACTCCACCACCAGCCGGTTGTATAGCTCAGAGTGTTTCTCGACGATCTCCAGCATGCTGATGTCGTCGTGCAGTGCCTGGCGGCCGAGCTCATGACCGACCGCGAGGTCTTCCTGGTTGCGGGTCTCCAGGTAACTAAGCAGCGCAGCCGCGTACGCGGTGTGGAAATCGTCGTGCATCATCCGGACACACCTCGGTGCCGTGCCGTGAGTACCAGCGCGTCGTCGTTGTCCTTGGCGTGGCTGTGCAGGATCTGCTCGGCGATCGTCAGGGCCGGCGCGGCGAAGTCGATGTCGTCCAGATGGTGTTCGTCGATGCCGTCACTGGTGATGACCAGTAAGTCGCCCGGGCGGATCGGGAAATCCTGCGATACAACCACTTCGGGAACCCGGTAGCCGACGATGCCGCCGGCCAAACGTACCGATGAGCGCACCTCGACACCGGCCGGGTGTTTGGCGACCAGGTCGGCGGCGACGTTCCCGATCCCCAGCCAGCTGAGCGCATCCTTCTGAAAGTCTATGTGCACCAACGTCATCGCCACACCGCGAGTGCTCGACAAGCCACGGTGGCAGCTCTGGACCAGTGTATCGAGCGCCTCGCCGCGGGCGTCGCCGAGGATTTGCACGCCGCAGTCAGCCGCCTCGGCGGCCGGTTCGCCGTGCCCCAGACCGTCCAGCACACCGATCAAGGCGGCGGTGCCGTTCACGTCGAGCGCAATCGACCGGTCGCCGCATACGGTCTGGCCTGGAAGCGGGCGCGACGTGGCCGCCCATTCGATCGGCCCCAACCATCCGTGCTCAGCCATTGTTCGGAATCCACTTCCACATTTCGATCTTCGTGCCCTGCCCCGGTGTGGATTCCACGATCAAACGGTCCATCAGCCGACGCGCTCCGGGCAGGCCGAGCCCGAGCCCGCGGCCGGTGGAATAGCCGTCCTCCATTGCCCTTTCGATGTTGGCGATACCCGGGCCGTCGTCTTCGGCTTGCACGACCAGGGCCTGTCGGCCTTCGCGGTCTTGTACGGCAACCCGGATCGCCCCGTAACCGGCGTAGCTGGTGATGTTGCGGGCGACTTCGGAGATCGCTGTGGCAATCATGGTGACATCGGTCAACGAGAAACCCATGTCGCGCGCGAGTTGGTGACCCGCCTGGCGAGCGGCGACTATGTCGTCGGGATGACCTACGTCAACGACGACGTCATCCGGCACCGTCACGTCCCATCGGTTTCTTGGCAGCCAGCCGCCGATTCAGCAGCGCCAGGCCCTCTTCCAAGTCCAGCGCGGTGTCCATGTCCTCGAAGAGGATGCCGAGCTGGACCATTGCGAACGCGACCTCAGGCTGCAGGCCCACGATCACCGTGTGGGCGCCGCGCAGGCTGGTCATGCGTGCAACGGTCTGCAACGACCGTGCGGCGAATGAATCCAGTACGTCGATGGCGGTGACGTCGACGACGATGCCTTGTGCGCGATACTCGGTGACTCGTTGCATCAAGCGTTCGCGGAACAGCTCGGTGTCAGAGTCGGACAGGGCGTTTTGCACGGTGGCAATAAGGATCGGTCCCTGTTTCAGAATGGGTACTGGCATGAGACTTTCGCGACGATCTGGTGTTAGGTGGTTTGCTCGCCGGCGCGGGTGACCTCATACCCCAGTAGGTGCTCGGCCTCCTCGATGCCGCCCTGCAGGTCGCCGACGGCGTTCATCTTGGAAAGATCCAGCCCGATCGTCACCAGCGTGAGTGCGATCTCTGATGACAGACCGGTGATGATGACGCTGGCACCCATCAAGCCGGACGCGTCGACGGTCTGCACGAGGTGGTTGGCCACCGTCGAGTCGATGGTGGGTACACCGGTGATGTCGATGACGACGACCTTGGCCCGGTTGGCGCGAATGGCCCGCAGTAGTTGCTCGGTGACCTGCCGGGCGCGCTGGCTGTCCAGAACGCCGATGATCGGCAGGATCAGCAACTGCTCGCGCACCTGCAGCACAGGCGTCGACAGCTCGCGGATGGCCTCCTGCTGCTGACGGATGATGCGCTCGCGTTCCTGCACGAAGCCGACGGCGACGGTGTTGGCGATCCGGTTGGCCGCGGGCTCATAGGCGTCGAGCACTTGGTTCAGCAGGTCGAAGTCCGTCTGGTACTTCTCGAAGAGCGACCGAGCCAGCACGTCGCGCAGTAGCAGGACGATGCCGACGACCTCATTGGTCTCCACACCACGCGGAATGATGCGTTCGGACAAGTCGCGCGCGTAGTCCTGCAGCGCCTCGACGCTACCGGTCTCGAGCACCTCGACGTAGCTGTCGTAGACCGTCGTTGCCTCGGAGAAGATCTCCTCGGGCGACATCGCGGTCAACAATTCGGCCTCGGTGATCCTGCGAGCCCATTCCTCGCGCAACCCCGTTCGGTTCTGGCGTAAGTGCTGGACCAGCTGCGGCAGCAGCAAACCCGCACCCGACAATGCCGACGTCTGACCGATGACAGCCGTTGACGACAGATCCGTTGACTGATCCGACATTGAACCTCCCGGATCTCCGCGGTAGACCGAGTCCCGCGCCTAGACTAACTGAGCCTCGCGGCCACGGCCGTTGAAGTAATATTTCGGCAAATTTCCCAGGCGGCGAGGGTCGGCACCGGACCCGCCGGGAGTGACAAGACTCCAGATGAAGGATGGCCGTGTCAGCTGCGGATCTGATCACTACCTCCGTCGTGCACCGGGAAGGTGTCGCCGTGGTTAGCATCGGCGGCGAAATCGATTTGAGCACCGCGCCTGCCTTTGAAGCGGTGATCACGGAAGCGCTCAAAGAAGATCCACCCGCGCTCGTGGTCGAGCTGTCCGAGGTGATCTTCATGGCGTCGGTGGGACTGCGGATATTGGCGGCCACGCAGGAAAACGTCGGGAAATCGATTCAGGTCGCAGTGGTGGCCGACAACATGGCGGCGAGCAGACCGATGCAGCTCACCGGTCTGGACAAACTCATTTCGTTGTACCCGACGTTGGATGAGGCGTTGAGCGCGCTGGACCGGGCCACCAGCGACTAGCGGCTACGGACGGAGCACCTGGCGCGCGATCGCGTACTTGTGCACCTCGGTCGGGCCGTCGTACAGGCGAAAGGCCCGCATGTCGGAGAAGATCATCCCGACCGGTGTCTCATCGGAAATGCCGATGCCGCCCAGGATTTGGACGCAGCGGTCGGCGACCTTGAACAGCTCCTCGGACACATAAGCCTTGACCATCGAGCTCTCGTGTCTGCCGGTGCCCCGATCGCCTTTGTCCAGCGTCCAGCATGCCCACCAGATCCCGAGCCGGCATTGCTGCAAAGCGATTTCGTTGTCGGCGAGCATGAAGCTGACGCCCTGATGTTCACCGAGCGTCTTGCCGAACGCGGTCCGCTCGCGGGCGTGCCGCACCGCGATCGACTGCGCGCGCGAAGCGGCCCCGAGCCAGCGCATGCAGTGGGTCAGCCGGGCGGGCGCCAGTCGCATTTGCGCGTAGCGCAACGCCTGGCCGACCTCGCCGAGTACTGCCGAGGCGGGCAGCTGCAGATCGTTGAACCGCACGACGCCATGGCCTTCGACGTAGTTGCGGTCCATCGTGTTCATCACCCGCTCGATCTCGATGCCCGGGGTTGCACTGTCGCAGAGGAACAGCGTCGGCCCGTCAGCGCCGTGCGGGTTCAGCGCGACGCGGGCCATGATGATCCAGGTCCGGGCGCCGTTGGCTCCGGTGATCAACCACTTGTGGCCGTTGATGACGTAGTCGCTACCGTCGAATTCCGCCATCGTGGCCAGCTGGTTGGGATCCGAACCGGCGCCGCCGGGTTCGGTCATCGCGAACACCGACCGCTGGCGTCCGTCGATCACCGGGATAAGGAATTCGTCGATCTGCTCGGCGTTGGCGACCTTGCCCAGCAGGAACATGTTGCCCTCGTCGGGCGCGGCGCAGTTGAGCGCGATCGGGCCCAGGGTCGACCAGCCGGCCGCCTCGAACAGCACGGCCTGCTTACGGTGTGACGGCTCACGGCCACCAAAACGCTTGGGCGCCTGGAATGTCAGCAGCCCTGCATCGCGGGCCAGCTCCACCAATTCGGTGCGCAGCGCGTCGTCGGGACCGTGCCGGGTCAGGCGAGGGTCGGTCTCGTAGGGCACGATCTTGTCGACGACGAATGCGCGGATTTCGTCGCGCAACGCTGCGGTGTCGGCGGGGATGTCGAAATCGATCATGCGGATTCCATCAGTGTCAGCGCCTGCTCGAACAGTCGCACCGTGGCCTCGTGGAGCAGGTCGCCGACCTCCTTCGGGGCCTTGCCGGCGCTGGCCCGGGCGTTCGTGCCCTCCAGCACGATGCCGAGTTTGAAGCAGGCCAGCACGGTGTACCAGGTGACGTGCGTCAGGTCGCGGGTGGTGTTGCGGGCGTAGCGCTCGACCAGATCGCTGGGTGCGGCCAGTCCACCCTCCTCGAAAAGCGCTCCGCCAAAAGCGGCGGACTGTCCCCACGTCGCCAGTAGCCAGCCGAGGTCCAGCAGCGGATCGCCGATCGTGGACATCTCCCAGTCGACGATCGCGACGACCTCGGGTCCGGTGCGAGAGAACATCACATTGGCCGCGTGGTAATCGCCGTGCAAGATACCCGGTGTCCACGCCGTCGGACGGCCTTCTTCGAGCCACCCGGCCACATCGGCGACGCCGGGAATGTCTGGGCCAGGGTAGTTTTCGAACTCTTTGTAGGACTCCAACTCCGAAAGCCAGCGTGGCACTTGGCGTTCCAGGAAACCCTCCGGCTTGCCGTAATCGCTTAAGCCCACTGCGGCGTAGTCCACCGCCCCGAGCTTGGCCAGAGCGTCGGCCATCGACAGCCCCATCTCGAACCGCACTGCCGGGTCGGCGGCGTGTAGCTGCGGCAATTCCTGGCCGGCGTTGAACCCGTCGATCGGCTCCATCAGATAGAAGACCGCATCGCCGAGCACGCCGGGGTCGTCGCAGCTGGCGATCAGGCGAGGATGCGGCACGTCGGTCCCGGCCAGTGCCGCCAGCACCTGCGTCTCGCGCATGATCACGACGTTGCTACGCGGGCGTAGGTGCTTCGGCCCGCGGCGCAGCACGTACGGCCGGCCCGACCGGGTGAACCGCAACATGATGTTCTGCGTTCCGCCGGTGATCGCCGAAACGTTCTCCAGCGGTCCGTCGCCGAGCCCCTGCTGCGACATCCACTCGGCGAGGCCGTCCGGGGCTTTGAGCTCCTCCACGAAGGTGAAGCTACTACGAGGCG
>DATAZN010000057.1:0-5755 GCA_036272035.1 Mycobacterium sp. | reverse complement strand
TGACCCGCAAGCCGGTGCTGACGCTGTATGACCAGCGCTCACCCGAAGTGGGAGTGCCAACGGAGAACCCGAAGCTCAACGAGCCCGGGTTGGTGATCAGCGACTTCGTGGACCGCGCCGGAGATCCGGCCGGCATCGCGGGCGCCGACAGCAGCACGCACCGCAGCGAGACTTTGGTCGCCGATGCGCTGCGGGCCCTGGCGTACACCGCCACCGACGGGCGGCCGCTGCCGGATGCGGTCGCCGTCACCCATCCCGCGCACTGGGATGCGGCAGCGGTGGACTCCGTGGGGGTCGCCCTGAGCCGGGTGTCGGAATGGTCGCGCGGCCGTTTGGCTCTGCTACCCGATTCCACGGCAGCACTTTTCGCCCTCCGGCTGAACCCGGGACTGCCGAACAGCGGGATCGTTGCCGTATGCGACTTCGGCGGATCCGGTGCCACTATCAGCCTGGTCGACGCCGCGAACGGCTATCAGGCCATCGTCCCGGCGGTGCGAACGGAAGACTTCTCCGGCGACCGGATCGATCAGGCGGTACTCACCCACGTCGTCGGCGATCTGTCGTCGTCGGGTTCGTTCGACTCGTTGGCCACGTCGGCGATCGGCTCGCTGCAGAGTCTGCGGATCGCCTGCCGGTACGCCAAAGAACAGCTCTCCTCGACGATGGAGACCGAGTTGACCGTCGACGTGCCCGGCTATCGTGGCGATATCCGGCTGTCTCGCGCCGAGCTCGAGGATGCGATCCGTCAGACGCTGGACGGCTTCATCGACTTCCTGCACGAAGTGCTGGAGCGCAATGGAATTCGCCCGGTTGACTTGGCGGCGATTGCGTCGGTGGGCGGTGGCGCCAGTATCCCCTTGGTCACCAGAACGTTGTCGGAGCAGTCGGGTGCACTCGTGGTCACCGCACCACGGCCACACCTGACGGCCGCGGTGGGCGCGGCGCTGCGGGCTGCCCGCGGACCGGGCGACAGCGAGACGGCGCTGGCGCCGACCGCGGCGGGATCTGCGCTCGATGCGATGACGGTTGCCGACATCCCACGTGCGCCCGCCTCTGCCCCCGTGTTGGCCTGGTCGGAGGCGGATGACGATTCCGGAATCATGCCGATTCGTCCTGGTGAATACGACGACGAGCCGACAAGCGGCGCCGTTGCGCCGTTACGTGCACGACCGCGACGAGACCTCGCGCCCGAACCGGTCGTCACTGAGGCGACCCGGGACGCCTGGTACCGCCGCCCCTTGGTGGTGGCAGTCGGCACCGCGCTGGCGGTGCTCGCCATCGTGGCGGGAGTCATGATGGCCATTCGGCACGCGTCTAGCAATGCGCCGACGCCAAGCGTGAGCACGACGCCGGCGCCGGCAACGTCAGCGGACGTCAGCGACACCCAAGCTCCGGCCAGCAGCCCGCCGTCGTCAACCGCTCCGGATACCAGCACGGCTCCGTCGACAACCAGCGAAACCCCAACGGCGACAACCACAACCCAAGCTCCCACGACCACTCAACCGCCCACTACCGGCACGGGGGGTCCCCAGCGGCCGGACCGTCCGCGGTTCCCACGGGAACCCGGCGGCCGGCTCTTCCCGGAGCCCGGTGGCCGCTAGCCCGCGTCTTTCTGCTGTTCGTCCCTGCCGTCTTTCTGCTGTTCGTCCTTGCCGAACTTCGGATTGCCGTCATCGTCCAGCCACTCGTTGATCGCGACGCCGGTAATGGTGTTGTCGGTGCCGGGTAGGGCCACCGTCTCTCGCTCATCGTCATAGGCGTGCTGCATGCGCTGGACCGCTTCTTTGCCCTCTTCGCTCAGTTCGAATTCTTTGCCCTCTTCGCTCGGTTCAGGCGCCTCGTCTTTGCCCTCGTCGCTCAGTTCAGGCGTGTCTTTTTGGGCCTTTTCCTCCGCACTCATAAGTCTCCGTCCTCGTTGCGCCCTTCACTTGGCGCTTTTACCAGGGCTACCCGTTGCCGAGGTGCTGAAACGGCGCGGCGGCGCTGTCGGAGTCAGTTCGGCTCGGGATAGCTGGTCGTAGTGAGCTGCTCGGAGATGTCCCACAGTCGCCGGCTGGCTGCATCGTCTCGGGCGCGCGCAGGCACCTTGGCGGCCGTGACACCGCCGCCGGCCGCCTCGTAGATGCCGCGTGGCCCGTAGTAGCCCCCGCCCTCGGCCTGCGGAGAGGTTGCCGCATAGAGGGCGGGAAGGATTCCTTCGTCGATCTCCTGCCACAGAAACGGCGCCAGCCGCCACGACGTTGTGTAGAGCCGCTCCATCAACGACGGTTTCGTGCGCCCGTGCGACGGTCCGCTGATCTGCAGGTTGGTTTTGGTCAGACCGGGGTGAGCGGCGGTAGACACGATGCCCCAGCCGGCGTTGCGGCTGCGGCGATCCAGCTCGCGGGCGAACATCAGCACGGCCAGCTTTGATTGCCCGTAGGCCTGCATCGCCGAATAGGACTTGTCGAATTGCAGATCGTCAAAGTGGATACGGCCGCTTTGACGGGCCGCGAGGCTGCTCAGCGAGACGACCCGCGCGCCGTGGGCGGCCCGCAGCAACGGCAGCAGATGCGCGGTAAGTGCGAAGTGGCCGAGATGATTGCTGCCGAACTGCAATTCGAATCCATCGGCGGTGGTGTCGCGTTTCGGCGGCGTCATCACGCCGGCATTGTTGATCAGAATGTCGATCGGGCGGCCCTCGGCGTTGAGTTGCTCACCGAGGGCGGCGGCGCTGCCCAGCGACGCGAGGTCGAGCGGTTTGATGGTCAGGCGGGCGTCGGGAACTCCTCCGCGAATCTCATCGATCGCGGCCTCGCCTTTGGCGCGATTACGGATCGCCATGACCACGTCGGCGCCCGCCGCCGACAGCCGACGCGCCAGTCCGAACCCCAGCCCGCTGTTGGATCCGGTGACGACGGCCAGCTTTCCCGTCAGATCGGGCACATTCACGACTAGATCGGCGGCCATGAGTTTCACTCCTTTTCGGGTACGAGCTCTGTCCCAGTGTGCTCTCGCGGTAGCCGAGACAAATCCGAATGCCGTTCTGATAGGCGCCGTCCGTTTAGCCGGTACCGCGTCGCGCGCTCTGACACACTGCGTGAATGAGTAGCAGACGGGGCGCCAAGATTTCGCTGGCCGCTGCCATCATCCTGATGGTCGGATCGATCATCGGCTTCGTCCTCACCCTGGTGCTCGGTGCCTTCGTCTTTGACAAGTACAACGCCTACGGCGAAGTGCCGATCCCTGGTACGGCCAAGCTGCATCTACCCGCCGGGAAGGTCACCGTCAACTTCCACACGGTGACCGTCGGCAATTCCTCCGGCGGCGGGCTGCCGGTGCCACGGCTCGGGCTGGACATCGATCCGCCCGCCGGCGTTCCCAATCCAAAGGTCACCGAAAGTGACGGCACCTCAACATCGGTCAACAACGACATCCACCGCCGGGTGTGGATAGCTGATATATCCACCGAGGGTGACTATGTGATCACCACCGAAGGGCAGGTCAACGGATTCATCGATCCCCGCTTGGCGTTCGGCCACGACAGCGGCAGATCCTTTGGTCCGTGGGTGGGAATCTCCGCCGGCCTGGTCTTCATCGGGCTGGTCAGCACAATACTGGCCTCGGTGCGGCTGACCCGGACCAAACGGGCGGAGCCGATCGCGTGGCAGGTGGCGGCCCCGCCGCCAGTGACGCACACCGATGCACCCATCGAGATTCCCTCCGATCAGGGAGTCAAGATCGAGCAGCTTAAAACGCTTGCAGCGCTGCGGGATTCCGGAGCGCTGACGGAGCAGGAGTTCAAGGCCGAGAAGCGCAAGGTGCTCGACGGCGACTAGTGGCCGCGGGCCACCCATTCGTCGTAGTGCACGATTTCGTCGCCGATGTCGGTGATGTCGCCGTGGCCGGTGTAGACGACGGTGTCGGCGGGAAGGGTGCCGAGTCGGCCCGAGATCGACTGCAGGATCGTGGGGAAGTCCGAGAAGGATCGCCCGGTGGCACCCGGTCCACCGGAGAACAGGGTGTCGCCGCTGAAGACGGCGCCCAGTTCCGGGGCGTGCCAGCACACCGACCCGGGGGAGTGCCCTGGGGTGTGCAACGCCCGCAGTTCGGTGCCGGCCACAGTGATCGCCTCATCGTCTGACACCGCGCGAAAGCTCTTGTCCGGGTGTGTCATTCGCCACAGCACATCGTCGGCAGGATGCAGGAGGACCGGCGCGTCGAGTGTTTCACCGAGCTCGGGAGCCACCGTCACGTGGTCGTTGTGGCCGTGGGTGCAGACCACTGCTACCACGTTGCGCCCGTTGACAGCCGCCACGATCGGTGCCGCGGTGTGTGCGGCGTCAAAGACCACGACGTCGGAATCGTCGCCAACGAGCCAGATGTTGTTGTCGACTTCCCAACTGCCGCCGTCGAGTTCGAAGGTGCCGTGGGTGACGATGCGCTCGATATTGCCCATCACAGCATCACCACCGAACGCAGCACCTTGCCGTCGTGCATCTTGTGGAACGCCTCCTCGATGTCGTCAAGGCCGATGCGTTCAGACACGAACTTCTCCAGCGGCAACCGGCCCTGCAGGTAGAGATCGATCAGGGTGGGGAAGTCGCGTTCGGGCAGGCAGTCGCCATACCAGGACGATTTCAGCGCACCGCCGTGCGAGAAGAAGTCGACCAGCGGCATGTCGAGCCGCATGTCCGGTGTCGGAACACCCACCAGCACAACGGTTCCGGCGAGGTCGCGAGCGTAGAAGGCCTGCTTCCAGGTCTCCGGTCGCCCCACCGCGTCGATGACCACGTTGGCGCCGAAGCCATCGGTGAGGTCCTGAACGGTTTTGACGACATCCAGGTCGCGGGCGTTGATGGTGTGGGTGGCGCCGAATTTGCGGGCCCAGTCCAGTTTGGTGTTGTCGGTGTCGATCGCGATGACCCGTTTGGCGCCGACCAGCGCCGCCCCGGCGATCGCCGCGTCGCCGACTCCGCCGCAGCCGATCACGGCCACGGTGTCGTCGCGGGTGACCGCGCCGGTATTGATCGCCGCACCGATGCCGGCCATCACCCCGCAGCCCAGCAGGCCGGCCACGGCCGGGTCGGCGGCGGGGTTGACCAAGGTGGCCTGGCCGGCAGCCACCAGTGTCTTGTCGGCGAACGCACCGATCCCGAGCGCCGGTGTCAGTTCGGTGCCGTCGGTGAGTGTCATCTTCTGCTCGGCATTGAACGTGTCGAAGCACAGCTGCGGCCGCCCGCGTTTGCAGGCCCGGCACTGCCCACACACCGCGCGCCAGTTCAGGATCACGAAATCGCCTGGCTCAACGGCCGTTACGCCTGCGCCGACGGATTCGACGGTGCCCGCGGCCTCATGGCCGAGCAGGAACGGGTACTCGTCGTTGATGCCGCCCTCGCGGTAGGTCAGATCGGTGTGGCAGACCCCGCATGCGGTGATGTCGACGACGACCTCGCCCGGGCCGGGATCGGGGATGACGATGTCGACCAGCTCGACGGGTTCGCCCTTTTTCCGTGAAATCACACCGCGCACTGTCTGGCTCATGGATTTCAACCTAGCGCTTGGTCGGTAGGCTGCTGCGCGATGGCCGCACTCCCGGTACTCCGAGCACTCGACGACTGGCCGGTGCCGACCGTGGCCGCCGCGGTGGTCGGACCCTCCGGAGTGCTGGCCAGCCACGGCGACACCGAACGGCAGTTCGCCTTGGCGTCGCTGACCAAGCCGTTGGTGGCACGTGCCGTGCAGATCGCGATCGAAGAAGGCGCGGTGGACCTGG
>DATAZN010000056.1:0-2521 GCA_036272035.1 Mycobacterium sp. | reverse complement strand
ACCGAGGCCGAAGTGCGGGCGCCGGACGAGGGCTACGTGCAGGTGCGGGTTGAGGCCGCGGGTCTGAACTTCCGCGATGTGCTCAACGTGCTGGGCCTCTACCCGGGTGACCCGGGGCCGGTCGGTGGCGACTTCGCCGGCGCCGTCACTCAATTGGGCGAGGGCGTGAGCGGACTGGAGGTCGGTCAGCGGGTCTACGGCTCCATGCAGGGTGCTTTTGCCAGCCGGTTCAACGTGCCTGCCCAATTCCTGGCGCCGATCCCGGACGGGGTGAGCGCGGTCGACGCCGCGACCATTCCGGCCGCGGCGCTCACGGTCCGGCTTTCATTCGACTGGGCGAAGCTGAACCCCGGTGACAAGGTGCTCATCCACGCCGCCAGTGGTGGTGTCGGATTGGCCGCTGTCCAGATGGCGCAACAACACGGTGCAGAGGTGTACGCGACGGCGAGCATCTTCAAGCGGGCGACGCTGCGCAAGCTCGGCGTGAAGTACGTGTATGACTCGCGCACAACGGATTTCGCCGACCAGATCCTCGCAGACACCGATGGTGCCGGCGTCGATGTGGTGCTGAACAGCCTGACCAGCGAAGGATTCGTCGAGGCGACCGTGCGGGCTACCGCCAAGAACGGCCGGTTCGCCGAGATCGCCAAGCGCGACATCTGGACTCCCGAGCAGATGGCCGAGGCCCGACCCGACATCGCTTACGAGATCGTCGCGTTGGACACGGTCATGTTCCAGGAGCCCGAGCGCATTCGAACCTTGCTGGGTGAGGTGTCGGAAGGGTTGGCCAAGGGGGAGTGGACGCCACTGCCCGCCGAGATCTACCCGCTGACGGAGGCCAGGACGGCGTTCCGCCGCATGCAGCAGGCACGGCACATCGGCAAGGTCGTGTGCCAGATGCCGAATCCGCTGCAGCCGCGCGGTGATCGGAGCTACCTGATCACCGGTGGACTCGGTGCCATCGGTCTGAACACGGCGTCGTACCTCGCCCAACTCGGGGCCGGCGACATCGTGTTGACCAGTCGGCGTGAGCCGGACGCGGACGCACAGCGGACGATCGAGGAGATCACCGAGCGCTACAAGTGCCGCGTCCACACCTTCTCGGCCGATGTCGGCGTGGAGTCAGACGTCGAGAAGCTGCTGGAGCGCATCCGTGCGGGGCTACCTCCGCTCGCCGGAGTCGCGCATCTAGCAGGTGTGCTCGACGACGCGTTGCTCAACCAGCAGGACCCGGAGCGGTTCCGGACCACGTTGGCGCCCAAGGCCTTCGGTGCGTTGTACCTGGACCGATTGACGAGGGACGACAAGCTCGACTTCTTTATTGTGTCCTCGTCGGTGTCGAGCTTGCTCGGATCCCCGGGCCAGGCCAACTACTCGACCGCCAACGCGTTGCTCGACGGTTTGATCGCGGACCGCAAGGCGCACGGCCTGCCCGCCACCGGTATCAACTTCGGTCCTTGGGGTGGAGGCGGTATGGCGTCGTCGGAGGCCGCCAGTGCCAACATCAGTGCGCAGGGTCTGCTTCCGCTGGATTCGGCGGGTGCGCTGGGTGCACTCGCCGAAGTGGTCGCCAACGGCACCGGGCAGGCGACTGTCCTGAAGGCCAACTGGGCACGTGCGGCGAAGGTGCTGGGCAGTTCACGGCCACCGATCCTGGATCTGGTGTTGCCGAGTGACACGACCGAGGTAGTCGACAGTGAGTTGCTCAAGCAACTGCAGGAGATACCGCTGGCGGAGCGAGCCAGCTTCATCACCGAATTCCTGCAGCGGGAAGTGCAGAACTTCCTGCGACTCGCGCAACCGCCGGCCGCAACGAGTCGGTTCCTCGACCTGGGCACGGACTCACTGATGGCGGTCGAACTCCGAAACCGGCTGCACAGCCAGTTCGGTGGCAAGTTCACCATCAACGCGACCGCGGTATTCGACTACCCGACTATCGGCGGGCTCGGCGAATATCTCGCGGCTCAGCTGCCCGATGCGGAATCGGAGTCGGGCGATGCAGCAGCCGCTGCTTCGGAGCCGGATTCTGGTGAGGCGCAAGCGGAGACGGCCACGACGTCATCGTCGAACGGCTCGTCAAACGGGTCGTCGAACGGTTCGGAGTCATCGTCGGCGGCAGAGCCGAGTGCGGAGTCTGAGTCGGCCTCAGAACAGAGTTGATGTTGGGCGGGTTCAGCCCGAGACGCAAAAGGTTGCGTTGACTTCCAACGGCCTGCCATCGGAAGCCAGGGATCCCAGCATTCCGGTGCGTGTGCCTTGGGAGAGGAACGCGATGACTTCACTGGAGAGTTCAGCCATCTAAGGCCCTAAAGCGTGACGACGTCGTAGTGGCTGACCTGATCGATCAGCACGTGCAGCTGGTCTTGAGACGATCCGAGGATGTGGTCGATCGCGGTCAGGCGCGCCGCGTAGTGGCCGACCGGGTACTCGGCGGTCATTCCGATACCGCCGTGCAACTGGATCGCCTCCTGGCTGATATGGCGGCCGGACCGTCCGATCTGCAGCTTGGCGCGCGCCGCGA
>DATAZN010000055.1:0-3459 GCA_036272035.1 Mycobacterium sp. | reverse complement strand
CTGGTGAACGGTCACCTGGTGACGCTGCAGCTGGTGTTCGCCGGACTGGTCGGTGGGATCGTCTGGAACCTGCTGACCTGGCTGCTGGGTATCCCCTCGAGCTCGTCGCACGCCTTGGTCGGCGGCATCGTCGGCGCCATGATCGCGGCGGCCGGCGCGCACGGGGTGATCTGGACCGGCGTGGTGTCCCGTGTACTGATTCCGGCCCTGGTGTCGGTGCTGTTGGCCGGGATCGTCGGAGCGGTGGGCACCTGGCTGGTTTACCGGATCAATCGCGGTGTCCCGGAGGAGCGCAGCGAAACTGCGTTCCGTCGCGGTCAGATCTTCTCGGCCTCCCTCGTTTCGCTGGCACACGGCACCAACGACGCGCAGAAGACGATGGGCGTGATCTTCCTGGCGCTGATCTCGTACGGCGCGGTCAGCCGGACCGATACCCTGCCGCCGTTCTGGGTGATCTTGGCCTGCGCGTGCGCGATGGCACTGGGCACTTACACCGGCGGCTGGCGGATCATCCGCACCATGGGCAAGGGCCTCGTCGAGATCAAGTCGCCGCAAGGCATGGCCGCCGAGTCGTCTTCGGCAGTCATCATTCTGCTGTCAGCTCAGTTCGGGTACGCGCTGTCCACCACCCAGGTGGTGACCGGATCCGTGCTCGGTAGCGGCGTCGGCAAACCCGGTGCAGAGGTTCGCTGGGGAGTCGCCGGCCGGATGGCGACCGCATGGCTGATCACGCTGCCCGCGGCCGGCCTGGTCGGGGCCGTCACTTACTGGTTGACCCACGGGATCGGCGGCTACGCCGGCGCGATCGTTGGCTTCGGCTTACTGGTTGCCACGGCCACGGTGATCTACCTGCGGTCGCGTAAGACAAAGGTCGACCACAACAACGTCAACGCCGAGTGGAAGGGCGACCTGACCGCCGGGCTCGACGAGGACGGCAAGCCAGGCCTCGCCGGCTCCCCCTTCAGCAACGGAGACGCTTCCGGTACTGCGGCCCACACCCCCCAGGCAAAGAAAGCGGGCATGCCATGAGCCACTGGTTCAACTACCAGGCTTCGTTGAAGATTCTGATCTTCGGCCTGCTCCTCGGTAGCGGGCTGCCCGCGCTGTTTGCGCTCGCGGTACGGGCGGGCTCCGCTGGTGCCGGTGTGCAAGGTTCCGACGGCGCAGCCGTGGCCCACAAGAACCCGGCCCTGAGCGCCATCAGCTACGCGTTGTACGCATTGGCGCTGGCAGCGGTCGTCGTCGGCGTGCTGTACGTCGCGCGTGAGTTCATTGGCGCGCACACCGGTCTTTACATTCTCGGAGCCAAGCCCGCGTAAAGTCGGGATTTATTCAGTTTTGAGGCTTACCGACCGTCCAACGGGGGAAGTGGACTCATTGTGAACCGATTCCTGACTTCGGTAGTCGCCTGGCTGCGTGCCGGCTACCCAGACGGCATTCCGCCGACTGACTATTTCCCCGTGCTCGCGTTATTGTCGCGCCGGCTGAGCAACGACGAGGTCAGGTTGGTTTCCCGCGAACTGATGCAGCGAGGCGACTTCGACCACGTCGACATCGGCGTGCTGATCACCCAGCTCACCGACGAGTTGCCCTCTCCAGTGGATGTCGAGCGGGTGCGGGAGCGGCTGGCCGCCAAGGGCTGGCCGTTGGACGACGCCCACGACGGCGAGGAAACCGGATAGCCGTCCTGCGCGCATTCGCCGTGGCGCAGGGCTCCTCGGCGAGCCCATTGCTTGCCGAGCTCGACGACCTCCTGAACGGCCGGGCATCCGCGCTGGTGCCGGTCGGTGCCGATGACTCGGCGTTGGCTGCGCTGCGGGTTGGCGAGGATATCGACAACGATGTTGCCCTGGTGGTGACGACGTCAGGCACCACGGGCACCCCGAAAGGCGCGCTGCTGACCGCCGCCGCCCTGACCGCCAGCGCCGAGACCACCCATGACCGGCTGGGCGGGCCCGGCCGGTGGCTGCTGGCGTTGCCGTCGTATCACATCGCCGGCATCCAGGTGCTGGTGCGCAGTCTGCTGGCCGGCACCGTCCCGGTCGAGATGGACGTCTCGACCGGTTTCGACATCAGCCAATTACCTTCTGCCGTAAACGGACTCGGCTCCGGACGACGCTACACGGCGCTGGTTGCCACGCAGTTGGCCAAGGCGCTGGACGAGCCGGCCGCCGCTGCCGCGCTGGCCGGCCTCGACGCCGTGCTGATCGGCGGTGGCCCGGCGCCACGACCGGTCCTCGATGCCGCCGCAAGCGCCGGCGTCAACGTGGTCCGCACCTACGGCATGAGCGAGACCGCCGGTGGCTGCGTTTACGACGGCGTCCCACTCGACGGCGTCAAGGTGAGAGTGGACGCCGGCGGCCGGATCATGCTCGGCGGCCCGACGCTGGCCACGGGCTATCGCAATCCACCCGACCCCGACCCGTTCGCCGAGCCGGGCTGGTTCCGCACCGACGACATTGGCGTCGTTGACGATTCGGGCGTGCTGAGCGTGCTCGGCCGAGTCGACGACGCGATCAGCACCGGCGGATTGACGGTGATGCCGCAGCCGGTCGAGGCGGCGTTGCGGACCCATCCCGCTGTAGCCGACTGCGCGGTGTTCGGGCAGGCCGACGAACGCCTGGGCCAGCGGGTGGCCGCCGTCATCGTGGTGGCCGATGGTTGCGCCGCACCCTCACTCGACGCGCTGCGGGCGCACGTGATGCGATCCCTGGACCGCACCGCCGCGCCTCGCGAGATGCACATCGTCGACGCGCTGCCGATGCGCGGCATCGGCAAGGTGGACCGGTCGGCGCTGGTCCGGTTAATCGGAAACAGCTTGTCCTAGCGACACTTATGCGCCTAGGTGCTCATACCGGATGACATAATGCCCTGATGAACCGGCCCGAAGTCATCGAGCGTTCGATGTCGATCGGGCTTTTGAGCAATGGACGAGAAGATGCATCGCCACATCATTGTCAGCGGTGACGATGCGCTGGCCACCACAATCGCCGACGAGCTGAAACACGCGGGCGCGACGGTTGTCCGGATGGCCACCGGGGAGACATCCGAGGCGGGCGTCGCCCGCGAGCTCACCCTCGCCGACGTTTCGCATGCGCTCGCGGTGGTCTGCGCCGGCGACGACGACGCGGTAAATCTCGAAATCGCTTTGCTGGCAAGGAAGGCCAACCCCAATCTTCGCGTGGTGTCGCGGGTGGCCAACGATGTGCTGCGCGAAGCGGTCAACAACGACAACGGCCCCGGGGCGATCCTCGACGTCGCCGATCTCGCCGCGCCGGCGGTGGTCGAAGCCTGCCTGTCCCAGACCACCCACGATTTCGATGCCGCCGGAATGAACTTCGTCGTTGCGGGCAAAACAGCGTCTCGCGAAGCGACCCTGCGTGAACTCTACGGCGACCTGCCGCCCGTGGCGATCATCCACGGCGAGGACTCACCCAACCCTGGTGAGCTGGAGATATG
>DATAZN010000054.1:0-28073 GCA_036272035.1 Mycobacterium sp. | reverse complement strand
CGGGGCATGCCCAATCCGGCCATCGCAATGATGTCTCGTTGAATCTCGTTGGCACCGCCGCCGAAGGTGCTGATGACCGCGACCCGGTAGGCGGATTCCAGCGCGCCGCGCAGCGGGGCGTCGGCGCCGCGGCGTAACCCGTTGTGGTCCAGCACTTCCAGTAGCTGGCGGGCGACCAGCGGAGCCAGCTCGGTGCCGAAGACCTTCGCGGCCGACGCCTCGCCCATATTAAGCACGCCCTTGGTCATTGCGGCGTTCACCCGAAGGTTGATCAGCTTATAGGCCGCGACCTCCGCCTCGACCCGGGCCAACGCCTGCTGCACCCAGGGTTTGTCGATGACTCGGCCACCGTCGAGTTCGGTGTCGCGCGCCCACTGCAGCGTCTTTTCGAACAGCGGCTCGAGGGCGCCGAGGTTTCCCAGGGCGGCGCGTTCGAAGTTCAGCTGGGTGGTGATCAGCTGCCAGCCCTGATTTTCGCCTGCGACGATCGCGCTGGCCGGCACCCGGACATTGTCGTAGAAGGTGTAGAAGGTGGAGACGCCGGGCATGGTGTGCAGTGGCTGCCAGGAGAATCCGGGCGACGAGGTCGGCACGATGAAGATCGAAATGCCCTTGTGTTTCTTGACGTTCGGGTCGGTGCGAGCGGCCAGCCAGATGTAGTCGGCGTACGCCGCGCCGCTGGTGAACATCTTCTGGCCGTTGATCACGTAGTCGTCGCCGTCGCGGACGGCGTTGGTGCGCAACGACGCCAGATCGCTGCCCGCGCCCGGCTCGGAGTAGCCGATGGCGAACTCGACGCTGCCTTCCAGGATCGCCGGCAGGAACGTCTGCTTCTGCTCCTCGGTGCCGTAATGCATCAGGGTCGGCCCGACGGTGTTGAGCGTCACCAACGGGATCGGCGCGTTGACCCGTCTGGCCTCCTCGGCGAAGATGAACTGCTCGATCGACGAGAAGCCGCGCCCACCAAACTCCTTAGGCCAACCGACACCGAGCAGGTCGGCCGCTGCCAGCGCGCGCACGCAGTCGCGTACCGCGGGGCCGCCCTCCATCCGCTCGCTGACGGCAGCCTGCCGTTCCGGCGTCATCACCTGTTCCATGGTCGCGCGAATCTCGTCGCGCAGCTGCTCTTGTTCGGCTGTGTAGTCGAGTCGCACCGGTCAGGCCTCCAGCCGTACCGGCATCCGCTTGACCCCGGGCACCATGGTGGCTCGCATCCGGTCGACCTCGCCGACCAGCTCGAGTCGGGGGAAGCGGCCCAGCAGTTCCTCAAACATCACGGTGGCCTCCAGGCGCGCCAATTGTGCGCCGATACAAGAATGTTCGCCGCACCCGAACGCGATGTGCGGGTTGGGGTGGCGGGTCACTTTGAATTCTTCAGAGTCGGCGCCGAAGACGTCTTCGTCGCGGTTGGCCGATCCGTACAGCATCACCACCACGTCGCCTTCGGCGATGCGCTGCCCGCGGATCTCGACGTCGGCGGTTGCCATCCGGGCCATGTGCACCACCGGGCTGTTCCACCGCAGCATCTCCTCGACAGCGCTGGGGATCAGCGAAAAATCGTCGATCAGCAGGCGTTGCTGACCGGGATGGGCGATCAACGCCAGCGTGCCGAGCGCGATCAGATTGCGGGTGGTTTCGTTTCCGGCCACCAGCAACAGGAACGCAAAATTCAGCAGGTCTTCGTCAGTGAGCCGCTCGCCGTCGATTTCGGCGCCGGCCAGCACCGAGAGCAAATCGTCGCGCGGCTCGACTCGCCTTGCGCCGATCAGCTTTTGGAAATACTCGTACAACTGGCCGGCAGCCACTAACGGGTCAAGTTCGATCTCCGGGTCAGCGTTTCCGGTGGCCGCGTCCGACCAAGCCCGGAATTGCTCCCAATCGTCGGGCGGCGCACCGATCAACTCGGCGATCAACCGGGTAGGCAGCGGAGCGGCGATCTCCTCGGCGAACTCGTGCACCGAATCCGGTTTCACGCCGTCGAGGATGCCGCGGACGATCTCGCGGATTTTCGGCTCGAGCACGGAAACGCGGCGCCGGGTGAAGCCGGAGTTGATCAGCTTGCGCATCTGCCGGTGCCGGGGCGGGTCGGTGAAGATCAGGCTCCCGGGCTGCACCGGGCTCGGCATCGCCGGGTCCGGGATGGTGATGCCCTGGGTCGAGGTGAACGCGGCTGGGCTACTGGAGACGAACCGGACGTCCTCGTATTTCAGCAGCGCCCAGAAGTTGGTGACGTCGTTCCAGCACACTGGCGCCGTCGCGCGCAGCTCGCGGTACGCGGGATAGGGGTCGCCGGCGTAGAAGTCCGGCGAATGCAGCGGGACGGTCGAGCGGGATTCCGTGTGCACCCAGGCCTCCTCGACGCGCATGATCATACATTTGCATACGATCTGTCCGGTGCACCCTGTTTACTCTGACAACACTGACGATGTCAATAAGCTTGCTGTTGAACTGAACTAGCAGCGTCTGACGCAACCCGGCTGAGTCGAGCATTGACGACGGCGGCCCGACAGGTGTAGACCAAACGTTGAGCCGCCGGACCTTCCAAAGGCCCCTGATCCCTAAAGGAATGGATATGGCTGACCCACGCTCATTGATCGACACCTACTCGGTCTATATCGATGGCCAGTGGGTCGACCCGGAGAACGGCCGCTACGACGACGTCTGTCCGGCCACCGAGGCGGTGATCGCCTCGGCGCCCGACCCCAGCCAGGCTCAAGTCGACAGCGCGATCGCGGCGGCCAGGAACGCCTTCGACTCCGGGCCGTGGGCGGACGCCGGACCCGAGCAGCGGGCCGGGTTCCTCAACCAGCTCGGCGAGGCGCTGCTGGCGCATGCCGACGAGTTCTTCGCGTTGGCGCAACAGGAGTGGGGTTGTACGGCCAACGAGCGCGTGATCCACGTCGAAGGGCCCGCGTTCGCGGCGCTGAACGCGGCCGAACTCGCCACCCATCCCATCGAGGAGCCGATCGACGCCTTCGGCGCCGCGGGCAAGACGCTGCTGCGCTACGAGCCGCTCGGCGTGGTGTCGATCCTGACGCCGTGGAATTTCCCGCACACCCTCAACGTGATGAAAGTCTGCGCCGCGCTGGCCGCCGGCAACACCGTCGTGCTCAAGCCGTCGCCGCTGGCGCCGCTGGCCGGATTGGCGCTGGCCCGAATCATCGACGAGCACACCGATATTCCACCGGGTGTGGTCAACGTCGTGACCCCGACCGACATCGAATCCAGCAAGCTGCTCACCGTCGACCCGCGGATCGACATGGTCAGCTTCACCGGGAGCTCGGTGGTCGGCCGTGAGGTGATGGCCGCAGCCGGCGGGACGATGAAACGGCTACTGCTCGAATGCGGAGGTAAGTCGGCCAGCATCGTGCTCGATGACGTCACGCTGGATGACGAACTCCTGCAGCGAATGTTGTTCGAATCCTGCTCATTTCACGCCGGGCAGGCTTGTATTCTGCACAGCCGGATGCTGCTGCCCGACGCGATCCACGACGATGTGGTCGATCGACTGGTCGCGATGGCCCGGGCGGTGAGGGTCGGCGATCCCACCGATCCGGACGTGCAGATGGGCCCACTGATCAGCGCCGCACAGTGTGAACGCGTTCAGGCACACGTCGATCAGGCGCTCAATGACGGCGCCAAGTTGGCGACCGGTGGCGGTCGGCCGGCCGGTTTGAACGGTGGCTACTACTTCGAGCCGACGATCCTCACCGAGGTCACGCCGGACGCCACCATCGCCCAGGAAGAGGTATTCGGACCGGTGCTGTCGGTGCTGCGCTATCGCGACGACGACGACGCGGTCCGGATCGCGAACAACTCGCAGTACGGGCTGTCCGGCGCGGTGTGGGGCACCGACGTCGAGCGCGGGCTCGCGATCGCCCGCCGGGTCCGCACCGGGCAGATCGCGGTCAACGGGTTCGGGCCGGGCGGCGCGCCGTTCGGCGGGTTCAATCAGAGCGGGATCGGCCGGGAGAGCGGCGGGATCGTCGGAATTCGTCAGTACATGGAGCCGAAGGCCATGGGACTGCCGGCGTGACAGCCGCGCTCGATGGGCTTCGGGTGGTCGAGATCGCCGACGAGATCTCAGGTCCCTACTGCGGCAAACTGCTCGTTGACCTCGGCGCCGATGTCACGAAAATTGAAGCACCAGAAGGTGATCCGCTGCGGCAGTGGGGCCCTTTTCCCGGCGGCGAACCCGACCCCGATCGATCCGGGTTGTTCGAGTACCTCAACGCCGGCAAACGCGGCGCCGTCTTGGACCTCACCCGCGACGAGGATACGGCGGCCGCTCGCGGGCTCATCGCCGACGCCGATGTCCTGATCGACGCGTCGACTCCCGGAACCCTTGCGGCGTTAGATCCGCACGATTCCCGGCTGGTTATCGTGCGGATCTCAAATTTCGGACAGCACGGGCCATTTCGGGATCGCGATGCCACGCCGCTGACCATGCAGGCGATATCGGGCTGGATCAGCGCGCGCGACCCCGACCGACCGCCCGTGCAGGCCGGCGCCCGAATCGCCGAATACGTCGCGGGCGCCTACGCCGCGCTGGGCGCGCTGACTGCGTTGCGGATCGCCCCGGCCGGTCAAGTGACCGAGGTCGACGTGTCCGAATTGGAGGCACTGCTGTCGACGTTGCCGTATCCGATGCTGACGTCCGAGCGGATGCGCGCGCTCGGCCTGCCCACCAACGTGCACCAGTCTCCGATGCTGGGTGTGGTCCGCGCCGCCGACGGCTGGGTCGGGATCAACTGCCTGACCGGGCAGCACTGGCTCGACATGTGCGCCATGCTTGGGCTTCCGGAGTACGGCGAGCAGCAGTTCGCGATCATGATGGGCGGGCCCGAGCGTGCCGAGTTCTATGCGGCGGCGCAGCCGTGGCTGGACGAGCGAACCGTCGCCGACATCGTCGAATTCAGTCAGGCACTCCGCATTCCGGCGGCTCCGGTCGCCGACGGCCCTGGGACGCTGGACAATCCGCAGTACACCAAGCGGGGATTCTTCGTCGACGGCGGCAGGCGGGACTGGTCGTTTCGACGACCGGGCCCGCCGTTTCGCCTCTCGAAGACACCGACGGTGCCCACCCGTCCCGCACCGAGCCTGGGAGATAGGTCGGGAAGCGATCACCCACCGCGGCGACCGGTCGCCGATCCGATAGCGGATCCGTCGCTGCCATTCGCGGGCCTGAAAGTGCTTGACCTGACCACATTTTGGGCGGGCGGATACCTCACCTGCTATCTCGGTGCATTCGGCGCCGACGTCGTCAAACTCGAGTCGATCCAACGGCCGGACGGATTCCGCTATTCGGGCGCCCAGCCGTTCGAGGGCGAGGACTGGTACGAGCGCAGCCCGTTGTGGCAGGCCACCAACCTGAATAAGCGCGACATCACGCTGGATTTGAGCTCACCGGCCGGCTGCGATCTCGCCCGTCGGATTGCGGCGCAGGCCGATGTCGTCGTGGAGAACTTCTCCCCGCGAGTGGTGGAGCAGTTCGGGCTGGACTACGAATCGCTGGTCGCGCTGCGCCCTGACGTGATCGCGGTTCGCATGCCGGGATTCGGCCTCGACGGCCCGTGGCGCGATTACGTCGGCTGGGCGCTGAACATCGAACAGGTGTCCGGCATGTCGGCGGTGACCGGCTACCCACAGGGTCCGCCGTGCAATGTGCAGGGTCCGGCCGACCCCATTGTCGGTGTGCACGCCGGGGTGGCGTTGCTCGCCGCGCTCGAGCACCGCCGTCGCACCGGCGAGGGCCAGCTGATCGAGGTTGCGCAGATCGAAGTCGGCGCCGCCGTAACAGCCGAACCGGTGATTGAGTACTCGATGAACGGCATCGTCCCCGCGCGCGAGGGCAACCGGCGGCGGGGCCGCTGGCAGGGCGTCTATCCGACCGACAGCGACGACACATGGGTGGCGCTGTCGGTGCGCGACGACACCGACTGGTCGCGGCTGATCCCTCTGATGGATCGCCCCGATCTGGCGGCCGACGATCACGAGGCCTTCGATGAAGCGGTCGCGGCCTGGACGCGAACACAGTCGGCCACCAATATCGTTGCCGCCCTTCGGGAACACCACATCCCCGCCGAAGAGGTGACGAGGCCCGAGCGGATGTATCAGCTGCCTGGGCTAGACGCCCGCGGGTTCTACGAGGATTTCGAGCACGCCGTCACCGGCCATCACCGTTATCCCGGGTGGCCGTTTCGGATCACCCCCGGACCGGCTCGTCATCACCGGTTCGCCCCGCCCACGCTCGGGCAGCACAACGACGAGATCCTCGGCGGCCTCGGGTTGTCCCGCGATCAGCTCGACGCCCTGCGCCGCGACCAGGTGATCGGCGAACGGGTAATGAGCTAGCCTGCTGACGTGCTGCTGACCTCGCTGGACCCCTCCGTTGTCGCGGGTGGCCATGATCTCGAGGACGCCGTGCGCTTCGGCGATGTCACGCTCAGCCGTAGTGACGTGGTCGGGGCGGCCAACTCGGTGGCCGAACGAGTCCGCGGTGCGGACCGGATCGCGGTGCTCGCCACGCCCACCGCGCCTACCGCGCTGGCCATCGCCGGCTGCCTGATCGCCGGGGTGCCGGTGGTCCCGGTCCCGGCTGACGTCGGGCAGACCGAACGCCGCCACATCCTCACCGACTCTGGCACGCAGGCCTGGCTGGGTCCGGTGCCTGACGAGCCCGAGGGGTTGCCGCACATCCCGGTGCGGATGGGCGCCCGGTCCTGGCATCGCCAACCCGAGCCGTCGCCACGGGACACCGCGCTGATCATCTACACGTCGGGCACGACCGGGCCGCCCAAAGGGGTGCAGTTGAGCGGTCAGGCGATCGCCGCGGATCTGGACGCGCTGGCCGAGGCCTGGCAGTGGACTGCCGAGGACACGCTCGTGCACGGGTTACCGCTGTTCCACGTGCACGGCCTGGTGCTGGGCCTGCTTGGATCGTTGCGAGTCGGAAATCGCTTCGTGCACACCGGAAAACCGACGCCCGAAGCGTATGCAGCAGCCCGCGGCACGCTGTACTTCGGCGTGCCCACGGTGTGGTCGCGGGTGGTGGCAGACAACGCCGCCGCCGAGGCGCTGCGGTCGGCGCGGCTACTGGTGTCCGGTAGCGCCGGTCTGCCGGTCCCGGTGTTCGACCAGTTGGTCCGGCTCACCGGCCATGCGCCCGTCGAACGATACGGAGCGACCGAGTCGCTGATCACGTTATCGACCCGCGCGGACGGTGAACGCCGACCGGGCTGGGTCGGCCTGCCGCTGGCGGGCATCGAGACCCGCCTGGTCGACGACGACGACAATCCGGTGCCGCACGACGCGGAAACCATTGGCCGCCTGCAGGTGCGGGGGCCGACGCTGTTCAACGGCTACCTGAACCGGCCGGACGCGACCGCGGAAGCCTTTGACGCCGACGGCTGGTATCGCACTGGTGACGCCGCGGTGATCGACGGCTACGGCATGCATCGCATCGTCGGCCGCGAGTCGGTGGACCTGATCAAGTCGGGTGGGTACCGAATCGGCGCGGGGGAAATCGAGACGGTGCTGCTTGGGCATCCGGGCGTAGCCGAGGCCGCGGTGGTCGGGCTGCCCGACGAAGATCTGGGCCAGCGGATTGTCGCGTTCATCGTCGGCGAAGCCGACCCGCAGGAGTTGATCGACTATGTGGCACAAGAACTTTCGGTGCACAAGCGGCCGCGCGAGGTCCGGCTGGTGGATGAGTTGCCCCGTAACGCGATGGGCAAGGTACTCAAAAAACAATTGCTGACGCAGGGCTGACCGCGCGGCGAGTGTGACACCAGCGTCGGATTTCCCTACCGTCGTAGCCGTGCACCGATGCAGCCCAACGGTGGCGTCGCGGTGACGACCACCGCCGCCACCGCCACACCGATGAGACGCGTCGCCGCGGCGTGTCTGGTGGGCTCGGCAATCGAGTTCTACGACTTCATGATCTATGGCACCGCGGCGGCGCTGGTGTTTCCCACCGTCTTCTTCCCGCATCTCAGCCCGGCGCTGGGCACGATCGCCTCGATGGGCACATTTGCCAGCGCGTTCGTGTCGCGGCCGATCGGCGGGCTCGCCTTTGGCTACTTCGGCGACCGGCTGGGCCGAAAGAAGACGCTGATCGCGACTTTGCTGATCATGGCCGTCTCCACCATGTCCGTGGGCGCTGTGCCCAGCACGGCGACCATCGGGGTGGCAGCCCCGTTGATCCTGGTTGTGTTGCGGTTGCTGCAGGGGTTTGCCGTAGGCGGGGAATGGGCGGGCTCGGCGTTGCTCAGCGCCGAATACGCCCCCGACGGCCGACGCGGCCGCTTCGGGATGTTCACACTGCTCGGTGGCGGAACCGCGGTCGTGTTGTCGAGCCTGACGTTTTTGGGCGTGAACTTCACCATCGGAGAGAACAGTCCTGCGTTTATGCAGTGGGGGTGGCGGATTCCGTTTCTGATCAGCGCCGGTCTGATCGCCATCGCCTTCTATGTGCGGATGCGCATCGACGAGACTCCGGTGTTCGTCGCGGAGAAGGCCCGAAACGTGCTCCCGAGGGCCCCGATCGCGGAGTTGTGGCGCTTGCAGCGCCGAGAGATCGCCCTGGCCGGTGGCAGCATCCTGGGCGGTATGTCCTTCGTCTACATGTCGAACACCTACCTGACCAGGTACGCCCACGCCGAATTGGGCTACACCCGCGGCTTCATCTGGGCCGTCGGAGCGTTGGGCGGCTTGGTCAGCATCGCGTTCGTCGCGCTATCGGCCACCCTGAGCGACAGGGTCGGACGCCGCAGGATGATGCTGCTGGGCTGGGCGGGGTGTGTGCCCTGGGCACTGGTGGTGATTCCGTTGATTGACACGGGCAACCCGCTGTTCTACGCGGTGGCCATCATCGGCATGTGCGCGATCGGCGGAATTGGTTCCGGGCCCACGGGAGCCTTCATTCCCGAGCTTTTCGCCACCCGCTACCGCTACAGCGGGTCGGCGCTGGCGATCAACTTGGCCGGCATCCTCGGTGGTGCCGTACCCCCGCTGATCGCCGGCACACTGCAGGCCACCTACGGCAGCCCGACGATCGGGCTCATGCTTGCTGGCCTGGCCCTGACCGGTCTGGTGTGCACCTATCTGCTTCCCGAAACCAGGGACACCACGCTGTACTCCGACGGATAGCCGGCGGCTAGCTACAGCGCTTCGAAAACTGCTGTCGCACAGGATCTTTGATTGTCCGGGGGCTCGTTGCCGGCGAGGCGTTGCCCCACTCCGTCGCGGTTGACTCCCGCTCAAAAAATTAGTGCACGTATCACGTGCGCGTTACCGGAGTATTTCCGCTGGATTTTGGGAACGTGGCATTCGTGGGCCTTTGTCTGGGCCTGGCCGCAGAAAACCAATAACGCCGAACGCTTCGCGCTCGGCTCAGTTTTCGTGAGGAGAATTCATGTCTTTCGTGACCACGCAGCCCGAAGCATTGACGGCTGCGGCAAATGCATTGCAAACCCTGGGCACGTCGATGGCCGCAGAGAATACGGCCGCAGCGGGACCCACCACCGGGATCGCTCCAGCAGCCGCTGACCCGGTGTCAGCGCTGCAGGCCGCACAATTCACTGCCTACGGCACCTGGTACCAGCAGGTCAGCGCCAAAGCCGCGGCGATTCACCAGATGCTGGTGAACACCCTGGGCACCAGTGCCGGCTCGTATGGGGAAACCGAAGCCGCCAACCAGACCTCGACTGGTTCAACGTCGTTGTCGGGCCTGCTCGGTGGGCTGACGGGGTCCGGGACTTCGTCGTCGGCGGTGTCCGGGGCGGCCACGACTGCGGCCGCGGATCCAACGACTGGCGCCGCGATCGGGACCCCGTTCAACTGGTTCCAAAACGTCGGCGCGGCCTCGTCCGACTTCATCGCCTTAGGCCAGGGCCAATTCCTTCCCAAAGCGGTGAGCTGGACTCCTCTCGACGCCCACGGTGCGCTCGTCCCGGGTGCCGCGGAAGCCCCATTCATGCCGACTGCCCCATTAGCGCCGGCGACCGCTGAGGGTGTCGCCTCGGCACCGGTCTCGGCGGGCGTGGGCCAGGCATCCTCGCTGGGTGGATTGTCGGTGCCGCCCAGCTGGGCCGCCGCGGGCGTGCCTGCGGCCAACTCCAGCCCGGTGACGTTGACGGGAGCGGGAGGGACCAGCGCTGCGCCGCAAACCCCGCCGGTGACAACGATGCCGGCTGGCGTGCCCTCGGTGGCCTCGGCCGGACGTGGAGGTCTGGGCTTCGGGGCCCCGCGCTACGGCGTCAAGCCCAATGTGATGCCCAAGCCGACCGTCGTATAGCCCGCCGAAACCACGGAAGCTCACTGAAGAAAAGGACAAAAGAAATGACTTTCGATTTCGGAGCATTGCCCCCAGAGATCAACTCGACACGCATGTACACCGGCCCAGGGTCAGCGCCGATGATGGCCGCCGCGGCGGCGTGGAACAACGTGGCGGCCGAATTGACTACCAACGCCGAGGCCTCCCAGTCGGTGATCTCGACGCTCACCGACGATGAATGGCGGGGTCCGTCCGCGGCGGCGATGGCCACCGCATCCACGCCTTACGTGGCGTGGATGCACACCACCGCCGCCGCCGCCCAAAACACGGCCAACCAGGCCATGGCGTCCGCGGCCGCCTACGAGGCCGCGTTTGCGATGACGGTGCCCCCGCCGGCGGTGGTCGCCAACCGGGTTCAGCTGGCGGCCCTGGTCGCCACGAATATCCTGGGGCAGAACACCCCAGCGATCGCAGTCACCGAGGCGCATTACGGCGAGATGTGGGCACAGGATGCCGCCGCCATGTACGCCTATGCCGGCACGTCGGCCAGCACCGGGAAATTGGCGCCGTTGAGCGATCCGGCGTCGACCACCAATCCCGGCGGACTCGGCGCACAGTCCGCGGCGGTCGCCCAGTCCGCCGGCACGTCGGCCGGACTGCCCGGGTTGGTGTCCGGCCTGCCCACTGCGATGCAGTCGCTATCGACTCCGTTATCCGGCGCGGCGGCGCCGGCTTCGGCCTTGAGCGATTTCTTCAGCAACAGTCTGGTGCAGAACATCCCGAACGGGATTTTTGATATGGCCGCCTGGAACGGTTTCAACGGGATCGTGACCGGGATTTTGTACGCGCATACCGCCGATGCGGGCCTGATCAATCAAGGTCTTGCGCCCGCTTTCGGCGGTCTCGGAATAGCGGGTTGGCTACCTGGCCCGCCGCCGACTGCGGCTCTTACAGGCATGGGCGGAACGCCCGTGTTGGCGGGAATGGGCGAAGCGTCCGCGGTCGGCAAGTTGTCGGTGCCGGCCGGTTGGTCCGCGGCGACTCCGGTCGAGCCCGCTGCTGCCGGGCCGTTGACCGGCTCGGGTTGGACCGCCCCCGCCGAAGAAGGCAGCGGGATGACGAATGTGGCCGCAGGGATGCCGGCGTATGCCGCAACCGGCCGCGGAGGTTACGGGACGGCGCCGCGCTACGGGGTCAAGCCAACCGTGATGCCTAAACAGGTGCTGGTGTGATCAGTTGGCGTGCAGGTCCTCGTTGAGTGCGATGCCGCGACCGTCGCGGGACACCACCTCGACCGCTCCGGTTACCGAGTTGCGCCGGAACAGCAGGTTGCTGCTGCCGGAGAGCTCTCGGGCCTTGACCGAATTGCCGTCGGGGAGAGCGACTTTGGTACCAGCGGTGACGTAGAGACCGGCTTCGACGACGCAGTCGTCGCCCAGCGGGATGCCCAGCCCGGAATTCGCGCCGAGCAGGCAATGCTTGCCGACCGAGATCACTTCGGTGCCACCGCCGGACAGCGTGCCCATGATCGATGCGCCGCCGCCGATGTCAGAGCCGTCGCCGACCACCACGCCTGCCGAGATGCGGCCCTCCACCATCGAGGCTCCCAACGTGCCTGCGTTGAAATTGACGAAGCCCTCGTGCATCACCGTCGTTCCCGACGCCAAGTACGCGCCCAACCGCACCCGGTCGGCATCGGCGATGCGCACCCCGGTCGGCACGACGTAGTCGACCATGCGGGGGAACTTGTCCACGCCGTAGACCACGACGGGGCCGCGCCGGCGCAACCGCGCCCGCACCGTCTCGAAACCGTCGACCGCGCACGGCCCGTAGTTGGTCCACACCACGTTGGCCAGCACCCCGAACATCCCGTCGACGTTGAGCCCGTGCGGAGCGACCAGTCGATGTGAGAGCAGATGCAGTCGCAGATAGCCGTCGTAGGCGTCGGCGGCCTTGTCGTCCAGCGAGCCGATCACCGTGCGCACCACGACGGTCTCGGTGTCGCGCTCGTCGTCGCGGGCCGCCAGCGCGGCCAACTCCTCGGGCACCTCGGCCACCGACAGCCGTGTCGTGGCGCTCTGGCCCGAGTCGATCAGTTCCGGTGCAGGGAACCAAGTGTCGAGAACCGATCCGTTAGCGGCCAGCGTTGCCAGCCCAATACCCGAAGCTGCGGTCACGCGCCCCACGCTACCCACCTACTACGCTGAGACCGTGCTGGACCTACGCGGCGACCCGATTGAGCTGACCGCAGCTCTGGTCGACATCCCGAGCGAGTCGCGGCACGAAGAGCGGATCGCTGACGAGGTCGAGGCCACGCTGCGGGCGCAGACATCAGGTTTCGAGATCATCCGCAACGGCAATGCCGTGCTTGCCCGCACCGCGCTGGGCCGTCCGACGCGGGTGTTGCTGGCCGGCCACCTCGACACCGTCCCGGCGGCCGGTAACCTGCCGAGCCGTCGAGACGCCGAGTCGCTACACGGTTGCGGCACAACAGACATGAAGTCCGGTGACGCGGTCTTCCTGCATCTGGCCGCCACCGTCACCGCGCCCGCCCACGATTTGACGCTGGTGTTCTACGACTGCGAGGAAATCGATTCGGCGGCAAATGGTTTGGGGCGGATCGAACGTGAGTTACCGGATTGGCTGACGGCCGACGTGGCGATCCTTGGCGAACCGACCGGCGGGTACATTGAGGCCGGGTGCCAGGGAACGCTCCGAGTTGTCGTTGCGGCCGACGGGACTCGCGCTCACTCGGCGCGAGCATGGCTGGGCGACAACGCCATTCACAAGCTGGGTGCGGTGCTGGATCGGCTCGCGGCCTACCAGGCCCGCAGTGTCGAGATCGACGGCTGCACCTACCGTGAGGGATTGTCGGCGGTCCGCATCGACGGCGGCGTGGCCGGCAACGTCATCCCCGACGCGGCCTCGGTGACGGTGAACTTCCGCTTCGCGCCCGACCGATCGCCGGAGGTCGCGCTGACCCACGTCCATGAGGTACTCGACGGCCTCGACGTGCGGATCGAGCAGACCGACATGGCCGCCGGAGCGTTGCCCGGTCTTTCCAACCCGGCGGCGAAGGACCTCGTCGACGCCGCCGGCGGGCAGGTGCGGGCGAAATACGGGTGGACCGACGTATCGCGGTTCGCCGCCCGTGGCATCGCCGCGGTCAACTACGGGCCCGGCGATCCCAACCTCGCGCACACCCGCGACGAACTGGTGCCGATCCACCAGATCACCGACGCGGTGACGATGCTGCGGGGATACCTGAGCACCTAGACGCGCTGCGCTTGGGCCGACGCGTCGGCGGCCGCAGGGTGCAGTCCGCGATCGGCAAGGTCGGCGGCGACTTCGGTCAGCGCGCCGGCATCGCCCGCGGCCAATGCCCGGGCGTGTGCCAACGTCAGCCGTCCCAACACGCAGTTCACTTCGACCGCCAACCGTTCGGCCCGCTGCACGGCGCGCACATCGCCAAGGCGGGCGGCATCCTGCAGCGCTCGCAGCGCGATCGCCGACTGCCCGCCACGTTCTGCGGTCTGCACCGCCTCGCGGGCGGCTTCGATCGCGCCGGTCGTGTCGCCGCGAGCTGCCTTCGACCACGCCTTGGCCAACGCCAATTCTGGCGCGAACAACGTCGACTTCAGCCCGTGCCGCGATTCGGCCCGACTCAAAACCTTTGCTGCTCCGAGTTGTTCGCCTTGCTGGCCGAGTGCCTGCGTCAGCAGCATCAACGACAGCGGGCCCCACGAGTAGCCGGTGCGCGCCAGCGGGTCGGCGGCCCGGCTCAGCAGCGTCACGGCGTCGTCGAAGTCGCCCTGCGCGATCGCCACGTAGCCCACCAACGTCTCGCCGATCGCCCGGCCCGGCTGCTGCAGCTCGGCGAAGTCGGTATAGCGCTGCGCCAGCGCGCGCGCCTCGGTCAGCCGGGCCGCCATCACCAGCGCCGTGATCCGGCCGAAGCCGCTGGTGAACCGCAGCAGACCGGGATGATCGGCGGCCGTCGCACGCCGGGCCAGCTCTTCGACGTCGTCGAACTGTCCGGTGCGAGCCGAGCTCAGCGCCGCCGCCGAGGCAGCCCACCCGACAGCCACTCCGTCGGCGTGCGGCGATGCCAGCACCTCGCTGGCGATGCGCAAGGTGCGCAACGGTGTTCCCGCGTTCATCGCGAACGTCGCCGCCAGCGCGTCGAGGGTGGCCTGCGCCGTCGGCGACGAAACCCGGTTCCGGGTGGTCTGCAGAAACGCGGTGGCCTGCGCCGGCTCGCTGAGCATCCAGAATTGGTTGGCCGCCCGCGGCAGTGCCCACGCCATCAGCTCCGACGGCGACAACTGGTCGGGGTCCACCGCGGCCAGCACCGAGTCGGCTTGCCGTCCGCGACCCTGCCAGGCCAGCGCGTAGCCCAGAGCCAGCCGGGCGGGCAGCCGGCCCGTGCGGTCCAGCGCCGCCTGGGCGAGCTGCTCGGCCAGCGCAAGCTCGCCGAACCGCAGCGCATGCTGGGCCGCGGACACGAAATCGTCGATTGCGCCGGGGTTGTCGCTTTCGACGGCCAGTGCCGCGATCCGCAGCTGGTCGCCGACGTGGGTGGACGGGCCGGCCGCGAGGTGTTCGACCAGCGACATGCGCAGCGTCCGCGCGGCGTCGGGCGCCAGCGCCGCACCCGCGCCGGCGGTGTAGAGCGGATGCGCCGAATAGACCAGGTCGCCATCGATAGCTACCGCGCCGACGGCTTCGGCCTGGCCGACGGCGCCCTCGCCGGCCAACGCCGTCACATCGCTGCGCCGCAGTGGCTCAGCCAGTGCCAGGTAGTCCAGGACCGCGCGCGCTGGGGACGGCAGACTGGACAGGTAGCCGTCGATCAGAACCGACAGGTTGGCGGCATTGGTCAGGTCGCCGCTGTCGACCAGGTGCCGCAGGTGAAGCGGGTTGCCCTGGCTGTGGGCAAACGCCTCGTCGAGCACCGCGGCATCCGGCGGCGCCGGCAGGGCCGACTCCAGCAAGGCCGTCGTCGCTGCTGCGTCCAGCGGTCCGACCTCGACGGGGTGCAGCAACTCGTCGACCCACAGCGCCGCGACTGCGTCGGGTAGCTCGGCGCCCGACCGGACCGTCACGATCAGCCGCGCCGAGCCGCCGACCGCCAGCTGGTAGATCAGCGTCGCAGACAGGTGGTCGAGCTGGTGTGCGTCGTCGACGATGAAAAGCTGCTGAGAGTCGTCACCGGTCAGGTGCTCCTGTGCGGCGCGCAGCAGCTCGGCCGGTCGGCCTGTCTCGGTGATGTCGGCGTCGGCCAGCAGGGCACGGAATGCGCCGAACGGGATGACCCGCTCGGTTGCGGTGCCCACCACCCGGTGCACGAGGGCCGACGGCGCGGCGAACGCCTCCGCGGCGCTGTGGGCCAGCAACGTCTTGCCGACGCCGTCGGCTCCCAGGATCGCCACGCCAGAACAGTGCGGATCGTCCAATGCGGCCGCGACCTCGCGCAGCAATGCGTCCTGCGGCGCGGCAACCCAAGCACTCGGCACCGCCGGATTTTATGGCCCGCGCCCCTCACCGCATGCGGTTAGGCCCAAATGCGCTCGGCGGCAAGGGTGGTCTACGTTTCGACTGTGCACCTCAAACGCGATGCACCCCATCCACGAGCGGTCTGCGTGTACTGCGCGTCCGGACCCACCGACCCCGAGTTGCTGGCGCTGGCCGCCGAGCTCGGCGAGGCGATCGCCGAGCGGGGCTGGACCCTGGTCTGGGGCGGCGGCAACGTCTCGGCGATGGGTGCGCTGGCCACGGCCGCGCGGGCCCGCGGCGGCTGGACTGTCGGCGTCATTCCCAAGGCCCTCGTTCGCCGCGAAGTCGCCGACCATGACGCCGACGAGCTGATCGTCACCGACACGATGCGGGAGCGCAAACAGATCATGGAGGACCGCGCCGACGCGTTCATCACGCTGCCGGGCGGCATCGGCACGCTGGAGGAGCTGTTCGAGGCCTGGACCGGCGGGTATCTGGGCATGCACGACAAGCCGGTGGTGATGCTGGATCCGACCGGACACTTCGACGGGCTGCGCGCCTGGTTGCGGGGGCTGCTCGACAGCGGCTACGTCTCGCAAGCGGCGATGGACACGCTGGTGGTTGTCGACGACGTCGATGCGGCGATTGCGGCGTGCACACCCCGCTGAGCGCATTTGCTGACACAGATAGGCTGACCGCCATCTAGTAGTTGCGCGAAACGGGGGTGGACGGTGTCCGAACACAACTCCAGTGACCACACATCGGTGGGGCTGATCGATATCGCGAGCCAGGTGCCCGGCCTGTTGGCCGACGTCCCGGTGATAGTCCGTGGGGTGGTCACCGGGCTGCTGGCGCGGCCGTCCTCCAAGACGTCGATCGGCAAGGTGTTCCAGGACCGCGCCGCCCGCCTGGGTGACAAGGTGTTCCTGCGGTTCGGTGATCAGCAACTGACCTACCGCGAGGCCAACGCGACCGCCAACCGCTACGCGGCCGTGCTCGCGGCGCGCGGTGTCGGCCGCGGTGACGTTGTCGGCATCATGCTGCGGAACTCACCCAACGCCGTGCTGATGATGCTGGCCGCGGTCAAGTGCGGCGCGATCGCTGGGATGCTCAACTACCACCAGCGCGGCGAGGTGCTTGCGCACAGCCTGGGTCTGCTGGACGCCAAAGTCTTGGTCGTCGAGTCAGATTTTGTCGACGCGGTGGACGAGTGCGGCGGTTCCGGTGTTGCCCCGACGACCGTCGAGGAGATGGAGCGGCTCGCGGCCACCGCACCTACCGCCAACCCGCCGTCGGCGTCGGCCGTGTTGGCCAAGGACACTGCGTTTTACATCTTCACCTCGGGCACCACCGGTCATCCCAAGGCCAGCGTGATGACCCACAAACGGTGGCTGGCCGCTCTGGCGGCGTTCGGCGGACTTGGCTTGCGGCTCAAAAGTTCTGACACGTTGTACAGCTGTCTGCCGCTCTACCACAACAACGCGCTGACCGTCGCGATCGGATCGGTGATCAACTCCGGGGGGACCCTTGCCCTGGGTAAGTCGTTCTCGGCGTCGCGGTTCTGGGACGAGGTGATTGCAAGTGACGCAACGGCATTCATCTACATAGGCGAGATCTGTAGGTATCTGCTGAATCAACCTGCCAAGCCGACGGACCGCGCGCACAAGGTTCGGCTGATCGCCGGCAACGGGTTGCGGCCGGAGATCTGGGACGAATTCACCTCGCGGTTCGGCATTGCACGCGTCTGCGAGTTCTACGCGGCCAGCGAAGGAAACACCGCCTTCATCAACATGTTCAACGTGCCGAAGTCGGCCGGCTGCACGCCGATGCCGGCGGCCTACGTGCAATACGACACCGACACCGGAGCGCCGCTGCGTGGCGCGGATGGCCGGGTCCTGCGGGTACCGAACGGCGAGCCCGGTCTGCTGCTCAGCCCGGTGACCAAGCTGCAGCCCTTCGACGGGTACACCGATCCGAGCGCGAGCGAAAAGAAATTGGTGCGCAACGCTTTCCGTGACGGGGACTGCTGGTTCAACACCGGTGACGTGATGAGCCCGCAGGGCTTGGGTCATGCTGCCTTCGTCGACCGGCTTGGCGACACCTTCCGCTGGAAGGGTGAAAACGTCGCCACCACGCAGGTGGAGCGGGCACTGGGGTCCAACAAATCCGTCGAGGAGTGCACCGTCTTCGGTGTGGAGATTCCGCGTACCGGCGGCCGCGCCGGAATGGCGGCGGTCAAGCTGCGCGACGGCGCCGACTTCGACGGCAAAGCGCTCGCCGAGACCGTCTACTCGCAATTGCCGGTCTACGCACTGCCGCTGTTCCTGCGGATCGTCGATTCGATGGAACTCACCACCACGTTCAAGAGTCGCAAAGTGGATCTGCGTGAACAGGCCTACGGCGCCGACATCGAGGACCCGCTGTACGTGCTGGCCGGCCGCGACGAGGGCTATGTGCCGTTCTACGACGACTACCCCGACGACGTCGCGAACGGCAAACGACCGCAGGGCTGAGGGCCTGGCGGCGCACCGGTCGATTCGCCACCACTGCCGCTCCAGTAACGCGCGACAGGTGCCACTCTTTTCCGAAATCGTGGTCGTATGCGATATCAGCTCGCGGTGATATCACCCGTGGTGCGAAACCGAAAAAAGCGAGTCCTCCTACTCAGCGACCGAAGTGGCTCGTGAGTCTTGTGAGGTTTCAGCTCGAACCTCGGCCCTCGTCCTATGAGAGCAGCAGGCACCATGGAAGGGTGCAGTCCACCCTGTGCGGTCGCCGGGTCAGCGACGATCGCCCACTGATCATGGCGATCGTCAACCGCACCCCGGACTCGTTCTACGATCGCGGCGCGAACTTCACCGACGATGCGGCCCGAGCGGCCGCGGGTCGCCTCATCGCCGAGGGCGCTGACGTGATCGATGTGGGCGGCGTCAAGGCGGGCCCGGGGGAGAGCATCGACGCGCAAGCCGAAATCGCCCGGGTGGTGCCGTTCATCGAGTGGTTGCGCGAGGCCTTCCCCGATCAACTGATCAGCATCGACACCTGGCGTTCTGAGGTAGCCAGGCTCTCCTGCCGGGCCGGCGCAGACCTGATCAACGACAGCTGGGGCGGCTATGATCCCGCGATGCCCGAGGTGGCCGCCGAATTCGGAGCCGGCCTGGTGTGCTCGCACACCGGGGGTGCCCGGCCGCGCACCCGTCCGTACCGGGTCAGCTACGGCATCAGCACACACGGTGTCGTCGATGACGTGATCAATGAAGTCACGTCTGCAGCCGAACGGGCCGTCGCCGCCGGGGTGGATCGCGACCGCATTTTGATCGACCCGACCCACGACTTCGGCAAGAACACTTTCCATGGATTGGCGCTATTGCGTCACATGGAAGATCTTGTTAACACCGGGTGGCCGATATTGATGGCCCTGAGCAACAAAGATTTCGTCGGGGAGACTCTTGGGGTGGACCTGACGCAACGACTAGAGGGAACCCTGGCGGCCACCGCGCTCGCAGCCGCCGCCGGGGCCCGGATGTTTCGCGTGCATGAAGTCGGGCCCACCCGACGGGTGTTGGAGATGGTGGCGTCGATCCAGGGGCAACGGTCCCCGACGCGCACGGTGAGAGGACTTGCATGACGGCATCTGAGCTGGTCGATCTCGCCGCTGAGGGCGCATTGGCCGCCATGCCGGGCGATGTCTGGCTGGCCGACCGAAGCTGGACCCGTCCGCAGTGGACGATCGAGGAGCTGGCGGCGGCCAAGGCCGGACGAACCATCTCGGTGGTGCTGCCCGCCCTCAACGAGGAAGACACCGTCGAATCGGTGATCGACAGCATCTCACCGCTGGTCGGGGGCTTGGTCGACGAGCTGATCGTGCTCGACTCGGGCTCCACCGACGACACCGAGATCCGGGCGATCGCTGCCGGGGCCCGCGTCGTGACACGCGAGCAAGCGCTGCCCGAGATCGCGCCGCGGCCCGGCAAAGGCGAGGTGCTGTGGCGCTCGCTGGCGGCCACCAGCGGCGACATCGTGGTCTTCGTCGACTCGGATCTGATCGACCCGCACCCGATGTTCGTGCCGCGGCTGCTCGGGCCGCTGCTCACCGAGGACGGCATCCACCTCGTCAAGAGCTTCTATCGGCGGCCGTTGAACGCCCATGACGCCAACGGTCGCGAGGGCGCGACCGGCGGTGGCCGGGTCACCGAGTTGGTGGCACGGCCGTTGCTGGCGGCGCTGCGGCCCGAACTGGGCTGTGTGTTGCAGCCGCTGGGCGGCGAGTATGCCGCCACCCGCGAACTGCTGACGTCGGTGCCGTTCGCGCCTGGCTACGGCGTCGAGATCGGCCTGCTGATCGACACCTACGACCGGCTGGGTCTGGACGCGATCGCGCAGGTGAACCTCGGCGTGCGGGCGCACCGCAACCGGCCGCTGGCCGAGCTGGGTCCGATGAGCCGTCAGGTCGTCGCCACGCTGCTGTCCCGCTGCGGCATCCCCGACTCCGGCGTCGGATTGACGCAGTTCTTCGTCGACGGCGATGGATACGCGCCGCGCACCTCGGCGGTGTCGCTAGCCGACCGGCCGCCCATGAACGCCGTGGCGATCGCCAGCGCGGCGGAGCCGGGCGCAGCGGGCCGCCACCAGGGACCGTTGCGACCGCGCCGCCCGTAGGACCCGTGGCGATCGCCAGCGCGGCCGAGCCGGGCGCACCGGGTCGCCACCCGAGAGCCTTGGCGACGGCGTCGGACCGATAAGGCAATATCGGTGCCGTGGCATTGGTGTTGCTCTACCTGGTGGTCTTGGTCCTGGTAGCGATCGTGCTGTTCGGGGTGGCCAGTGTGCTGTTCGGCCGCGGCGAGCCGCTGCCGCCGCTGCCGCGGGGGACTACGCCGACGGTCTTGCCGGCCTCCGGCGTCACCGGCGCTGACGTCGACTCGGTCAAGTTCACCCAGACCCTGCGCGGCTACAAGACCAGCGAGGTGGACTGGGTGCTGGACCGGCTCGGCCAGGAACTTGACCAGTTGCGTGGCCAGCTGTCGTCCGTGCACGCCGTTGCCGCCGCCGAGGTGGAAGCCGATGACCAGCGACACGCCGCCGATGTCGACGACGAGCAGGAGCAGACATGACCGCGCCCGACGACGACCTGGTCCGCTGCGACTGGGCGGTTGGGCGGCCCGACAGCCCGAACTTCCTGCTGTACCGCGACTACCACGACAAGGAGTGGGGCCAACCACTGCACGGGCGGGTGCCGCTATTCGAACGGATGAGTCTGGAGGCCTTCCAAAGCGGCCTGTCCTGGCTGATCATCTTGCGCAAACGGGAGAATTTCCGGCACGCCTTCGCCGGCTTCGACATCGAGAAGGTCGCCCGCTTCACCGAGGCCGACATGGCCCGCCTGATGGCCGACCAGGGCATCGTCCGTAACCGCGCCAAGATCGAGGCGACCATCGCCAATGCGCGGGCTACCGCCGACACTGAGGTCGATCTCTCGGAGCTGCTCTGGTCGTTCGCGCCGGCGAAGCGACCGCGGCCCGCGACCATCGCTGACGTCCCCGCTACGACGCCGGAATCCACCGCCATGGCACGCGAATTGAAGCGCCGCGGGTTCCGCTTCGTCGGTCCTACGACCGCGTACGCGCTGATGCAGGCCACCGGGATGGTTGACGATCACCTGCGGGCGTGCTGGGTGCCTTCAACCGTCGCCTGAAACGCCGAGCCGGAGGTCATGTACAGCTGCCCGTGCGGATAGGGAACAATGGAGGGGTGAATGTGCAGTTGACGGGCCAGCTCGAATCTGGAGGGAGCGCTCGATGGCGGCGATGAAGCCCCGGACCGGTGACGGTCCACTGGAAGCGACGAAGGAGGGGCGCGGCATCGTGATGCGGGTACCGCTGGAGGGCGGTGGTCGACTAGTCGTCGAGCTGACACCCGATGAAGCCGCTGCACTGGGCGACGAGCTCAAAGGCGTCACCAGCTAAACCGTCACGCGCACACCTTCTGGTAGATCTCCAGCGTCTGCTGCGCGATCTGCGCCCAGGAGAACTCCGCGATGCAGCGCTGCCGCCCCGCTCGGCCATAGCGCTCCGCCCTGTCCGGGTCGGCGATCAATGCGTTGACCGCCTTGGCGATCCCGGCCTGGTAACCGGCCGCGTCGTCGGCGTCGTAGTGCACCAGCGATCCGGTCACCCCGTCGTCGACCACCTCGGGTATGCCGCCCACGTCCGACGCCACCACCGCGGTGCCGCAGGCCATCGCCTCGAGGTTGACGATTCCCAGCGGCTCGTACACCGACGGGCACACGAAAACCTTTGCCGCCGATAGTATTTCGCGGATCTTGCCGATGGGCAGCATCTCCCGCACCCAGAACACGCCGGTGCGCGAGCCGGAGAGCTCGGCCACCCCGGCACTCACCTCGGCGGCGATTTCCGGTGTGTCGGGGGCTCCGGCGCACAGCACCAACTGCACGTCAGGATCGAAATCGTGCGCGGCCGCCAGCAGGTGCGCGACGCCCTTCTGCCGGGTGATCCGCCCGACGAATGCGACGATGGGCCGGCCGCGGTCGACGCCGATGTCGGTGAGCACCGACTCGCCCGGCGACGATTCCAGCGCCTCGGCCGGATACCAGACGTCGGTGTCAATCCCGTTGCGTACGACCTGCACCCGATTGGCATCGACCGTCGGATAGACCCGTAGCACGTCTTCGCGCATACCGGAGCTGACCGCGATTACCGCGTCGGCGGCGTTGACTGCGGTCTGCTCCACCCACGACGAGATCCGGTAGCCGCCACCGAGTTGCTCGGCCTTCCACGGCCGCAACGGCTCCAGCGAATGTGCCGTCAGCACATGGGGGATGCCGTAGAGCAACGACGCCAGATACCCGGCCATCCCGGCGTACCAGGTGTGGCTGTGGACGACGGTGGCCTCCGCGGCCGCATTCGCCATCACCAGATCGGTCGAGAGCGTCGAGAGCGCCGGGTTGGCGCCGTGCAGTTGCGCGTCGGGCTGGTACGCGAACGCCCCAGGCCGCGGCGCCCCTTGGCAATGCACGTCAACCTGGCACAACTTGCACAGTTGCGCGACGAGCTCGGTCACGTGTACCCCGGCTCCGCCGTAAACCTCCGGCGGGTATTCCCGAGTCATCATCGCCACGCGCATACCCGGCACCGTAGTAGTCGCGCTCGGACCGCGCAGCCCCGGCCGCCCTGTTACCAAAGTCATCCAAATTTGTTGATGGACAGTCCGTCAGTGGGTATTCAGGTGTTTGATCTGGCAGGGGTTCGCGACGGCCGTTAGGTTTGATGCATGAGGGAAGCGCCACAAGTGCTGGGCATTGTCCTGGCCGGCGGTGAGGGCAAGCGGTTATATCCGTTGACCGCCGACCGCGCCAAGCCAGCGGTTCCCTTCGGTGGTGCCTATCGGCTGATCGACTTCGTGCTGTCCAATCTCGTCAACGCCCGCTATTTGAGGATCTGCGTTCTCACGCAGTACAAGTCGCATTCATTGGACCGTCACATTTCGCAGAACTGGCGACTGTCCGGTCTGGCCGGTGAGTACATCACCCCGGTCCCCGCCCAGCAGCGGCTCGGCCCGCGGTGGTACACGGGCTCTGCGGACGCGATCTATCAGTCGCTCAACCTGATCTACGACGAGGATCCGGACTACATCGTGGTTTTCGGCGCCGACCACGTCTACCGGATGGATCCCGAGCAGATGCTGCGCTTCCACGTCGAGAGCGGCGCAGGGGCAACTGTGGCGGGGATCCGGGTGCCGCGTGCCGAGGCAACTGCGTTCGGCTGCATCGACGCCGACGAATCCGGCCGCATCCACAGCTTCGTCGAGAAGCCGGTCGATCCGCCGGGTACGCCCGACGACCCCGACGCCACGTTCGTGTCGATGGGCAACTACATCTTCACCACCAAGGTCCTGATCGACGCGATCCGCGCCGACGCCGACGAAGACCACTCCGATCACGACATGGGCGGCGACATCATTCCGCGGCTGGTTGGCGACGGGATGGCCGCGGTCTACGACTTCAACGACAACGACGTGCCCGGTGCCACCGACCGCGACCGGGGTTACTGGCGCGACGTCGGGACGCTGGACGCGTTCTATGACGCGCACATGGATCTGGTGTCGGTGCACCCCGTCTTCAATCTCTACAACAGGCGCTGGCCCATCCTCGGACAGTCGGAGAACCTGGCGCCGGCCAAGTTCGTCAATGGTGGTTCGGCGCAGGAGTCGGTGGTGGGTGCGGGCAGCATCATCTCGGCGGCGTCGGTGCGTAACTCGGTGCTGTCGTCCAACGTCGTGGTCGACGACGGCGCAATCGTGGAGGGTAGCGTGATCATGCCGGGCGTGCGGGTCGGCCGCGGCGCGGTGGTCCGTCACGCGATCCTGGACAAGAACGTCGTCGTCGGACCCGGCGAGATGGTCGGGGTGGATCTGGAGAAGGATCGCGAACGTTTCGCGATCAGCGCCGGCGGCGTAGTCGCCGTGGGCAAGGGCGTCTGGATCTAAGGTTCACCACACGCGCTCATTGCGCCGAGCGTGAAACCATTGCGAAAAACTGGTGAAAATCTCGCAGCCAATTCACGTTCGGCGCATTCACCACACGTATGGCAGCAGCCGGTAGTGCACCCGTTGGGTGTAGTCGCGGTAGCCGCTGAGTTCGTGCGTCAGCAAGTCCTCTTCATCGCCGATGCGCAGGACGAGCACCACCACTCCGGGGATGAGCAGGAGCAAACCCCAGTACGAGCCCAGTGCCAACGGGATCCCAAGCATCAAGAACACGTTTCCGGCATACATCGGATGGCGCACCAGCCCATACAGGCCGGTGGAGACGAGTTGCTGGCCTGCCTCGACGGTGACATTGGCTGCCGCATAACCGTTTTGGACGATCACCAGCATCGACAGGCCGAGGCCGATCGCGACCAGAACGTCGCCGATCACCGAGACGGACGCCGGTACCGGCGGCGACCATCCGAACCGGTGATCAAGGGCGCTGATCACGAACATGGCCGGAAAGGAGATGAACACGACGGTGATGAGGATGCGTTGCAGCGTTCGGGTCTCCGCGGACGGTCCGACCCGCATCCGCCGCTCGAGGGCCTCGGGATTCGTGCGCATCAAGTACACGCTGGGGATCCAGGTGGAAAGCGCGAACACCGCGAGGAAGACCCAAGCCTGCCAATAATGGAATGTTCCGGCCGGCAGGAACAGCATCGCTCCGAAGGCCACCAGGCCCAAAGTGGCTGAAAGTAGGCCTTTGGCAGCAGTCTTCATGACAGCCTCCTTAGTTCTGTACGTCGCGGCGGCGAAAGGCCGCCATTCCCAGCGCGATCAGCGCGACGTCGATCGCCGACAAGCACAGCAGCGGAACTGGCGTGAAGGCGCCGGCAGTGACAAGCGGGATATGCGCGAACGGCTCTAGGTCGAGCAACCACTGCGGAAAGCCGGACAGCGAACCGATCAGATACAGCGCGACGAATCCGACCAGCACGCCCCATGCGACCGGGCTGAAACGCGGTGCCAGCCCGAACAATGCGACGGCCACCGCGGCCGGCAGCCACACCGCCGGCAGCTGAACCAGGGCGGTGCCCACGACCATCGACAGTTTGCCGCCGACGTCGTGGGCGGCGATTCCGTAGCTGAGGCCGGCGACCGCACCGGCGATCACGATCGCGACCGCCGAGCCGATCAGTGCCATGACGAGATGACTTGCCAGCCAACGGCTTCGGCTCACCGCTCCGCTCAGCAGCGTCTCGGTCCGTTGACCGGCCTCTTCCTGGTGCAGCCGCAGTGTCAGCGACACGGCGAACGCGGCCGCCATCATGCCCAACATGCAGAATGCGGCCGCGACGAAGGCCTGTTCCAAGACGTCGGTGCCGCCCATGCGCACGACGATGTCTCGTGCCGTATCGCCGCCCAGCTCATCACCGATGCCGTGAATGATGCTACCGATCAGCAAGCCGTACAGGCACAGCCCGACGGTCCATAGCAGCAGCGCCCCACGATCCAGCCGCCAGGCCAACCCGAAAGCGTTCCGCAGCAACGGTGTTGCGGTGCCCGGGCCTGGCCGCTCGGCGACCAACCCCGCCCCGACGTCACGACGCGCGAGCAGCTGGTAGGCCAGCGCGGTGAGCAGCAGCGTCGTCGCCAGATGCAACAGCAGCACCCACCACCGGTCACCGGCGTACGGGCGAACCTGCAACGACCAGCCCAGCGGCGAGAGCCACGACAACGCAGGTGAGCCGGCGTCGCCGACGGCGCGCAGCGTGAAGGCGGTAGCCAGCACGGCGAATGCCGCACCGCGCGCGAAGCGTGCGCTCGCCGAAAGTTGGGCCGCCACCGCGGCGACGGCGGTGAACACCAGACCCGAGCAGGCCAGTGCCGCACCGAACGCCAGCGACCCGCTTGCCGGGACGCTGGTGCCCAGCAGGCCGCCCGCGCCGAGCGCGCCGGTGGTCAGCGAGGCCCCGAATGACAACAGCAAGGCCGCGGTCAGGCTGGCGTACCGCCCCACCGCAGTCGAGTCGATCAGCTCGGCACGGCCGGTTTCTTCGTCGGCGCGGGTGTGGCGGATGACGGTGAGGATGACCGCCACGGCGATCAGCAGATGGAACATACCGGCTTTCCAGATGCCGGTCGCGCCAAGGCTGTCGTTGTAGATCTTTCCGTAAAGCGCCCGCTGCGCGGGGCTGGCCGTAATCGTGGCGGCGAAGCCGGCGCGGGCCGCCTGGTCCGGGTAGACCTTCTCGATGCCGCCGATGTAGACGGTGGCCAGTGGCGTCGACAGCAGTAATACCCAGAGCGGCAAGACGATCCGGTCGCGCCGCAGGTAGAGGCGTAGCATGCCGAGCGTTCCGGTGAACGCCGAACCATGTTGTGGGGCTTCGTGTGCCGGATGCTGCGGTCGTTCCAACGTGGTGGTCATGAGCGCGCTCCTTGATCGCTCAGCTCCCGCTGACCGTCGGCGCCGTAGTGGCGCATGAAGAGCTCTTCCAGCGTGGGCGGCTGGCTGACCAAGCTGCGCACGCCGGTGTCGCCGAGTACCCGAATGAGTTCGCCGAGGCCTTCGCTGTCGACGTGGGCGTGCAGCGTGGTCCCTTCGTAGCTGACGTCCTCGACGCCACGGATGCGGGTGAGATCGCCTGGGTCGCGAAGCAAGTCGGCTGTGATCGTCGTGCGGCTGAGATGCCGCATCGATTCCAGTGTCCCGCTCTCGACGGTCTTGCCGGCGCGGATGATCGTCACCCGTTCGCAGAGTGCCTCGGTTTCGGCCAGGATGTGACTGGACAGCAGGACCGTCGCGTCGCGATCGCGTGCTTCGGCGACGCACTGCTGAAAGATGTTTTCCATCAACGGGTCCAGACCACTGCTCGGCTCGTCGAGGAGCAGCAGCCGAGCCCGTGACGAGAAGGCGGAGATCAGCGAGACCTTCTGCCGGTTGCCTTTGGAGTAGGTGCGGGCCTTCTTGTGCGGGTCGAGTTCGAAGCGCTCGACCAGCTCGGCACGTCGCTTTTCGTCGATGCCGCCGCGCATGCGGCCCAGCAGGTCGATCGTCTCGCCGCCGGTGAGGTTCGGCCACAGCGTGACATCGCCGGGAACATAGGCGATCTGCCGGTGTAGGTCGACCGCGTCGGCCCATGGGTCACCGCCGAGTAGGCGCGCCGTGCCCGAGTCGGCCTTGACCACACCCAGCAGTACCCGGATGGTCGTCGACTTTCCGGCCCCGTTGGGCCCGAGGAAGCCATGCACCTCGCCCTCCCGCACCGTCAACTCCAGGCCGTCGAGGGCCCGAACCGCACCGAAAGTCTTTGTCAGATTCCGGATTTCGATCGGCATGTGATTGCTGTCAACTGGCATCAGATTCTCCTTGTTCGCCTTGAGCGAGAAATGCCTCGTACATATGGCGGTCGGTCATCAGACCGTCGGTGTAGAGCTCCAGGGCAGGTAGCACCATGTCCTGGGCGTAGTCGCGGAGCACTGCGCGTAAATCCGTTGGGGTCTCGTGCATCTGGATGTACAGCAGGAAGCCGCCGCCGCCGGTGATCGCCAAGTACTTGGACCGGGCTTTGGGATCGCGGCTGGGCTTCAGGATGCCGCTACTGACCCCTTCGTCCAGGTAACTCTCGGCATTGTCGATCATCGTGCGCCAAAACGTCTTCGCGAGCTCGCCGCCGGACTGCATGCTGCGCACCAAATAGGCCATCAAGGGTGCGTACTCCTCGATCTCGGCCATCGCTGCGAACCAGGTTGCCGGGTCGCTGGAGTTCATCGCCTCGGACTTACCGCTGCGAATCTCCTCGGCGAC
>DATAZN010000053.1:0-6879 GCA_036272035.1 Mycobacterium sp. | reverse complement strand
CACAGCCGCAGATGCAGCCACGGGGTATGTAAACGCAAGCATTCCTCGCAGCCATCAGGAGTTCTGGGAGTGACATGTCGGATGGCTGCCAAGTCGGGGTCAACAAATATCGAAGTCATGATCGCGTCTCCTTGATTGTTGTTGGCACCGCCTGGTCAAGCCAATCACGCAGTGCGGCAACGGATGCGGCACCCGACTGACGCGCCAAAAGCTGACCGTGGTCGATGATCAGTAGGGTCGGAACCGCACGTACGCTGAACCGCTGCGAGATCGCCGGAGCCGAGTCCACGTCCACCTTCACGAGTTTGAGGCTGCCCGCCCGCTCGCGGGCCAGCTGTTCCAGCGCCGGGCTGACCATCCGGCACGGCCCGCACCACGTCGCCCACAAATCGACCAGCACTGGAACCGCGGACTTCTCAACGATCTCAGCGAAATCGAGGTCGCCCGCATCGACCACCCACGGCAGCCAGTGATGACAGTTGGCGCAGCGCGGTTTACCATCGGCAGCCGCCGGCACCCGGTTGCGTTTTCCGCAACTCGGGCACACCACCGTGGTGCTCTTCATGACCTGCCGCCTCTACGCCGCAACGGCGCTCTCGGCGTAACTGACCGCGAGTTCGCCGCCGTCGACTCTGACCCGGATCTTGCCGCCGGCGGCGATGTCGCCGCGCATCAACGCACGACCGATCTTGGTCTCGACCTCGTGGGCGATATAGCGACGTAGCGGCCGTGCGCCGTACACCGGGTCGAAGCCATGTTCGGCGATCAGCCGACGAGCTTCCGGTGTGACCTCCAACTCGATCTGCCTTTGCGCCAAGCGGTCTCGCAGCTCCTGCAGCTGTAGCTCAACGATTTGTTCTATCTCGGATAGCGCCAACGGGGTGAACAACACAATGTCGTCAACCCGGTTGAGAAACTCGGGCCGAAAGTACGCACGCAGTTCGGCCATCACCTGGTCGCGGGCGTCAGGCTTGATCTCGCCGTCGGCGGTTACCCCGTCGAAAAGATACTGCGAGGCGATATTGGACGTCATGATGACGACCGTGTTGCGGAAGTCAACCTGGCGTCCCTGCGCATCGGTGAGCCGACCGTCGTCAAGCACCTGCAACAGCGTGTTGAAGACGTCGGCGTGCGCCTTCTCGATCTCATCGAAAAGCACGACCGAATAGGGTTTGCGCCGTACCGCCTCGGTGAGCTGGCCGCCCTCGTCGTATCCGATATACCCCGGTGGTGCACCGACCAAGCGGCTCACGGTATGCCGTTCCTGGTATTCGCTCATGTCCAGGCGCACCATGTTGTCCTCGCTGTCGAACAGGGCAGCCGCCAACGTCTTCGCCAGTTCGGTCTTGCCGACGCCGGTGGGCCCGAGAAAGATGAACGAGCCGATCGGCCGGCGCGGGTCCCGGATTCCCGATCGGGCCCTGATCACCGCATCGGCGACGAGTTGCACCGCCTCGTCCTGGCCGACCACCCGTTCGTGCAGGATTTCATCCAGCCGCAAGAGCTTCTCGCGTTCGCCCTCCTGCAGGCGGGCCACTGGTATCCCGGTCCAGGCGGCCACGATTTCGGCGATCTCCTCGGCGGCGACCACTTCACGCAACAGCGGCCGCTCACCCTGCTTGGCCTTGAGTTGGTCTTCGGCCGCTTGCAGCTTACGTTCGAGTTCGCTGATCTGCCCGTACCGCAGCTCGGCTGCCCGGTTGAGGTCGTAGTTGCGCTCGGCTTCCTCGGCCTCATGCCGCAGTTGTTCCAGCTGTCCCCGCAATTCCTGCACCCGACGGATTGACTGTCGCTCGGCATCCCACTGCGCGTGCCGCGCATCGGCCTCCGCCCGTAGATCGGCCAGTTCTTTGCGGAGTTCCTCCAGACGGGCCTTGCTGGCCGGGTCGGTCTCTTTCCTAAGTGCGGCCTCTTCGATCTCCAGCCGAGTCACCCGCCGGGTGATTTCGTCCAATTCCGCAGGCATGGAGTCGATCTCGGTCCGCAGACGCGCACAGGCCTCGTCGACCAGATCGATAGCCTTGTCCGGAAGGAAGCGGTCGGTGATGTAGCGGTGTGAGAGAGTCGCCGCCGCTACCAGCGCACCGTCTTGGATCCGCACACCGTGGAATACCTCCAGACGTTCGCGTAGGCCCCGCAGAATCGAGATGGTGTCCTCCACATCGGGTTCATCCACCAGCACCGTCTGGAACCTTCGTTCCAGAGCGGCGTCGTTCTCGATGTGCTTGCGGTACTCGTCGAGAGTGGTGGCGCCGATCATGTGCAGCTCACCGCGGGCCAGCATCGGCTTGAGCATGTTGCCGGCGTCCAGGGACCCTTCCGCGGCGCCCGCACCGACCACGGTGTGCAGCTCGTCGACAAATAACAGGATGCGGCCCTCGCCGGCTTTCACCTCTGCCAGCACGGCTTTGAGCCGCTCCTCGAATTCGCCGCGGTACTTGGCACCGGCCACCAGCGAGCCCATGTCAAGCCCGAAGATCGTCTTGTCCCGCAGGCCTTCCGGCACGTCACCACGCACAATCCGCTGAGCGAGTCCTTCGACGATCGCTGTCTTGCCGACACCGGGGTCGCCGATCAGCACGGGATTGTTCTTCGTCTTGCGGCTCAATATCTGGACAACCCTGCGTATCTCGGCATCGCGTCCGATCACCGGGTCGAGCTTGCCCGACTGGGCCTCTGCGACCAGGTCGCGGCCGTATTTCTCCAGCGCTTCGTAGGACCCCTCCGGCGTCGCCGAGGTGACCCGCTGGTTGCCGCGCACTTTGGTCAGCGCCCCAAGGAACGCGTCGCGGGTCACGCCGTGGGACGCCAGAATCCGCCCGCTGGCGGTGGAACTGCCCTCTTCGGCGAGCGCGATCACCAGGTGCTCCACCGAGACGTATTCGTCCTTGAGCCGCTTGGCTTCTCGCTCGGCCGCCTCCAACACCTTAGCCAGTCTCGCGGTAATCGAGACCTGGCCCGGGACGGCGCCCGGACCGCTGACCTTGGGTCGGCGGTTGAGCTCACGTTCCAGGTCGGCGCGCAGCTCCTCGGTGTCGGCGCCCGCCTGGTCCAGTAGCCGCGGCACCAAGCCCTGCGGCTGGTCGACCAATGCCAACAGCAGGTGCTCACCGTCGACCTCGACGTGGCCCATCCGGGTGGCCAGAGCCTGCGCCGCCTGCAAAGCGTCCTGCGACTTTTGGGTCAGCCTGTTGATGTCCACAGCGATCTCCTCCTTTGGCGGGCCCCGGATTCCAGCTCCTCGATTCGGCCTAACAGGTCAAGCACCAGCCCGATCGCCGCGTAGTTGAGTCCGAGGCCTATTCGAAGTCGCTGAATGCGGGCGACGATGCGCAGCGCCGACGCGTCGAAGCGAAGCTGGCCGCGGGGGTTTCTTTGACAAGGCAGCAGCCCCAGTGCGACGAATCTGCGCACCGTGTCGGGGTGCACGCCGGAGCGGCGGGCAAACGTGTCCAGATCCATTCCGGGTCGCCGCGCCAGCACGTAGCGCGCTGACGGGGCCGTTGCGGTCATCGCCCTCTCCTCGGGTCAAACGTTGACACCGTGGCCAGCTGCTCGAACAACTCGCGCTCCTGCTTCGTGGGTTTCGGCGGCACGACGATCTTGACCTCGGCGTAAAGGTCGCCGGGTTTGCCGCGCGGATTGGGCATCCCTTCGCCGCGAAGCCGCAGCCGCCTGCCCGTCGACGAACCCGGCGGCACCTTGACTTTCGCCTCGCCGCCCGGGGTGTGGACGGCAACGGTGGCACCCAGCACCGCCTCCCATGGCGACACGGGCAGATCGGTCGCGATGTCGCGTCCGTCCAGTCGAAACCGACGATCCGGTTTGACCCGCACGACCAGGTACAGGTCCCCGGCCGGTCCGTCGCCGCTGCCCCTTCCGCCCTCGCCGGCGAGCCTGATGCGCTGTCCGTCGATCACCCCCGCAGGGATGCTCACCTGATAACTGCGACCGTCCAGCGTGATGGAACGCCGACCGCCCCGATAGGCTTCCTCGACAGCCAGCTCGAGCTCGGCCCGCTGGTCGGCACCGGGAATCGGCCCGAATCCGCCGCTGCCACCGAAGAAGTCACCGAAGAGATCTTCGATATTGACGCCGCTGCGGCCGCCGACGCCCTGACCGAAGCGCACCCTGGTGCCGGACGGCGCGTCGGCACGGAAGCCGCCGAACCCCGCGCCGACCCGCTCGTCGTAATCCTCGGGCACCCGGCGGAAGTCTTCACCGAATCGGTCGTAGCGTTTCCGGGTGTCCGGGTCGGAGAGTACGTGATAAGCCTCGTTGAGCTCCTTGAACCGATCCTCGGCGCCGGGGGCGGAGTTGACGTCGGGATGGTATTTGCGCGCCAACGTCCGAAACGCTTCCTGGATCTGCTCGTGGGTCGCATCGCGCGACACCCCGAGAACCTCGTAAAAGTCACGCGCCACGGCGCTTTCACTCCTCGCGGCCGCTGACGACCACGGACGCCGGCCGTAGTTGCTGGGATCCCTTTCCGTAACCCGGGCGCAGTACCCCAAGCACAGTTCCCGGTGCGCTGCCGCCGTTGTCGGTGACGTTAACCACTTCGTGTCGCTCCGGGTCGAACGGCACACCTGTCTCGGTGTCGCGCGGGTAACCGAGGTTGTCCAGCACCTGCACCGCCTGGTCGAGGATGGCTCGCACGCCGGCGATGACCGAGTCGGCATCGCCTCCCGAATGGTGCAGCGCCCTATCCAGATTGTCGACGACGGGAAGCCAGGCGCCGGCTACCTTGGACCGTTCGAGTTTGCGCTCACGGTCGAGTTCACGGGCATACCGCTTGCGTAGGTTGTCCAAGTCGGCGAGTGCGCGGCGCCAGCGACCCTCGAGCTGCGCCAGCTCGACTTCCGAGTTACTCTGCGGGACAACAGCTTCAGGCGACGCGTCAGCCGGTGTTTCGACTGGGTCGTCGCGGCTCTCCTGAGTTGTCGACTGCTCTGCGGGGGTGCCCACGGTAGTTCAGCCCCGGTCGAATTCGGCGTCGACTACGTCCTCGTCGGCTGCCTGCGAACCTTGGCCGTTACCGCCGGTGTGACCGTTTCCCGCAGTTGTCGGCGCCGGTTGCAGCCCGTAGAGCACCTGCTGCAGCTCCGACGTCAGCGATTGCACCCGCTCGAGTGGCGCCTCCTCTTTGATGGCCTGCCGCGCGTCGCCGACCAGCATCTCGGCACGCGCCCGGTCGTGCGGCGCCGCCGAGTCGCCCAGCTGGGTCAGCCTTCGCTCTACCTGGTAGGCAGCCGAATCGAGTTCGTTGCGTGCATCGACCGCCCTGCGCAACTGCTCGTCTTCGCGGCGGTTCGCCTCGGCATCCGAGACCATCCGCTCGACTTCGGTTTTGTCCAGGTTCGACTGCTCGCTGATCGTGATGCTCTGCTCGGCGCCGGTGTCTTTATCCCGTGCCGTCACGTTCAAGATGCCGTTGGCGTCGATGTCGAAGGTGACCTCGATTTGCGGCTCACCCCGCGGCGCCGGGCGGATGTTGTCCAACTTGAACCTGCCGAGCACGCGATTGTCTCTGGCCAGCTCACGCTCGCCCTGCAGCACAACGACATCGACTGCGGGCTGGCTGTCTTCGGCAGTGGTGAACACCTCGCTGCGCCGGGCCGGGATCGTGGTGTTGCGTTCGATGAGCTTGGTCATCACCCCGCCGCGGGTTTCGACTCCCAGCGACAGCGGTGTGACGTCGAGCAGCAGGACGTCGGACACCTCACCCTTGAGCACACCGGCCTGGACCGCGGCCCCCAGCGCGACCACCTCGTCCGGGTTGACGCTCATGTTGGGGTCCTTGCCGCCGGTGAGTCGACGGACCAACCCCTGAACGGCGGGGATACGAGTCGACCCGCCGACCAGGAGGACCTCGTCGATGTCGTTCGCCGTGACCTTGGCGTCGTCCATCGCCTGCTTCACCGGACCCATGCAGCGTTCCACCAGATCGGCCGCGAGATCCTCGAACTTCGACCGCATGATGGTCGTCGTCAGATGCTTCGGACCGCTCGCGTCAGCGGTGATGAAGGGCAAGTTCACCTGAGTCTGCGCAACCGAGGACAGCTCTACCTTGGCCTTCTCGGCCGCTTCGAACAGCCGCTGCAACGCCTGCGGATCCTTGCGCAGGTCGATGTTGTTGTCGCGTTGAAATTCGTCGGCCAGGTAGTCGACCAGCCGGCGGTCGAAGTCGTCGCCACCGAGGTGCGAATCACCAGCGGTGGCACGCACCTCGACCACGCCGTCGCCCACGTCCAGCAGGCTGACATCGAACGTGCCGCCGCCCAAGTCGAAGACCAACACGGTCTCGTGGCCTTTCTTGTCCAATCCGTAGGCCAGCGCCGCGGCGGTGGGTTCGTTGATGATGCGCAGCACCTGCAGGCCGGCGATCCGCCCGGCGTCCTTGGTGGCGTTGCGCTGGGCATCGTTGAAGTACGCCGGAACAGTGATCACCGCTTCCTTGACCCGCTCGCCCAGGAACTTGCTGGCGTCGTCGGCGAGCTTGCGGAGCACCTGTGCGCTGATCTCCTCCGGCGCGTATCTCTTACCGCGTACGTCGAAACGGACAGCATCGCCGTCGTCCTTGACGACGTCGAAGCTGACCGCTTTGGCCTCTTCCGAGATTTCGTCGAAGCGCCGGCCGATGAACCGTTTCGCCGAATAGATGGTGCCCTTGGGATTCATTATCGATTGCCGTCTGGCCAGTTGGCCGACGAGGCGTTCACCGCTCTCGGTGAAAGCCACCACAGACGGTGTCGTCCGGGCACCCTCGGCGTTGGGGATCACGATCGGCTCGCCGCCCTGCCAGGCCGCTATCACCGAGTTGGTCGTACCGAGGTCGATTCCTACTGCAGTTGCCATTGCCTTCCCCTCTGGTTTGCG
>DATAZN010000052.1:0-3414 GCA_036272035.1 Mycobacterium sp. | reverse complement strand
TGCTGGCCGCCAAATAGCCGAGCGCACTCACCGCGTCGTACGAATACGCCTCGGGGACAAAGACAATGTCCAAGCCGGCGCGCTCGAGGTCGGCCACTTCGGCAGCCACCTCTTTGAAGCCGCCCGCGTAGTTGATCCCTAATCCGATTCGCATGCCTGGCTGCTCCCTGTTGCTCTAAGCCCGTGTGAACTGGTCGGCCAGTTCGACGGCTTCCTGCTGGATTCTCGGAAACTCTGCGGCCATCGCTTCGGACAACGCCTTCGCACCGGAGAGCGGTCGCACCATCACCTTAAAGTCATCGATCAGGCCGTCGTCATTGACGTGCAGGAAGTCGCAGCCGTTGACGGTCACGCCGGGGGCACCCGCGATCCCGGCCTCGAACACTCGAGAGCGTGGTGACCACCGTTGCTGTCGTGGATCTCGCGGATGTAGCGAAAGTCTTCGAAGACCCGCAGCACGCCGCGCAGGATCGCCGCGGTGATCGGCTTGCCGGCGTAGGGCTTGAAAGCCACCGGGCTGGTGAATACCACGTCGTCGGCGAGCAGGGCCTGGATGCCCGTTTCGTCGCCTTCTTCGACTGCCTTGCGGAACGGGTGGGTAGCGGACACGGAGCACCTCGCATAGTCAACTTGTTGAGTAGGTGTGGTTGACGCTAGATGGCTGAACGCCGCACGTCTATGTGCACTTAGTCACTTTGTTGATTAATCAGATGTCGTACTATGGGCCGATGTCGCTGCGTGATGCCGTGCTGGCCGCTCTTCTCGAGGGCGAGTCGTCCGGCTATGACCTGGCCAAGGGTTTTGACGCGTCGGTGGCGAACTTCTGGATGGCCACACCGCAGCAGCTGTACCGCGAACTGGAGCGTCTGGCCGAGCAGGGCCTGATTCAGGCGCGCATCGTCGAGCAGGAGCGCCGCCCGAACAAACGGATGTTCTCGCTGACCGAGGCAGGCTATGACGCGATCCGGCAATTCACCGGGCGGGCTCCGAAACCCTCGGTGATCCGCGACGAGCTGATGATCAAGGTCCAGGCCTTCGATGTCGGTGACGCGGCGGCCGTCCGTGACTTGATCATCGAACGGCGGGAGTGGGCCGAGGCGAAGATTCAACGCTACGAGCGGCTGCGCCACCGAATTCTGGACGGCCTCAGCGAGGAGGAGTTTCTGGCCACCGCGCCACGAGTGGGGCCGTATCTGACGCTGATGCGCGGGATCTCATTCGAGGAAGAAAACCGTCGGTGGGCCAAGCGGGCGCTGGCGATCGTCGAACAGCGTCAGGGCGCCGGGTCCGTCAGGTAGTGCGCGAGTACCGGTCGCAGCCAGTTGATGAGCTGCGCGTCGGCCATGCCGGTCAGCGGGGGCACCCCGAGGATGTAACGGGCCACGGCCAGACCCAGCAGTTGCGAGCCCACCAGTGCCGCGCGCTCGGGGGCGCGATCGGGCACGACCGCGGCCAGCGCGGGGGCTACTTGGCCGACGAAAACCTCGAGCAGAGCGTCCGCGGCGGTCTGGTTGGTCGCAGCCGCCCGCAACAGCGGGAGGAACGGGCCCTGCGGGCCCCAGGCCGCGACGAACATCGGCAGCACAACGTCGGCGACACGGTCTGGCGCGACACCCGACAGATCCGGGAAGGCGATGTCGAATCGCGAGGCCGCCGCGAATAGCCCTGCCTTGTTGCCGAAGTAGTGCATGACCAGGGCAGGGTCGACGCCAGCTGCCGAGGCGACCGAGCGGATGGTCGTGCGCTCGAAGCCGTGGCTGCCGAACTGCGATCGTGCGATGTCCAGGATCGCTGCCCGGGTGGCCTGACCATCCCGTCCATCACGCACTTTCGGTGGCATCCCGACATTGTATTCAACAACTGTTGACATCGTTGAACCAACCGCCTAGCTTCGACTTCAACAGTTGTTGACATGCCTTACCGAGCCGCCCCGACGAGAGGTCACGCTCATGACCGTCACCGCCATCCAGATCGGGCTCGACCCGGACGTCATCGATTACTCCTCGGCTGACTTCGCGCAGTTTCCGGGGTTGTCGAAAGAAAAGCTGCGCGCCGCCACAGCCCAGCCCGGCTGCCGCTTCGTGTTCAACCGCGGGGCCGTTGCCACCCCGGACGACATCCGTCGCTGGTACCCGGGCCCCGGGGCGGTGGCGTGATGACCACACACGTCGTCGATGTCCTGGTCGTCGGCGCGGGCCCGACCGGGCTCACCGCCGCCGGTGACCTCGCCCGAGCGGGCCGGTCGGTCACGGTGTTGGAGCGCTGGCCGGCGATCAACCCGTCCAGCCGCGCGTTCGCCACCATGGCGCGCACGCTGGAGCTGCTCGATGCGCGCGGAATCGCGGAAGATCTGCTAGCGCGTTCGCACAAGGCTTCCGGTGTAACAATTTTCGGTGGCGCCCGCATCGACCTGACTCACCTCGACTCACCCTACCGGTTCGCGATGATCACCCCGCAGACCAACGTCGACCAGGCGCTGGGTGCCTACGCTGCCGCGCAGGGCGCTGTGATCCGGCGCGGCTTCGAAGTCGTCGGCCTCGAACAGGACGCCGGCCAGGTATCGGTGACTACCCGGCCGTACGATGGCGGCCCGCAGACTCGTTGGCGGGCAAAGTATTTGATCGCGGCCGACGGGGCGCACAGCGCGCTCCGCGGATTGCTTGGGGTGGATTTCCCCGGCAAGACGATCTTGTCGTCGATCGTGCTCGCCGATGTCAAGTTGGCGCACGGGCCGACGGGGGGTGGGCTGACGCTGGGCAGCACACCCAACGAGTTCGCGTTCTTGGCGTCGTACAACCGTCACGAGGGAGACGGTTGGTGGTATCGCGCGATGGTGTGGGATCGCAAGCACCAAGTGTCCGACAGCGAGCCGGCGGATTCCGATGAAATCGCACGGGTTCTCGCGGATGCGATGAAGGCCGATCTCGGCTTGCTCGAGGTCGGCTGGAAGTCCCGATTCCATTGCGATGAAAGGCAAGTCGAGCAGTATCGGCATGGCCGGGTGTTCCTGGCCGGCGACGCGGCGCACGTGCACTCGCCGATGGGTGGTCAGGGTATGAACACCGGCATCCAGGACGCCGCGAACCTGGCCTGGAAAATCGAGGCGGCACTCGCCGGCGCCGACGACGCGGTACTGGACAGCTACCACGACGAGCGTCATCCGATCGGCAAGCGGGTCCTGTTGCAGTCCGGGATGATGGCGCGCGGCGTCACCCTTCGTCCGAGGATCGCACGCGGCATACGAAACATGTTGGCGTCCAGAATTCTTCGTACTCCTCGGATTCGTGACGCGGTGGCGGGCAGCTTCGCCGGCACGACGCTGCGCTACGCCCACCGGGCAGGCGAACGCGCACTCGTGGGCACTCGGGCGACGCAGATTCCATTGATCCAGGACCGGCTGACCGAGCTGCAGCG
>DATAZN010000051.1:0-2402 GCA_036272035.1 Mycobacterium sp. | reverse complement strand
CGATTTCCTCGGTCGTCACCGCGTCGTAGCCGCGTTCGATGAACAGCCGGAACGCCGCTCGACGAATGTCGGCCCGGATCTGCGCCCGCTGCCGGTCGCGCAGCGACTCGGTCATCGGAAGCAGCCGATGCCACCGTCGACATGGATGGTCTGCCCGGTGACGAAGGTCGCGTCGCTACTGAGCAGGAACGCGACCAGCGCCCCCACGTCGTCGCGTACATCGCCGATGCGCTTCATCGGAACTCGTCGCACTGCCTTGGTGTAGTCGTCCGGCGCGAACTGCTTCCACAGTTTGACGCCGTCGGATTCGGCGAACGGGCAGACGACGTTGACGCGGATGTTGTCCCGGCCCCATTCCAGCGCGGCGACTTTCGACAGCCCACGGATGGCTTCCTTGGCGGCGGCGTATCCACCCCACTTCGGCTCGCCGCCGGTGCCCGTGCCCGAGCCGAGGTTGACGATCGAACCACCACCGGCCTGAACCATCAAGGGATGCACGGCCTGCATGAGCAAAAAGCTGGCGCGCGGCCCGACGTCGTGGCCGAGGGCGAAGTCTTCAGTCGTGATGTCGACGAACGCCTTCGGCTCGTTGGTGGCGATGGCGTTGTTGACCAACCCGTGCACCGCGCCGAAGGCGTCGACCGCTGCCGCGACGATCCGCTGAGCTGATTCAGGATCGCGCAGATTGGCGACCAATTGTTCGACGCGGCCGGCCGCTCGGAGTTCATCGGTGGTCGCGGCCAGCTTCTGCTCGAGAATGTCTACCAGCAGCACCGCTGCACCACGTTCGAGCAACGCGGCGGCGATGCCTTTGCCGACGCCCTGGGCGCCACCGGTGATGATCGCGACGTGGCCGCGCATCGAGTCGGGGTGGGTGTAGCTCATTCGACCGGTCCCATCCGCAGCTGCACACCACGGTGCATCTCGTAGGTGCTGCGCACGCCGCCGGGCAGCTCGATGAATTCGACCGGGGTTCCGTCCGGGTCCTTGACGAAAAACATTCGCACTCCACCGATCTCGAACGGATCCTGTTCCGGCGAATAGCCGGCCTCGCGGATGCGGCGGTGCGCGTCGTCGAGATCGACGACCGACAGGGGCACGTTCTGGATGCCGGTGATGCCTCGGCGGGCCGGTTTGTCCGTGGCGGACTTGGCGCCCAGCGACAGCAGCTCGATCATCAGCCCACCCAGCAGTCCGCCTACCACGCGACCCTCCTGTTTGTGCGTCGCGTGCAGCGCAACGTCGAAAGGCTCGCCGGAGATCAGGGTTTCGAAGACGACATCCATACCCAACGTATCGCGATAGAACGCCAGCGCGCGGTCCATGTCGGTCACCCCGACGACGAGATGACAGAACGAGATGTCGGTCAGATTGCTCACGTCGCGGATGCGAGACGTCCGGCCGGACGTCCCGCAAACATCGGCAGGTCCAGGTAGGTTTTGATGCCGGGTTCGGCAGCGCAGACATCGGGGATGGCGTTGACGCAATGGTTGGCGGTGACCACGACGCCCGGATTCTTCACCAGCCCTTCGGCGATCGTCTCCGGCTGCAGACCCTTGAACGTAAGACTCACGGTGGGGTCGCCGGTGATCTCGACCTCGAAGCGTTCGCCGCGGTCGCCGAAATTCCAGGCGGGCTCGAGATTTTCCTCGCCCATCAGCCAGTTGACCGCCGCGGTGATCACCGGCTCGCCGTCGACCAGCGCCTGCCAGCGGAACCGGCGCGCGGCCACGGTGCCCATGCGGATCGGGAACGGGTCGTAGTCGATGTCGGCGGTCGCGACCGCGATGTCCTGGACCGTCCTGATGTTCGGCTCGATACGAAAACCCATGTGGTCGGCTATCATTCGCACCGACATCTTGAACCCGTTCTCCAGCAGGCTGGCCATCGGCCCTTGGATGGCCTCCTCGGGGGTGCCACCGAAACCCATGATGTGGCGCACCACATCCGGCGCATTGTAGCTACGGATGTCGGAGAACTCCTCGGCGCGCACGTGGGTGACCGCCGAGGACAGCGACGAGATCATCAGCGGGAACCGCTCGGTGATGCCACCGGGGTGGATACCCGACCCGTGCAGCGTCACCCCGCCGGCCACCGCGGCGTCCGCGATCGCCGCGACCGCGGGGCTGCTCAGGTCCGGGTACACCCAGCCGACCGGGGTCACCACGTTCTTGCCGGACCGCAGAATCGCCACCACCTCGTCGTCATTGGGGATCAGTGGGCTGTACACCACGCAGTCGGCGTCGAGGGCGAGCACGTCATCCTTGTTGGATGTCGCGGCGACGCCGAGCGATTCGATGCCCAGGATCTCCCCGACGTCGCGCCCGCTCTTGTCTTCGCTGTGCACCCAGCAGCCGACCAGCTCGAGCTGCGGATGATTCAGCACGCATTCGATGGCGGCC
>DATAZN010000050.1:0-7270 GCA_036272035.1 Mycobacterium sp. | reverse complement strand
ACACCGTCCGGTGCGTGGGTCTTGAGCTCTTTACGCAGGTCGGCAGCCTTGTAGTCGATCGCAGCGTCGAATCCGACCTCGTCGACCAGCCAGCGGCATTTGTCTTCGCCACCGGCGATGCCGACCGCTCGGCAACCCTTGATCCGCGCAATCTGTCCCACGATGCTGCCCACCGATCCGGCCGCTCCGGAGACCAGGACGGTTTGGCCCGGTTCGGGCCGGCCGACGTCGAGCAGGCCGAAGTACGCGGTCAGTCCGCTGATACCGAGAGCACCCAGATACGTCGTTGCCGGCGCCAGGGTGGTGTCGACTTTGTTGACCTCGGCGCCGCCGGACAGCGCATAACGCTGAACGCCGAATATCCCGGACACGTCGTCGCCGACCGAGAACCCCGGATGCCGTGATTCGACGACATGCCCGACCCCGAGGGCCCGCATCACCTCACCGATCTCCACCGGTGGCACGTAGCTGCGGCCGGCGTTCATCCACGTGCGCATGGCCGGGTCGATCGACAGGTAGTCGACCTGTACGACGAATTCTCCCTCGGCTGCAGCCGGTTTGGGCTCTTCGACGATCGACCAATCGCTCGCCTTGGGCATGTCGACCGGGCGTGCGGCCAGCCGGCACTGAGTGTTGACAGCGTTCACGAGGCAGCCTCCTTGGCTGGTGAGGTGTTTCGACAGATGTCTGCGGCGCAGCCGAACGTCGTCCGGCCGCCGGGGTCCTCGGCGGTCACGGGTATCACCGCCACAGTGTCGGCGCCGGCCTGCAGATATTCCCGTATCCGGTCGGTGACTTGCTCGGGAGTGCCAAGGGCGGCCAGCTGCTCCGCCAATTCCAGTGGAACCGCCGCGGCCATGTCCGATCGCCGCGCGCCACCACGGGCCCGCTCGACGAGTTCACCGAATCCGAGCTCGCAGAACATCTCTCCGTAGCCGGGTGGGGCCAGGTAGACCGCGAGCTGACCGGCCAGCTGCCGCAGCGACGCCGCACCTGGCCGAACCGCGACCGGTAGCCACACCGTCACGTGCGGCGGCGTCCGACCTGCCGCGACGGCGTCGTGCTCGATCTGTTGGCGGGCCCGCGAAACCCGCTGTGGTGAAGCTAGATTGAGCACTACCTCGTCGGCGATCTCGGCCGCAAGCCGCATCATCGCCGGACCGAACGCGCCGACCCCGATCCGGCTCTGCGGCAACGGGTTACGCAGCCGAAAGTCATGACTCTTGACATACCGGCCGTCGTAGTCGGCGCGCTCACCGCGCAGCATCGGCCGCAGACACTCGATCGTCTCCCGCATGCGCGCCGCACTGTGCGACCAGTCCCGGTCGTGCCAGCCCGCCACGATGAACGGGCTGGAGGCGCCCAACGCGACGTCGATCTCGCAGCCAGTCAGCGCCGCAACCGAACTCGCCCCCAACGCGATCGAGACCGGGGTGCGCACGCTGACCGGCAGGGGGCCGACCCGCAAGCCCAAACCCGGTACGCGAGCGCCGATGGCGGTGGCCAACGCGAACGCGTCGAACGTGGCCATCTCGCCTATCCACAGCCCGTCCAGACCCGCGGCGCCGGCGGCCTCGGCGATTTCGAGTGCCTCCAGATCGGGCCGGTCCAGCCACAGCGGCAGCACCGCTTCGATCGACGACCTCACAGCATGGCCGCCTCGGTGCTCTGGCCCAGCAGGATTCGGCCCGGCAACTCGCGCGATGCCTCGTTCACCTGGAAGTGCGCGGTAGCGGTGAAAGCGTCCCGCAAACGTCGTTGCAGCGGTGCGCCGTCGTAGATCGCGCTGCCCCCGGCGAGGTCGTACATCGTGCGGACCACGTCGGCAGAGACGCGTGCCCCATGCGTTGCCGCGAGGCGTAACCGGGTCCGCGCCTGCAACGGCACCACGCGCCCATCCTGACTCGCCTGCCACGCGGCGTCGATGGCTTGGTAGTAACCGGCTCGCGCGGCTTCCAGCGCCGAGTCGGCCGTGGCGAGCGCCACCTGGATGGTGGACCGCTCGGCAAGCGTGCGACTGGCCGCCACACCTTTTTTGGTCGAGGCGAGCTCGACGAAGTTGTCGATCGCCGCGCGCGCGTTGCCCATCGCGGCCGCGGTGATGCAGGCCGCGAAAAACCCGAACGGGGGAAATCGGTACAACGGACGGTCGATCACCGGACCGTCGAATATCGAGAGCACCCGATTATCGGGGACGAACACCTCTTCGGCGACGGTGTCATGACTGCCGGTGCCGCGCAGGCCGAGGGTGTGCCAGGTGTCCAGGATCTGCAGCTGCTCGGTGGGCAGCGCCACCACCGCCGGGCGGTCCTCGAGTACGCAGCCGGCGAACAGCACGTCGGCGTGGGTGATACCGCTGCAGAACGCCCAGCGCCCCGACACCACAACACCACCGGGCACCCGCCGGGCCTTGCCTTGCGGTGCCCACACACCCGCGGCCAGCCCGCGGCCGTTGCCGAACAGTTCGTCACGGCTCACCGGCGGCAGATATGCGACCAGCAGGGTGCTGGTGATCCCGATCGACACGCACCAGCCGGCGGACGCGTCGCCACGTGCCACCTCCTCGGCGCACCGCAAAGCGATTCCCGCGGGCAGCTCTAAAGCGCCGACCTCCACCGGCGCGCCGGCGCGCAGTAAGCCCGAATCTCGCAGCGCCTCAACCAGTTCAGCCGGCAGCCTGCGAGCAGAATCGATGTCATCTGCCATACCGCGCGCCAACTCGGCGATCTCGCGCGCCCGCGACAGTACGGGCATGGTGGTGACGTCGGTGTCCATACGTCCTCGCTTTGCACAGACGGAGTGGGTGATCCAGCCACGTTAGCACTACCGGTTTAGTTTTTGAACCGGTACATTGGTTGAACCATGGATTACCCGGATCTGTCACATCGCTTCGACGGTGAGTCCGTTGCGCGCGCCCTGGAGATCGTGGGCGAGCGATGGACCCTGCTGATCCTGCGCGAGGCGTTCTTCGGGGTTCGCCGTTTCGGCCAGTTGGCGCGCAACCTACAGATTCCGCGCCCCACGTTGTCCGCACGTCTGCGCACCCTGGTCGACAAGGGACTGCTGGAAAAAGTGCCCTACGCGCGCGACCCCGACCGGCACGAGTACCGGCTGACCGACTCCGGCCGCGATCTGTTCGCGGCGATCGTGGTCCTGATGCAGTGGGGTGACCACCACCTGCCGCACCCCCAGGGTCCGCCGATCGTGCTGCATCACCAGACCTGCGATCAGACCGCCGAACCGGTTCTGGTGTGCGCACATTGCCGGCAGGAGATCACCGCGCACAACGTCAGGCCGGAGCCGGGACCCGGCTTTGTCGACGCCGAAGCCTCAGGCGACCCGAAAGACGGGGTACTGATCGACGATTCGCTCGAAGTCGTCCAGCGGCGCGCGCCGATCGATCGTGAAAAACGGACGCGCACCCGGCGCTAGCTCAAGATACCGACGCAAGATCGCGGCGCGCTTGTCGGACTGGTCTTCCACCAACGTCACCTCTTCGCGCCGACCGCGCACCAAAACCCCGTGGTTATCTGCGCGCAGGTTGCGCACCCAGTTCGCCTTCTGGCCGAGCATGGAGACCAGGTAACGCTCGCCCTGAAAGTCGGCGACGACCACCGGGAACGAAACGATCCGTCCCGATTTGTGGCCCCGGACTTCGAGCGTGGCAGCTCCGTTGGGCCCCATACCCTTGGCAAAAGACAAGGCGCCCAACCGGTTTGCGATGCGGGCAGACCATCCCGGACGGCCTTTGCGATATTGCCATCGTTGAAAGGCGCTCACCATGCGGCCCAGCATGCATTCACATTACTGTGGCCCGGACACTCCTACATCTGCGCCCAAACGATTTTTGTCTGTAAGTAGGCCTCGATGCCGGCCTTGCCCGACTCGTAGCCCCAGCCGGACTGCTTATAGCCACCGAAGGGCATCGAGTGGTCGAACTGCATCTGGCAGTTCAGCCCGACGGTTCCGGCCTTGAGCTTCTTGGCCATTCGGTGTGCGCGACCGAGATCGCTGGTCCACGTGGTAGCCGCCAGCCCGTAGCTGCTGTTGTTGGCCAGCGCGACGGCCTCGTCCTCGTCGTCGAACGGCAGGATCGTGACGACCGGACCGAAGATCTCCTCCTGGAACAGCCGGCTCGAGTCAGGGTCGACGTTGGTGACCACCGTCGGGTGCACGAAGTAACCCTTGCGATCCAGCCGGTGCCCGCCGGTGACCAACTCGGCGCCGTCCGACTTGCCCTGATCGAGGTAACCCAGCACGCGGGTGAGCTGCTTCTGGCTGATCAGCGGACCGACCATGGCGCCTTCGTCGCTGGGCCCACCCAACTGCATGACGTTGGCCATGTTGGCGATTCCTTCGACGACCTGCTCGTAGACGCCACGCTGAGCGAAGATGCGCGACCCGCACACACAGGCCTGTCCCGAGTGGATGAAGGTGCCGAACGAGGCCATCGGGATGGCCAGGTCGAGGTTGGCGTCGTCGAAGATCACCACCGGTGACTTGCCGCCGAGCTCGAGGGTGACCTTGTTGAGGTTGCTCTCGGCGGCGGCGTGCACGATCGCCCGACCGACCTCCGTCGAACCGGTAAAGGCGACCTTCTCCACATCGGGGTGCGCCGTGATCGCCGCACCGGCGGTGTGGCCGTAACCGTTCACCAAGTTGACGACGCCCTCGGGCACTCCGGCCTCAGCCAGGATCCTGTCCAGCACCAGCGCCGAAAGTGGCGTCTCCTCAGCGGGTTTGACGACACTACTGCAGCCGGCCGCCAGCGACGGCGCGAGTTTTGCACAGTAATTGAAGACCGGACCATTCCACGGAAAGATCAAGCCGACCACGCCGTAGGGCTCGCGCAGCGTGTAGGTGTGCATGTGCGAGTCGACCCCGGTCAGGCCGCCGGTGTTCACGTCGCGCGCGATGCCGTCGATCTTGGTGCACCAGCCGGCGTAGTAGCGGAACCACTCCGACCCGACCTTGGTGATGATCTGCGCCTGCGCCGGCGGGATGCCGGCGTTGAGCGATTCGAGCTCGGCCAGGATCTCGGCGTTCTCGTCGATGAGATCGGCGACCCGCCACAGCACCTTGGCGCGGTCGTAGTCGGGCATGCCGGACCACACGCCGGACTCGGCGGTTTCCTTGGCGCGAGCGACCGCGTCGTTGATGGCTTCGGGACCGCAGTCGGTGAATTCGGTGATCTGCTCTTCGGTGGCGGGGTCGATGACCGGAATCACCTCGCCGGTGCCGGGTCGCTTGCGGATGTCGTCCAGTACGTCCTGCACCGTCATGGCGGGTGGGTCCCTTCGCTTCGTCGCGACTCTATCTCTGTAGAGATGGCGGTCACGAGTGTAGCCCAGGAAAATCGCAATCCACCACACAGGTTTCTACGCAGGATGTTGGTCTGCTCCGGAGGCCCGTGCCCTGGAGCTGCGCGCCGCGGTCTACCTGATCAGCGGCCGTAGGTGCCGGGCTGCTTAGTCATCGGGAATGCGACAGAGGGCAACTGAGTTCGTGAAGAAGTAGTGCTGCCCGCGAAACTGGTGGAGATCCGGGGTGACGACTGATACCCGCGAGGAGATCGGCCTACATCCGTTCGAGAAGCTGTTGGTCACAGGATGAAGTTTCTGCTGGTCACGCTCATCACTCATGTACCGGATCCAGTGTCGGGTGAGAAGAAGAGTCTTACCCGATCGCTTGCGTGATGTTCTCGACATGGCCGTGCTCGCCGAAGAATTGGGGTTCGACGGCTTTGCGGTTGGTGAGCGTCACGAGGACCCGTTCATTTCCTCATCCCCACCGGTTGTGCTGAGCAACATTGCGGCTCGCACGTCGAGGATCGGATTGTTCACCGGGGTGACGACGTTGAGTCTGCTCGATCCGGTCCGCGCATTCGAGGACTGCTCAACGCTCGACGACCTGTCCAACGGGCGGCTCGAGCTGATCATCGGCAAGGGTAACGGCGCGGCGCAGGCCGAGTTGTTCCATGTGACCACGGAACGCATCCCGAGCCGACCGCTTATCTCACAGCTGACGTGAACAAGTCGCGGTGAGAGCGCACGAAGTCTTCAACGCTTTGTGGCGGGTGGCCGGTCAACTGCTGCACCCGGTCGGTGGAGCGGTTGTAGCGATCTTCCCTGTGCAGCTTGGCCATGGTCGAAATGTGCTGGAGCACATGCGGTTCGAGCCCAATGTTGGTGAGATTGCTCTGCCAGTCGTCGAAGTCAACGCGCTCGGCGGTGATCGGTCGATCCAGGGCACGGCTGTATTGCGCAGCGAGCCCGTCGATGTCGAGTACGGTAGGTCCGGTCAGCTCATAAACGGCGCCAACGTGCCGAGCCGGGTCTTGAAGGACGGCAGCGACCGTATCGGCCACATCGCTGGCGGCGATCGGCGAAGTGCGCCCGTTGCCAAAGGGTAAGGCGAGCGCTCCATGGTCGCGGATCGACTGGGCTGCCAACACAGTGAACAGTGGGTTCTCCAAGAAGACGGTAGGCCGGATCTGTACCGCGGGGATCGGCGACCAGTCGATCACGTGTTCTGCCAGCCAGTGCATGCGCTGCTGGCCGGACTCTTCGGTGCTGGTCGGTGTCATCTGGGACACCGTCATCTGGGACATGTTGACCAGCACGTCGAGGGCGGCTGTTTCAGCGGCGAGCGCGCAAACCACTGTCGTGGCTTCCAGATACGAGGCTGAGACGCTCATGCTGAAGAAGACACGATCGACGTCGCTCAACGCCACGGCCACGTCGACGGGATTCCGCAGGTCGCCGACGACGACATCGGCACCGAGCCCGCGCAACGTGTCGGCGCGGTCGTCTTCGCGGTGCACCATGGCCCGCACCTGCTGGCCGGCGGCCAGTAGCCGATCTACCACTTGCCGGCTGACACCACCCACACCGCCGCCGGCTCCGGTGACGAGATACTTCGGTTCGGTCATCGCGGCTGCTCCTCCTCACTTCCAGGCGAAAACAGGTTGCTCGAGTTCGTCGACCGGATCGTGGCGCCCCTCCAGACCAAGCCAGCGCAGCTGCAGCAGCACAGCACCGGTCGGCGCGTGGACGAGGTCGTTCCCCAACGGTATCTGGACAACCGGTCGTGGGCTTTCCGGGATGGTGATGAACCGCGGCGAGTCCGCGCGCTGCAGTTGATGCAGCCCCACCCGGTAGACCGCTACGACCTCGTCGGGTGCGGGTTGAGGGTCGAGTCGTCCGCCGCCCCAGAGCACCACCGGGGTGATGACGTATCCGGACCGGGTCGGGTAGTCGTCGAGCAGACC
>DATAZN010000049.1:0-4261 GCA_036272035.1 Mycobacterium sp. | reverse complement strand
AGACGGCGCGCGGCGCGCGGTGTTGATGGACGCGCCGCCCGACAAGCTCGACATCCGCCCGTTCTTGGCGATCGACGCCCATCTGCGCGGCATGGGTTCTTCGGCCCCCGAGATTCTCGCCGCCGATCCGGCGACGGGGTTGGCGCTCTTGGAGGATCTGGGCGACGCGACTTTGGCGCAGCGGCTCGAGGCCGGCGACGATCCGGACCGGATCTTCGGCCTGGCGATCGACTGGATGATCGATTTACACCGGCGCGGCGCGGCGGCAATTCCGGCTGGCCTTCCCGCCTATGACGATGCGCGCCTGCTGGAAGAGGTGGAGCGGTTCCTGTTCTGGTATGTGCCTGCGGCGCGCGGAACGCCTGTCGACGAGGACGCGCGGCAGCACTTCGAGGCGATCTGGCGTGCACTGTTGCCCACGGCCCGCACGGTGCCCGACACGATGGTCCATCGCGATTTCTTTATCGATAATCTGCTTCTGCTGCCGCGCCCGGGCCTGACGACGCTGGGCCTGCTGGACTTCCAGGACGCGGTGGTGGGGCCGATCACCTATGACCTTGCCTCGCTGCTGGAGGATGCGCGCCGCGACCTGCCCGCGCCCCTGGTCGACGCCATGCGCGCGCGCTATCGGGCGGCATTCTCGGGGCTATCCGGCGCGGATTTCGATGCCTCGTGGGCGGTGATGGCCGCGCATCGCCATGTGAAATGCCTGGGCCTGTTCGTGCGCCTGGCAAAGCGCGACGGCAAGCCCGGCTATCTGTGCCATATCCCGCGGCTCTGGCGCTTGCTGGGCCAGGCGCTGACGCATCCCGCGCTGCGTGAGCTGGCGCACTGGCTGCAGCGCGAAGTGCCCGCCGCGCGCCGCGTCGTGCCGGACCTGTGAGCGCGGCTCCATGACCATGCCGGGCCATGCCATGGTGCTGGCGGCGGGCCTCGGGCTGCGCATGCGCCCCTTGACCAGGCGCACCCCCAAGCCGTTGATCCCGGTGGCGGGCCGCTCGATGCTGGACCGCGTTTTCGACCGGCTGGACGAAGCGGGCGTGCCGAACCGCGTGGTCAATACGCATTGGCTGGCGGACCAGATCGCCCGGCATCTGGCCAACCACTCCGGCGTGATCCTGTCGCACGAGGACGTGCTGCTGGAGACCGGCGGTGGCGTCGCCGCTGCGCTTCCGCTGCTGGGCGCGCAGCCCTTCTTCGTCTGCAACGCCGATGTCATCTGGCTGGACGGTGCGCGGCCGGCGCTGCTTCGCCTCGCCGACGCCTGGGACGCGGCGGGGATGGACGCGCTGCTGCTGCTGGAACCGGTGGGCCGGGCCTTCGGCTATGAAGGGCCGGGAGACTTCTTCCGCGCCGATGACGGACGTTTGCAGCGCCGCGGCGACGCGTCCACTGCGCCCTTCGTTTTCACCGGCGTGCAGATCCTGCATCCGCGGCTGTTCGCCGATGCTCCACATGGGGAGTTCTCGCTGAACATCCTCTATGACCGTGCACAGGCGACCGGACGCCTGTGCGGCCTAGTCCATGACGGCGACTGGCTGCATATCGGCACGCCGGAGATTCGGACGGCGGCCGAGTCCTGGTTCGCCGCGCGCGAGGACCGCACGAGCTGATGTGTGTTCGACGCTCACGTCCGACGAAGCGGCCGATCAACCAGCACCCGCTGTCCGCCACGCCACTGAACGACGCGAATCTGATGGCCGGTTTGCACGCCGGTGACCGGGTCGACGCGAAAACGACCGAACAAGGTGGTGGTGTCGAGTCGTTGTGACGCGGCCCGCACCGGCAACGATTCAACAGTTCCGGCCTCCTTCGCGCAACGCTGCCAAACCACACCCGCGGCGAAGGCCGCAGCAGCTGGATAGGGCGGCTCAGTACCGTTCGCGTCCCGGTAACAGTGGCTGAACCACTCGCTGTTGGGTCCGTCCACGGGATCATCTGTCCCGTCGTCGAACCACTGGCACGGTCCGTAAAGCCCCTCAATGCGATCACCGATGGCGTGCCGGAGCTCCTCGACTCCGGCGGCGACCAATCCAACTGCGCGCCAACGGCGTTCGCTGGCCCACTGCGCGATGGCGATGTCATCGTCGAAGGAACCGGCCGATAACAGCACATCGCCCGCCGGGACCTGCGCCAGCACGTCTCTCGCCCGGGCCGGTCGAAAAGTGACCGACCGCGGCAGGAGACCGAGTCGCCGGGCCGCCACCGCCGCTCCTTCGGCCGCCTCGCGGCCGAACCCCGTGTCGACGTGGATTATTACCACCTCCGACCCCTCACCAAGACCTTCGGCGGCAAGGGTGTCGAGCACCGCGGCGAGATAGAGGGAAGCGGGAGATGCCACGTTGACGACACCCGGATACGCCGGCCGCGCCAGCCGGGCGGTGGCGCCACCGTGGTTCCAGACGACCCCTTTGCTGGCGGCCGCGGCCGCCAACGCCGGCCCCGAACCGTAGGGCCCGAACACCACGTCGGGCCGGCTGCCCTCGGCGCCCCGTATCGCGGATGCCGCGGAGGGGTAAGCGTCGATCACGTCCAGATTTACTCCGGAACGCTCGGCCCACAGAGCGAGGGCGCTCGCCCCTGCTTTCCCAAACTTGGCCAGCGGCCCCGACAGTGGGGTAACCAGGACGGCGCGAGCTGTCACGCCCACAACTAAAGCGTGTCGAACAACCGCCCACTCTCCCGGGGCAGTACCGACCGCGAAGGGCCTCGACTGCGACAGGGGTCGGCGGCAACACTCAACCGGGCGACCAGGTAATGAGCGCGGTTGATGGCCGCTTGTGCACGCTTTTGGCCCGACTGGCGCCATACCTGTCCACCTGACGGTCAAAGCCGTTGCGGCAGACCGAATTTCGCGAAGAGAGCGGTGTCGAGAAAGGCCACAACCCGAGACAACCCGTCGGCCCGCAGGTCCAGCACATGTAGCTGGAACGGCACATGGCCGTCGCCGTCGCGCATGTACATCGCCGCGGCGGGCTGGCCGTTGGCGGTCAGCGGGACCAGCCGCATATCGCCGGGTTCGTCCGCGGGGCACTGCTGATGAATCAACGTGATGATGGCCTGCGGTCCCTGGTACCAGCCGACGAATGGCGGCATCTCCCAGATCGCCTCGGCGGTGAACAGCTCGACCAGCCGGTCGATGTCGTAGGCCTCGAACGCAGCGATATAGCGCCTCAACCGGTCTTGCGCGTCGTCGGAGTCGGGCGCCACCAACCGGTCGTCGGCACTGGGCCCAGCGGCGTCGAGTTGCGACCGCGCACGCTGCAGCAGGCTGTTGACGGCGGCCGTACTGCCGCCGATCGCGTCGGCTACCTCGGCGGCCTTCCACTGCAGCACGTCGCGCAGTAGCAGCACCGCCCGCTGCCGGGGCGACAGATGCTGCAGGGCTGCAACGAACGCCAACCGGACCGACTCGCGAGTACTAACGATCGTTGAAGGATCAGCCGGATCGTCTGCCGCGTCGGGCAACGGCTCGAGCCACGGCACCTCGGTGCCCTCGACCAGCTCGGCGGTGGGGTCCGAACTGGGTGCGCCCAATCCGGTCGGCAGCGGACGGCGCTGGCGATTCTCCAGCGCAGTCAGGCAGGTGTTGGTGGCGATTCGGTGCAGCCAGGTGCGCACCGACGACTTTCCTTCGAACCGGTCGTAGGCCTTCCAGGCGCGCAGCAAGGTCTCCTGCACCAGGTCCTCGGCATCGTGCAGCGACCCGGTCATTCGATAGCAGTGCGCGAGCAGTTCACGTCGGTACGGCTCGGCGGTGGCAGAGAAATTAGTCCTGCCGTCATCGGCCAACTCGCGGGCGAGCACGCTCACCCGACCGAGCTTACGTACTGCCTGTGACAGTGGGTCTACGCTGCCCCTGATGGCAACCACCCGTACCGAGCGATCCTTCGACGGTGTCGACGGTGTGCGCATCGTCTATGACGTCTGGACCCCCGCGGACATCGGGACCACACCGCGCGGCGTGGTCATCCTCGCGCACGGGCTCGGCGAACACGCCCGTCGCTACGACCATGTCGCCGCGCGGCTGGGGCGCGAGGGATTGGTGACGTATGCGCTCGACCATCGCGGGCACGGGCGCTCCGGCGGCAAGCGGGTGCTGCTGAAGGACATCTCCGAGTACACCGGCGACTTCGACACCCTGGTCGACATCGCCGCCAAAGAACATCCCGGTGCGACGCGGATCGTCCTCGGCCACAGCATGGGCGGCGGCATCGTGTTCGCCTACGGCGTCGAGCATCCCGACAACTACGACCTGATG
>DATAZN010000048.1:0-8708 GCA_036272035.1 Mycobacterium sp. | reverse complement strand
CCTTCGCGAGCGGCGGTGAAGATACGCCGCTGCGGGTCGGCGAGATACTCGGCGAAGCGCGCGTCGGACAGGTTGGCGTCGATGAACGACGCGACGTCTGCGAGCGCGACCGACGGGGGACAGGCCAGTGGAAAAGTGCGTGCCGCGACCGCGGCCAATTCAGCAGCGTCGACGGTACTCGCTGAGGCGATCCGGACTACAGGTTCCACTGCGCGAGGTGATAGCCCGTCTTCTTGTCCAGCAGAACAACATTGGCGACCGGGTCGCGGTAGGCCTCCCAGTACACCCCGCCGCGAACGATCGAGCCGGCCGGCGCATTGGCCAACGCGGCATCCAGCGCATCGGGAGCGTCGGAAGCGCGGGACTTGTATGCGTCGCCGAACGGGGTGACCCCGTCGAAGGTGAAATCGGTGAGCATCTGATAGGGGTTGGGCACCCGAACCGCGTGGATCGCCACGTCGGCGCGCATGACAGCGCTGTTCGGGAAACTCTTCACCGGGACACCGACGCGGTTGTAGCCGAACCCCGGCGGCGGGTCGACCGGTTGCACGCTGCTGACGGTGATGTCGGCGATCATTTTGCCGGTGTCGACCCGCAACGTGTCTCCGAGATGGCCGATCGGTGCGTCGCCGGCCGACGCGCGGGGTACCGCGATCAGCGCGGCCGCGACGACGGTAATCACGGCAACCAGGTAGCGGCGCATCTTTCCTCCTCGACGACCATCGCATGATGGCACACTGCGGGGCTCACGTCGTCGGGTTGTACAACCCTCAGTTCTTCTTGCCTCAGTTCTTCTTGTCGGCGGCCACTGACTTGAGCACGGCGGCCAGATCGGCCTCGACGCGGTCCTTGTCGACGCCGGCCTGATGCAGCGCACCGCTGCCGTCTTCGAGTTCGAGCAGGGCAAGCAGAATGTGTTCGGTGCCAATGTAGTTGTGGCCCAGCCGAAGTGCCTCACGAAAGGTCAGCTCGAGCACTTTGCGGGCCGTGCCGCTGAAAGGGATCAGCGCCGGAACCTTGTCCGCAGCGGGCGGCAGCGTGATCGAGTCCCGCAGCGATTCGGGGTCGATGCGTTGGGCCCGCAGCAGTTTGGTGACCAGTGCCTCGGGGTCGTTCAGCACCCCGAGTATCAGGTGGTCCGGGGTGATCTCGTTGTTGCCGGCCTCGTGCGCGGCATTCTGGGCGGCGACCACGGCGTTGCGGGCCCGGGGCGTGAAGCGCTCGAAGCCGCCGTTCGGGTCGAGCGTGGTGGTCTCGGCGCGCAACACGAAGCGCTTCTGGGCGGCCTGCTTGGTCACGCCCATGCTCTTGCCGATATCGGTCCAGGAGGCCCCTGACCGGCGGGCCTGATCGACGAAATGCCCGATCAGGTGGTCGGCGACTTCACCGAGATGCTCAGCTGCCAGGACTGCGTCGCTGAGCTGGTCCAGCACGTCGGTGTGCACCTTTTTGATGGTGGTGATCAGTTCGTCGAGTCGAACAGGGTGGGATTGGACCATGCGTCAACACTAGGTTGACGGGCATGCATTCGTCAACTTTAAGTTGACGCGGGCAGTGTGGCGTCAGCCCTTCGGGTAGCCGCGCCGGACCGTGCGATCCAAGATGCCCAGCGACGCTCGCAGCGCACCTTCGGAGATGACCGGGAAAATGCCGGCTTCTCGCCACTTCTCGTCGATCTGCGACCAGTCGTAGAACGATGTGACGAGGGTGCCCTCGTTCTGCTCGTCACGCTCGAGGCGATAGCCGTAGACGTGGCCGATCTGAGGTCGGATCTGCCCCAGGACCGTCCACGCGATCAGCCGGTCCTGCTCGAATTCGCGGATGGTGACGGTCACGTCGTATTTGCCTAAGGCCGGAAAGTCGTTGAGGGACTCACGGTCCATGTGGACGACGAAGCTGTCGCCGGCGGCGGCAACGGACGCTCCGTCGGCGTCCTGCAACATCCCGGATGAGTCGATGGCGACGTGACCCTGCGGATCGCAGAGAACGGCGAAGATATCGCCTGCCGGTGCTGAGATCGTGCGCTGGACTTCGATTCTGTCGGCCATTCGGAAGATCTTGACAGCACAACCGCGTCGATGTGGCGGTTCGGCGGCGCGACAAAGATGTCGGCGTGCGCGACGATGGACAGGTGAGACGCCCGCTGACGTTGCTGGTCGCAGCCACCGCATTGTGCGTGGCCGTGAGCGCGCATGCGATCCCCGGCCGTGCCGATCCGGGTCTTGATGCGAGTTTTCTCGACGCGCTCGTCAAGGCGGGTATCACCATCAAAAGCGAAGCGGGCGCGGTCAAGGCCGGTAAGGCGGCGTGCGGAATGATGGCGCAAGGTCGGCCGGAACTCGATGTTGTCGGGCTCGTGACGCGGCAGAATCCTGGCTTGGATACGACCAGGGCGGCCCAGTTCACCGCGATCGCGGCGAGCGCCTACTGCCCGCAGTACCTCCAACGCGCCGGTGACAACGGTGGGGTGACGACCACCGCGCCCAACAACGGTTAGATGTTGAGCCATGATGGGGCGATGAGACGCCTGCTGGTGGTGGTTGGCATTGCCGCGTCACTGGGCATCGCGATACCGGCGCACGCCGACCCGAATGTCGACGCGAGCTTTGTCGACGCGCTGACCAAAGCCGGCATCACCTTCAGCGATTCCAATAGCGCCGTCAGCGCGGGCAAATCGGCGTGTGGGCTGTTGGATCAGGGTAAACCTGAACTTGACGTCATTCAGCTTGTGACGCAGCAGAATCCGGGAATCAGCACGACCAGTGCCGCCAAATTCACCGCGATCGCTACGAGCGCTTACTGTCCGCAGTACCTGCGACGCGCGACCGACAGCGACGGCAGCCAGGCCCAGTCCCCGCCGGATCGAGTGGGAGGATCGGGCGGTCAGCAATAGGTCAACGGCTGCCGGGGGTTAGCGGTGAAAGTCGGTTTGGCGGCACAGCCGCTGCCCATGCGTTTTTCGCCGATGGCGGTGACGCGCAGTAGCTACCTGTCTGCGGTCGCTGCCGGTGCGGATTCGTTCTGGCTGGCCGATCACCTGAACTCGTTGTTTCCACGTTCGATGGCCAAGCCGAAGTACATCGGCGCCGCACGACTGACGCCAAAGGTCGATGCAAACCTCGAACCGTGGACCGTGCTTGGGCATCTGGCTGCCCGAAATCGATTGGGGCGGATGCGGCTTGGAATTGGGGTGACCGACACCGGCCGGCGCAATCCCGCGGTCACCGCTCAAGCGGCCGCTACCCTGCACCTGCTCACGCGCGGACGAGCGATCCTGGGCATCGGCACCGGCGAGCGTGAGGGCAACGAACCTTACGGCGTGGACTGGTCCAAACCGGTGGCACGGTTCGAAGAGGCCCTGGCGACCATTCGGGCGCTGTGGAACTCCGGCGGAGAGCTCGTCAGTCGCGACTCGCCGTTCTTCCCGCTGCACAATGCGGTCTTCGATCTGTGGCCGTATCGCGGTAAATGGCCTGAGATTTGGATCGCCTCGCACGGACCCAGAATGCTGCGCGCCACCGGCCGATACGCCGACGCGTGGTTTCCCGCAGCGGTGTTTTCACCGTCGGATTACGCCCGCGGATTTGAGGCGGTTCGGGCCGCGGCATCGGACGCAGGACGAAATCCCCTTGGCATCACCGGCGCGATCCTGTTCTTCACCGTGACGGGCCGCAACCGGCAGGAAATCGACGACGCGCTGGAATCAACGGCAATGAAGACGTTCGCGTTGAATGCCCCCGCGGAATTGTGGAAACGCCACGGCGTTTCACACCCGCTCGGCGACGACTTCACCGGCTCGCAGGACATCATCCCGCAGGTCTTCGACGAGGAGAGTGTATTGAAGTACACCTCCAACGTGCCGCTGTCGCTGCTCAAAGACGCATGCCTGCAAGGCACGCACGACGAGATTGTCGATCAGCTTGCCGACTGGCGCGATCACGGACTGAGCTATCCGGTCCTGCTGAACTTGAGCACATTGCAGCCGAGCCTTCGCCGGGGCCTCGCCGCCGGTAACCCGTTTGCCAAAATCTTGCGCGGCGCCCGCAAGTTGTGATGCTCGCGGTTGCTCCGGCAACCGAATCACATTGTTATACAACAAGATTGAGATCGTACCGACATCACTGTTGAGATGTCGGATGGCTATATTCTGACCCAGACCCACTGCTGGGAACCTTCGTCCCATCTCGGCTGGAGTTGCTGTGCCCACGGCGGAGGGGGAGGCGGCGGGGGGACGTCGACCGGTGCGTACGGCGGTGCGTAGGCCGGCCGGACGACATACCAGTCCGGTACCGCCGGTTGCGGATGGCACTCACCGGTCCAGACGTTGCGCGACCAGTTGAGGTCGCAGTGCGGCGAACTGGTCACGCAATGTGTCATCACGTTCGGGTCGCACTGCGGCGAACTGACTCCGGGCGCTGCGACGGTGACGGCCGATGTTGCGACCGCCGCAGCCGCCAGCGGGATCGACGCAACCGCGATAGCGGCGGCCAGACGGCCAAGAAACCTTGGCATGGCAGGCCTCCTTGTGGATCTCGGTGCGACCTCGGGCGTTCTCCAGCTTATGTGCTCAAGGCACGTCGCAAACGACAATTGGGCCCGCCGTCGTGAAATGGGTCACCATCACTGCATATCGGGCAGACGACGGGGTACTCCGCTGTTGGTAGACGATAACGGCCACTAAATCAGACGGTGACCTCGACACCAGCGAGGCTGACATGAGGCAGACCACCACCCACGGACGCAGCATCATCCGTTGGTCGATCTTCGCAGCTGGGGCCGCGATGGCCGCCGCATTGACGCTCCCCGCGCCCGCGGAAGCCGCCACCATCGACTCCCGTTTCGACATCTGCGCCGCACTTCGTAGCGGCACGAGCCTCGCCGCGATCGAAACCACCCTCGAGGCTCGCGGTTACAACGCAACAAACGCGGGTGTCCTCACCGGGACCACGATCCGCCAGCACTGCCCGGACCAGGCCGGCAACGCGATGGCGCAAGCGCAGAACGCGAGCGCGTAAGCCCAGCTACCGCCCTGCAGGGGCTTACGGGCCGTTGAAGTGATCGATCGCTTGGGCCAGCGTTGTTTTGGTTCGCTCGAAAAAGCCCAACGTTTGCACGCCCATAGGCCCCGTCACGCGAATCTGAACGTTCAGCTCCTTGAAACGCCGGTAGCGCGTGATCCTCAGTTCGATGCTTTGAGGATCAGAGCCCGAGTCGCTATTCGCGGTGTACGTGACGGAGATCGATGCGGGGGTCTCCACGCGATCGAGGCAATCATGAAGATCAGCCCCGGCCACGGTGCCCTGGTCGCCCGAGTGGCCGACGTAGTAGTGGCTCTTTGTAGCGGGTGTCCCAAGCAATCCGGCGCACTGCGCGACCACGGGTTCGAGGACGTTCCACGCAGCGGCCACGTCAGTACTGGTGATCTCTAATTCGGCCAGGTGACTGGTGCTTGTCACTGCGTGATCGCCTCCTTTCACGCGGCAGCATAGAGAGAACGGCGCGACCTGATCGCTTAATCAAACGTGGACTATGGCGATCCGGCTCCGCCGGCCGCGATCGAAGCCTAAGTCATGCCGCTCGGCTCCAAACTCTAAATTGCTCAACATGTGTGTTATAGGCCCGCCGGTTCGGGTAACCCGTAGTGCGAGAAGGTGTCCACTCCGGGCGCCGTTGACAGGAGCTGCAATGATCGGATCAATCATCCTTGCCCTCGTCGTGGGCGCGATCATCGGTGTGCTGGCGCGTCTCGTTATGCCGGGTAAGCAAGACATCGGCATGCTCACGACGGTTCTAATCGGCGCCCTAGGTGGCCTGATCGGCTCAGCGGTGGCTAGCCAATTTGGATATCACAACGCAAATGGTGGAGTCGCCTGGATTCCGTTTTTCATCGGCGTCGGCGCCGCCGTCGTGCTCATCGCGATCTACGAATCCGTGGTGGGCCGGCGTACCCGTAACGGCCTCATGGGTCGGCGTGGCGGCACCGGCTTGATGGGTCGGCGTACGCGTACCAGGTTGCCGTTCGTCAGATAATCGGTCGAAGCTCGTCCGAACCGCCGACAGGTTTGGCCGCGCGGCACGGGCTCAATCGATTTGTTCTGGTGTGTGCTCGCCGTAGACGCCGCGGTCGTCGCCGGCGAGTACCCACGCGTGCTGCTCGTCAGCGCGAGCAACAAGTGCCGCGTGCTCACGGTTCTGCCGATCGAGCTCGGCGTCTTGGCGCGTCACAACGCCCCTTAGCCAGAATCCGGCGGCCACGACCACCAACACCAGCAGAATCAGCCACCAGAACCTTCACGAGGAAGCCGATTAGAAGCAAGAGCCGAATTAGTCCACCCATCGGAGTCCTGCTTTCAACTCACGGCTGCGGGACGTATTGCTGGCACGGTCGAAGGTCGGCGCCGCCGGGGCAGAGTAGCGGCAATTGCGTCCAGCCGCCGTAGGTGCCCGGCACGTCCCAGGTGTTTTGCAGCGGCCCGTTGTATTGCGGCGGTCCCTCGCAGTTCCAGTCGCCTTGTAACAGGCAGCGAGGCTCGGCGCCGGCCGGCGCCGAGCTAAAGATGCCGCAGAGCGCGAGTGCCGCCGCGGTAGCGGCAAAGAATAAGCGCGTCAACATGATCTGACCTCTCTCCATGATCTGACCTCTCTCCGGTGGATCGGGACGCTACGGGTGCCCACCGACACCGATGCCTGATCGGCGCGTGAGCGGCGCAGTTGTTCGCAAGCAACGCGCGTGATCGACTGCCCGGAGAGAAAGCGTGGCGGGCCGGTCAACGGAAATAGAAGAATTCGTTCATTTCTGCCCCGACCCGGCACCAGGTGTACTTTCAGTTCACCCTGGGGCCAACCGAGACAAGAGGCGGCTAGCAAAGAATGTGGAAGCTACTGATCGGAGGCTTGACCGCAGGCGCGGCCATCGCCAGCGCCCCTGTGGCACAGGCAGACCCCTGCAACAACCAGGCCTGCCTGCAAAAATCTTTCCCCGAAGCCGGTGGCCCTTACGTCGGCAACTGGGGCGCCCACGGCGAGCATGTCGTCGTCAACGCTGACGGCAGCGGCACCGAAACCTCCAACTACGGCACAGTGAACTTCAGGATGACCTTTGTGTCGACCAGCGATCCCACCGCTTCCGGCAATGTGACAGGCGGAGCGAAGCAAGTTGGCAGCTACGTGAACATGCAACTGGTCGACAGCGGAAACGGAATGTTGTTTTCCATGGGCGGCGGCGACCAAAACTTCCCGTTCTGCAAGCTGGATGGTGGCTCCGCCGTCAACACAGCCGACTGCGGCGCATAGGAACTCACCGCTGCTACCGAGACCTGCCGACGGTGGTTAGGTTCTTCCGTGCCCATGGACGTCGTGTCGTCACTCGGGGTTGAATTAGATACCGAGCAGATGACACCGAAGAAATGGAAATCCTGCCGTGCGCACCGGCATCACCAGCCTTGCAGACGCTCTGGTTAGCGCCGCGGTGGTGCTGACCGCCGCAATTATTTGCGCTGGCGCGGCAAGCGCCGACCCAAGCCAGCAGGATCAGTTTGTGGCGCTGCTCGAACAAGATCAGATTCCCCTCATCGATAACTTGCCTGCTCTCGTCGCCCGAGCCCATCAAATTTGTGGCGAACTCAATGGCGGCGCCTCGGTCGCGACCGTGGTAAACGAAGAGATGAACGGTATTTTCGAGGAAGATCCGGCCTACCGCCTAGAGTCCGCTCGGGTCAAAAGAACCGCGGTCAGATTCATCGCCGTGTCAGCGGAAGTCTACTGCCCAAGCCATCTTACCGATCCGCTTGAAGGCGACCTCGGCTCCGACGTCGGCTTCTCTACCCTTGACCGAGTGTCAGGGGTACGTCACCAGACGTAGACGGGATTCGTTGTGGGGCAAAAGAATCCCCGCGACACATGTATTAGCGGGCCTGGCGAACCGGTTGGGATGCCTGCACATCTCCACCCAGATACCGGCGGTGCAGACGAGCGATGTGGGCCTGAGCTTGATCGACGTCTCGCCGCAACGCTGCGGCGTCGAACTGCCTGTCGTGTCTTTCGAGCCAGGTCATCTGACTAATCATCTTGTCCCGCACTTCGCACAAAGCCCGGATCAGTTGAGCGGCCTGTGCGGCATCCCGTTCCCCCACCGCGGGATTGTCGCACCTGCTGGTGCGTCAGGCACATTGAAGCGCCCCGCTGGTTGGGGGTCACCGGTGTCAATGACGCAGTGCGGCTTCATGTTGTCCATCCCGGCACCGCCCTGCGGCGCTGCTCCGCGAGCTACATCGTGCCGTAATTCAGGTATCTGCCAATTTGTAATCCACGCGGTCGCTTGGACGTGGTCGACTTGCTGTCGACCACGAGACGAGTTTTCGCGCCAGATGGAAGATTTCGTTACATCGCTGCTGGCGGGTAGTCGCCGTGCACGCCACGGTCGTCGCCGGCGAGCACCCACCCGTGCTGCTCATCAGCGCGGGCCACCAGCGCCGCCTGCGCCTGGTGCTCGGCGTCGACGCGGCGCGCCGCGTAGAACGCCAGCCACAGCAGCAGCCCGAACACCACCGCGGCGCCAAACGCGACCGCGATCCACACCCAGAACTTGACGACCACGCCGACGAAGATCAGCAGTACGAAAGCTCCACCGAAACCGCCGCTGCCGCCGCGACGCTCGTCGCTCATGGCTGAGGGACGTAGAACCGGCAGGGCTGCATGCTGGCGCCGCC
>DATAZN010000047.1:0-2403 GCA_036272035.1 Mycobacterium sp. | reverse complement strand
CGATACACTCGCTTACGCCGCTGGACGCGCATTGATTGCCGGTCCGGTCCCTGCGTGACTTGGCCAACTTCACCTGGTGCTCGCGAACCTTCACCTCAACCGGCAGCGTGGCTTACACCTAGCGTCCATCAGGCGATGGTGGCTCGGCTGTGGCCCCAACTCGCCAACATCTTTAGGCGCTCCTCACTGACCGACCCCGGCGGGGTGGAGTAGATAATCATCGTCAAGCCCGGGTCCGCGGTCGACGTGAAGGCTTCATAGTTGAGTTCCAACTCGCCGACCACTGCGTGCCGAATCCTCTTGACGCCGCTAGTGCGTTCGAAGAGCCTGTGCTCGGACCACCACCCGGTGAACTCGCAGCACCGCATCGTCAACTCGCCGACGAGCTGGGCAATCCGCGGATTGTGGGGCTCGTTGCCCGCCGACACCCGCAATGTGTACACCACCTCGCGGGCCACTCGTTCCCAGTCCGGATAGACCGCACGGGAAGTCGGATCCAGCAGAGTCCAGTACGCGGTGTTGCGTTCGCGCCGGTTGAGACGGGCAAGATCGGGAAAGGTGAGTTGCCAGATACGGTTGCCACCAAGGATATCCATGCTCGCGTCGCGAACGTAGGCGGGCGCTAAGTCCATCGATTCGAGAATCTGTCGCATCGCCGGTCGTAGCCGGTGCCGGACCGATCCTGGCGGCCCCGTCGTTACTGCGGACCCAGCGAGCGTGACGAGGTGGCGTCGTTCGAGATCGTCGAGACGCAGCGCCTGGGCCAGCGCGTGCAGCACCTGCTCGGAGATCTGCCGCGCGCGGCCCTGTTCGAGTTTCGCGTAATAGTCCGCGCTCACGCCAGCCAACCCCGCCACCTCGGCTCTCCTTAGCCCCTTGACCCGGCGACCCTCGGCGGCCCACGGCAGACCGACATCGTCGGGTGTCAATGCGGTGCGGCGCGACCTCAGGAAATCGCCGAGCTCGGTGTTGACGGCCATCTTCCGATCATCGTCGCTCAGGCACTGCGATCAAGAACCAAGGTGGTCACAGCAGAACCTGTTAACCCGTCGATTACGGGGCCTGTCCGGAACACCGTGGCGGCATGACTACGACTACACAAACCACAACCACTTGGTTCATCACCGGCGCATCGCGAGGCTTTGGACTGCTCGTCGCGCAGGAAGCGCTGCGGCGCGGTGATCAGGTGATTGCCACAGCCCGAAAGACCGACGGACTGACCGAGCGACTCGGCGGTAACGCTCGAAACGCCCTGGCAGTCGACGTCGACGTTACCGACCCGAATAGTATCGCCGCCGCAGTAGCCGAGGGACTTTCCCGATTCGGCCGCATCGACGTCTTGATGAACAACGCGGGCCATGGACTACTCGGTGCGGTCGAGGAAGTCAGCGACACGGCAGCACGCGCGGTGTTCGACGTCAACGTGTTCGGGTTGCTCAACGTAACCCGGGCGGTCCTACCGACGATGCGGGCACAACGCTCCGGCACCATTTTGAACTTGAGTTCCGTTGCGGGCCAGTCCGCGTCGTCGGGTTGGGGTATCTACGCCGCCACCAAGCACGCGGTCGAAGCGATCAATGCTGCGCTTCATGCCGAACTAGCACCGCTGGGCATCCGCGTCACCGCGATCGAGCCGGGTCCATTCCGGACCGACTTTTTGGACAGCAGCAGCCTGCTCACCGAAGGATCTGCCATCACCGACTATGCCCAGACAGCAGGAAACGCCCGTCGCTGGGCGCAAGACACCAACCATGCACAGCTGGGTGACCCGGCAAAGGCTGCCGCCATCATGGTCGACCTCGCCCACCACGACGGCCCGCCGCTGCGACTTCCGCTAGGTTCGGACTGCGTCGCGCGCATCGAAGACATGCTCACCGAGCAGCGCAGGGAACTCGATAAATGGAAATCAGTGTCGTTGTCTACAGACCACAGCGCCTGATGTGGACGCAACCCGGCGTCCTTGGACACTGAACGAATAACCGTGGGCGTCAAACCGGATGGCACCGATACGAACTTTCGAGACTCTACATATGTCGTCTATTTCGAGACACGGGTTCCGCGCCGCGCCGGTATTGAGCCGAAGGATGGTCGTCGAGGATTCATCGCAACCCGACGACGCCCTCCGCCATAACCAGAGTGGTTAGTTCGCGTCCCACAACCATGGGGCCAAAATCGCCGATCCGAGACCTCCAGTCGACCCAGAGCAAGCTAGAACAGCCTGCTGTCCGGTGATGGCCCGGCCACCGACCGGACCAGCCCGGCGCCGGTGACCAGCGGCAGATCCAACGCCGACAGCAGCCCCGGCTGCGCCTGGCAGACCGCCGGGATGGCGTTGACCATCCGGGATGCGCCGGCCATCCGGGCGCCCAGGTCGTGGTCGTGGTCGTCGGCCATCTCGAACTC
>DATAZN010000046.1:0-3643 GCA_036272035.1 Mycobacterium sp. | reverse complement strand
CTTCCACCTCGCGCTGCTCGGCCTGGCCGGCAACGGGCACCTGGTCGAGGTGGTCCGCGACCTGCGCTACCGGTCCCGCCTGTACGGGGTACCGGCGCTGGCCGCCAAGGACGAGTTGGAGCCGTCCGCCCGGCAACACGTCGAGTTGCTGGACGTGGTGCTGGCAGGCGACGCCGAAGCGGCCGCCGCTATGACTCGCGACCACCTGGGGCACGTTCGCGGGATGTGGGCATCGGAGTAGGAAGCCGGTTGGTGCACCGGCTGAGACCGCGCGCAGTGGAGCGGTCTCAGCCGGTCAGTTCGCTGCGAACGCCAACGAATGGCACATCCAGCAACCCTCACCGGATAGTTTCGGCGTGGCTGCTCGACATGCCATCAGTTGCCGCTGCTGCCCCCTTCGTGGTGCGACATCCGAGATTTCCTCCTGACCGGGTCCGAATCCATTAGGGATGTCCCCGGGATGAGCTCCACAAGATCGAAACGCCATAGTTCTCGCGCGGGTAACACTTTTCGGTGAATGTGTGCGTCACGGTATTTGCAACGATGGTCAGTAGACGAGGGTCACCGTCAGGTGGCCTGGTGCGCCGCTCACGCTCGGTCTGTTCGGCATACCACCAGCACGCTTCGGGCACTTCGTCCTCGTCGAACCGGATGCGGATGGTCAATCCGGAGACGGGTATGCACCCGTGGAGCAACGTGCCCGCGGCGATGCCGTGGTGGTCAACTTCAACGTTGACCCACAGCCGTTCCTCCTCCAGGTTCTCGTCGACCGCCTCCGATGCGAAGTAGTGCTTCTCATCCCGGTGTAGGACAAGCGGGAAGACTAGCCTGGTAAGCACGGGCCCCTTACCGCGGGCTGGGGTAGGCGGCTCCACGCGGCAGCCCCACAGTGCCCGCACCGGCACATGCGTGACATTAAGATCCCAGCCGGCTATGGAAGTCGCCAGGTATGCGTCGACATTGTTTTCTCTTGCCGTGACAAGCCGCTCGGTGATCCGATGGTGGACCGCGCGTCCCTTCATGAAAACGCTCGTCACGAAGAGCTCAAGATAGACCGGTTGCGAGCCCTTCGATGGCGATCTGTTGCCGAAACCGGGGACCTGCTGCGGAGCATCCGTGGCCACCGGTATCTGTGTGGTCATCGACTCCGTCGATCGGGCGATATCCACATACTGTGCCCAACCGGCACCGTTCCCGGCCAGCACATCGAGCTGCTCTGTCACTATCGGCGCGAGCTTCTCACTGACGGCCCGCCGCCATGCCTTGTGCATGGGCGTCGTGGTGCCGGGACTGCCGAAGACGTCCGACAGCAGCATCAGTTGGCGGAACCGTCCCTCCAACGTCGGTTGCCACGGTTCGGCGATCTCGGGTGGTCTGGGCAGCCGAAATGCGGCGAACAAGGTGTTCCGCCGCTGGGAGTCAGCCGCGGATCCCACTCTGCCGACTCCGTTGATCACCAGACCCCACACGGCCAGCGCGCGCGTCTCGGTTGTGCCGTCGATCATCGATTGCGTGGGTGTGACCAACGGTGCGAGCCGGTCGGCCGAGTCGCTGTTCGGATCGTCGATGGCGTGAGTGATCAAGTCCAGCGGCCTGGCGTGTTTCCTGGTGGCCATCCACCGCAGCGCCTTCTCCACAGGTGACTGCGAGGGGTCCGGATCGCTCTGTCGTGCGCGGGCATCCTCGGTCACCACTCCTCCGGATCATCATCAGGCGACATCGACCGACTACGTTTGACGATAACAGGCAATCTTTGACAATTGTCGACAACATGTGGGCAATTCCTGGCTTTGAAAAACAGCGCCGGGCACCAAAAGATCAGGAAAGCCAACGTGCTTACGCACGCCACACGGCATACCGTTGATCAGGCATCTCTTGATGACTCAGCCCCCGGGAGTCCCCACCGCGATGAGGGGAGACATCAGATGAACAACGTGCTGCCCGATGGTCGTCAACCCGGATTCGTCAACGACATCGGCGTTCGTCTGGACACTGCTGTGCATCGCTGTGCGGAGCAGTTGCTCGGTATCGGTTCGATCGAGGATCTTGCGACATCGCTCATTGACAGGGCCTCGCTGGCACGCGGCCGGGTCGAGGCATATGAGTTCGGCCGTGGCCAGCATTCGTCGGCCTCCGCCGGGGCGATGCTGGCCGGCCTGGCCGGCGTCCCACTGCTCGCCAACCATGTTCTCGAGCCCTTCTTTGGCCGAGTGAGCCGACTGGTTCGCAGCACCGGCACCATGTACGGCCACGACGGTGACCGTGTCGCCTCGACGACATCCTGGGCGATCTCGCAGGTGCTGCTCGGCCTGTCCATCGGTGCGCGGCGACTGGGAGTGCGGGTTCCTCGCGTGCACAAGATGGTGGCGGCATTGCTGCGACTCCAGGATCCGGCAAGTGGCGGATGGCCGTTGCGCCCCGGTGAGGACGCGAGGCCGGTGTTTTCGTTCTACGCGGTCCTGGCCCTGGCGCACGTGTGGCGATCGGGCGCGGATCGGAGCGACGAACTCGTCAGATCGCTGGGCCACGCATACGACTACCTCGCCAGATGCCTGCGGCAGTCCGTCGAGTCACTGGAGGAACTGTCGCTCGCATTCCGGGCGCTGGTGGCCCTACGCCGGGTGATGGTCGATGCGGGGCTCGCCACCGCGGATCTGGATCTCCCGGGAATCGCCGATTCCCTGCGTGAACGTGCCTGGAGCCCGACCGGCGGCGTCCTGTTGCGGAACAGGACGATCGCCACCTATCGCCAGCCGACATGGCACATGACATTGTGGCGCCCACTGTTCTCGCTCGCGATGCGTGGCGACAGCTCACCGTTGTCGCCGCTGGACGCTCTGCTCGGGCACGAACTGGTGGGCGCCTTCAGCAAGGACGTCCGTGCCTGGTGCGGTCCAGAAGACTCCAGCGCACGCAATGGCTCGTCGTGGGCATCCGCACTGGCGCTGACCGGCACATTTCTGTTGGCCTCCGATCTGGTACGGCACGGAATCACCGTGGACCAGTGGCTGAACCGTTGCCGAGAGCTGGAGAGCGAAGCATTCGAGTTCGATGTGGCGATCTCGTTCGCGGGTGCGGACCGCCAGGTGGCCAGCGACATCAGCACGGTACTCAGCAAGGCCGGCTATCGGGTCTTCTACGATCTTGACCAACAACACAGGCTGCTGGGCGAGGACCTCACCGAATACCTCTACGACATGTACTTCCGGCGCAGCCGATACGCCATCGTGGTCGTGTCCGCCGAGTTCCTGCGATCCAAATGGGCCGGCAACTGGGAGTGGCGGGCCGTGCTGGCCAGGCTGCAGTCGCAGCGAGAGGCCTATGTGTTGCCGTACCTCCTCGACGAAGTGCTGCCACCCGGGCTGAGCCCCAGCATCGGGTATGTCTCGGTTGAGCAGCGTCGCCCTGTGGAGTTCGCCGACATCGTCGTACGGAAACTGCGGACTCGACCGCAGAATCCTTCGGAGTTTCGTTCCTGAACGAGGCCCGACCCGCCGACAGTGATTCCCTGGCGGTGGCGCTGTCTCGGGTACGGTGTCGCCGTGGCCGACGACCCGACCAGGCTGACACCGTATGACCAGCAGGTACTGGCGAAGACGGAGCGACACGTCCGGGACTTGCTCGGTGCTGAACCCACAGGGCA
>DATAZN010000045.1:0-7141 GCA_036272035.1 Mycobacterium sp. | reverse complement strand
CCGCCGCCCAGACACTGATGGGCGTCACGCTGTTGCTCGGTCTGCGGTTCCAGCGTTGGGTCGCGTGGCTGCTGCTCGGGTTGTTCCTCGTGCAGTTCCCGCTCACCTCGACCGAAGGGCGCTTCGCCATCAGCGCTGTGTATGCGGCGGTGGCTTTGGTCGCGCTGGTGAGCAATCGCCGCCAGGTGCTGCCGACGCTGGCCGCTCCGTTCGCCGGTAAGGCTAAGCGTCACGGCGGTCACCCGCACCACGAGCCCGAACCGGTGCACGAGCGGTAACGAAAACGTTCCTGCGGGACTACGGCTGAGATGCGAATTGGGCCCGCACTTCGTCGATCTGGTCGAGTGCATACTGAGCGATGTTTGCGTTCGTCATGGTCGATCCGGCTTGTGTCATTGATTCATAGGCCTTGTCGTCCAATACTTCTCGAAGATGTGCGATCGTCTTAGTGATTTCCGGAAAGGCCGCCAGCGCGAATGTGGTGGCGGCGAATCCGACGATCGTCGCGGCGGCTTCGTGGTGTCCCATACGGTCGAAGTGCGCGGCGAGGACTACGAGCGGGGTGACCATCTGGGAGTAGCTGCCGGAGTCGTAGAAGTTGTTGATGGCCAGGGTCAAGAAGTCGAGCGTGTCCAGGGAGGCATCCTGGGTGCCGGCGAGCGCCGACAAGTTCACCGCGATGTATAGCTCCGCCATTCGGTTGCCGCTCTCGTGCGCGATCGTCAGGCCACGGCGAAGAGCCTCGTAAGCGGCACGAGGACGGCTGTCACGCCAGGCGTATCCGCAGGCGAGCAGTGCGAACGAGTTGGCGCCGGGGTCGTCGGTGGTGTCCGCGGCGGCCAGTAGGTCGTCGCAGACCGCCTGCGCCTCATCGGTTTCCCCAGTGGTTATCAAGGCCATCACCATCGCAGCCCGGTTGTAGGTGTTGACGCCCTGTCCACGGGCAAACCGATTGCGGCACAACTCTAACCACCGTTCGGCCATCCCCTTCGTGATGTAGGCGCCTCCCAGCGCGGTCGGCTCGATGTCATAGAGCATGCGATCGAAACGACCACTGTCGATGGCTGCCACCGCCGCGTCAGCGTAACTAATTGCGTCGTCTAATCTTCCGGTCCGGTAACACTCGGCAGCACCCACATACAGCTGTGCCAGCCGCGGATGTCCGACGGCCCGGGCGGCATCAATGAGCTCCTCCTCCCAGGTAGAGGGCTCGTGCAGCTCAATCCAACCGCCGAGGAATCCCGTATACACCGCGATACTTGCCGCGGTGTCGAGGTCATGGTGGTCCGCGCTCCACCGAAACGCGGCACGCAGATTGGCCAGCTCGACGATGAGCCAGGAATACGATTCGCGCTGGCGGGGGCTGTCCCAGAGGGCGAGTATGTCGGTCTCGCGTCCGGCGAAGCAGCGCGCGTGCGCGGTATGGGCCGCCTCCGCGGCGCCCGCAGCCTGCAATTGCTCGTGGGCGAACTGGCGGATAGTTTCCAACATCGAAAACCGAGTTCGCTCCGACATTCGATCAACCACCAGAAGTGATTTACGCACCAGAGCATCGAGTAAGTCCAGAACGGCGTATTCGTCTTCAGAGCCGGAGACCGCGCATGCTCCGGGCAGGTCGAAACCACCAACGAACACCGAGCACCGGTTCAATAAATCCTGCTCAGTGCTATCGAGCAGATCATAGGACCACTGCACAACGTGTCGCAGCGTGTGATGGCGCTGCGGTCCGCGACGGGAGTCCACCAGCAGTCGGAACCGGTCGTCGAGCCGATCACGCACCTCCGCCACGCTCATCGAGACCATCCGTGACGCGGCCAACTCGATGGCCAACGGTATACCGTCGAGGCGCTGGCAGATCTCCGTGACGGCGTCGGCGGCGCCGGTCAAAGACAACTCCGGTGCGAAGTATCGGGCTCGCTCGACCAGCAGTGTCACGGCACTCGCATCGTCCTTGGTGTGCACGTCGAGCGGCAACACGGGCCGCAGTTGCTCGGCGGCGACGTGGAGTCCCTCGCGGCTGGTAGCCAGGATCTTTACCGTGGCCGAGCGGGTCAGGATCGCTTCAACCAATTCGGCCGCCGCGTCGAGAACATGCTCGCAGTTATCGAAGATCAGCAGCCGCGCTCGCCCCTCCAGCGCCGCCGCCACACTTTCCGACAGACTGGTCCCCGGCTGTTGGGTGATACCGAGAACCGCCGCCACCGCCTCGGGAACAGCGCCCGCGTCAGTGATCACGCCCAACTCGATGACCCACACCCCGTCGAGGAAGGTGTGGGCCAACCGCGATGCAGTCTCGAGTGCGAGCCGCGTCTTGCCCACCCCGCCGGGACCTGTCAACGTCACCAGCGGGTGGGTCGCCAACAGCATCTCGAGTTCGGCGATGTCGCGTTTGCGGCCGATGAAGCTGGTGGTCGCAGGCCGCAGGTTGCCCGATACCGGATCGACCGTTTTCAACGGCGGGAAGTCAGCCCGAAGACCGGGCGCCCGGACCTGAAACAGCGCAACCGGTTTGGCGATATCGCGCAACCGTCGCTGCCCAAGCTCGACCAACTCGACGTTGGTCAGCAGGGCAGCCGTCGGGCCATCGAGAAGGATCTGCCCACCATGTCCGGCCGACATGAGCCGTGCGGCACGATTGAGCACGGGTCCGAAATAGTCGCCGCCTGAAAACTCCGCCTCGCCCGTCGCAATGCCCATCCTGACCGGTAGCGCGAGCTCCCGCTGCGCGGCTATCGCGGATTCGACGGCGGCACTGGGTGTTTCGAAGGCCGCGCACACTCCATCGCCGGTGTGCTTGAACAATCGGCCGCGGTGACGCTCGACGGCTTCGCTTAACACCGCATCATGGATTCGAAGTGCAGACAGCATTTTCTCAGCGTCCGCCTCCCACCGCCGGGTAGACCCCTCGATATCGGTGAGGAGGAAGGCGACGACACCTGATGGCACTGTCCGATCCTCGGCCACTGAACACCTCGACCTGCACGATTCCTGGCCACCTAATGCTAGGGCGATGCGGCGAGCTGGGCATGATTGGGCCCTCTTGACAGCTGTCAAGTTTCGCGGCGGTACAGTCTGCCCATGCAGATTCGCCAGCACACCTCTGCTCAGGGCGCGGTCGACAAACCCGCGATCATACTTCACCCGTCCGGCACGGTGATCACCTTCGACGAGTTGGAAGCCCGCGCCAATCGGCTGGCGCACCACTTCCGTCAGGCCGGTCTGGTCGAAGGCGACGCGGTCGCGATTCTGATGGAGAACAACGAGCACATTCATGCCGTCATGTGGGCGGCGCGGCGGGCTGGGCTGTACTACGTGCCGATCAACACGCACCTGACCGCACCGGAGGCGGCGTACATCATCGACAACAGCGCCGCCAAGGCCATCATCGGTTCCGCCGCGCTGCGCAAGACCTGCGAGAACCTGGCCGAGGATTTGCCCGACGGCCTGCCCGCGCTGCTGATGATCGCCGGCCCCGACGTCAGCGACCTTGAGGGCTGGGTGCCCTACCCGGAATGCGTTGCGGATCAACCGGATACGCCGATCGACGACGAGGTCGAAGGTGACCTGCTGCAGTATTCTTCGGGCACCACCGGCCGCCCGAAGGGAATCAAACGGGACCTGCCGCACGTCTCGCCCGCCGAGGCGCCGGGCATGATGTCGGCCCTGGTCGGGTTTTGGATGCACCCGGATACGGTCTATCTCAGCCCGGCGCCGCTGTATCACACCGCGCCCTCGGTGTGGTCGATGACCGTGCAGGCCGGCGGCATCACGACGGTTGTCTTGGAGAAGTTCGATCCCGAAGGCTGCCTGGATGCCATCCAGCGTCACCGGGTCACGCACGGACAGTTCGTGCCCGTCATGTTCACCCGAATGCTGAAACTACCTGAGAAAAAACGGAATTCGTTTGATCTGTCCAGCCTGGAACGGGTGATGCATGCCGCCGCTCCCTGCCCGGTGGAGATCAAGAAGCAGATGATCGACTGGTGGGGGCCGATCGTCGACGAGTACTACGCGTCCTCAGAAGCCATCGGGTCGACGTTGATCAGTGCCGAGGAGTGGCTGGCGCACCCCGGCTCGGTCGGCAAGCCGATGATGTGCCAGCTCCACATCCTCGACGAGGACGGCAACGAGTTGCCGCCCGGCCAACCTGGCGAAATCTATTTCGAGGGTGGCTTTTCCTTCGAATACCTCAACGATACGGCCAAGACCGCGGCGTCCCGCGACAAGCACGGCTGGACGACCGTCGGCGACGTTGGCTACGTCGACGAAGACGGCTACCTGTTCCTGACCGACCGTCGCCACCACATGATCATCTCCGGTGGCGTGAACATCTATCCGCAGGAAGCCGAAAACCTGCTCGTCACCCATCCAAAGGTGCTGGACGCAGCGGTGTTCGGCATTCCCGATGACGAAATGGGCCAAAGCGTCAAAGCCGCCGTGCAGACCGTTGACCCGGCGGACGCGACCTGCGAGTTCGCCGACGAGCTGGTTACCTGGCTGCGAGAGCGGTTGGCGCACTACAAGTGTCCGCGGTCGATCTCGTTCGAGGCGCAGCTGCCGCGTACCGACACCGGAAAAATGTTCAAACACGAACTGGTCAAGAAGTATTCGGTGTGACGCTGCGCGTTGTCGATGTGTCGGAGCCTGACTCCGCGCTTGACTCTGCACTGCTCGGCATTCCGGTGGTGGCCGTCGGATCGTTGGCGGACGCATCCGAATTCTGGCTTCAGCAAGCGACATTCACGCTTACCGAGGATGACGCCGACGATCGCCGGGTGATCACCGTCGCATCGATCGACGCGACGCTGAGTGACCTGACCGCGCGGGCCGGCCGCTGGCCGATCGCGGCGGCGACGTGTGACGACGTGTTGCGTTCGGTGGATCCGACCGCTCCGGCGCTGTCTGGCGTGGTGACCGAGTCGCTGGCCTACTCGACGCTGCAGGCCGGCCCGGAGTTCGCCCGCTGGCTGGCCGACCGCGGCCCGGCTGTCATGCCCGACATCGCCGATCCGGTGCAGGCGCATCGCGAAGGCGACACGTTACGGATCGCGTTCAACCGCCCGCAGCGGCACAACGCGTTCTCCACCGACGCCCGCGCTGCGCTGCTCGAAGCTTTGGCTGTGGCGCAACTCGATTCGTCGGTCGCCGAGGTCGTGCTGACCGGCAATGGACCGTCGTTCTGCAGCGGGGGCGACCTCGACGAGTTCGGCACATTTGCCGACCCGGCCAGCGCGCACCTGGCCCGGACCCGTCACAGCCCGGCGCTGGCGCTCGACGCGGTGACCAGCCGGCTCGGGGCGGCGTGCCGCGCCGAGGTGCACGGTCAGGTGCTGGGCAGCGGACTGGAGATGGCCGCATTCTGCGGTCGGGTTGCGGCGGCGCCCGATGCGGTGTTCGGGTTGCCTGAGCTGAGCCTCGGCCTGATTCCCGGCGCCGGTGGCACGGTGAGCGTGACCCGGCGGATAGGACGTTGGCGCACAGCCTATTTGGTGCTGAGCGGCGTTACCCTGGACGCCGATACCGCCATGACCTGGGGCCTCGCGGATGCGAAAAGCTAACGGCGGCCGGGAGGCATGTGATGGGACGCAAGGCGACGATGGAAATCGTACTCGATTGCGCAGAGCCAATGAGGCTCGCTAAGTTCTGGCGCGAGGCGCTGGACTATCGCGACGACTACACCGACGCGAAGCTGGCCGTGCTCGTTCCCAAAGAAGGGACCGCTTCACCGCTTCTCCTTCAGGGAGTCCCGGAACCCAAGGCGGGCAAGAACCGCATGCGCCTCGACATCGTCGTCGACGATGTCGAGGCAGAAGTCCGCCGGCTGCAAGCACTCGGCGCTCGTCGCATCGACGATGGCGTGCAGAACTTCGGGGGCACCCGATGGGTCAGAATGTCGGACCCTGAGCAGAATGAGTTCTGCGTCTCCACCGGCGTGGAGTGGTAGCTCACGAAGCGGCGCGCCGGAGACGTTGCGCGGCGTCAGTCAACGCCAGACGCAGCGTTTCCAGCTGAGCCCACAACGTCAACCTTTCCTGGAATGTCAGCTCATGCGGTGGTATCTCGGCAATGCGGTCGAGCGTCAAATCCAATGTGTCGAATGCAGCATGGATCTTCTTTTCTCGAATGGAAACCATGCGGCGACGCTATCTCGGGGCACCGACGAGTCGGCGAGCGTTAGAGCCCGCCACGGGACACCAGCTGCGCGGCGATCACATTGCGTTGTATCTCATTGGTGCCCTCGCCGACGATCATCAGCGGGGCATCGCGGAAGTACCGCTCGACGTCGTATTCGGTGGAATACCCGTAGCCGCCGTGGATGCGCACGGCGTTGAGCGCGATCTCCATCGCCACCTCGGAGGCGAACAGCTTGGCCATCCCGGCCTCCATGTCGCAGCGCTCGCCGCTGTCGTAGCGCTCGGCGGCATAGCGAGTGAGCTGGCGGGCGGCGGTCAGCTTGGTCGCCATCTCGGCCAGGTAGTTGCCGACTGACTGGTGTTTCCAGATCGGCTGGCCGAAGCTCTCCCGCTGCTGCGCGTAGGCCAGCGCATCATCGAGGGCGGCGGTCGCCACTCCCAGCGCCCGCGACGCCACTTGAATACGGCCGGTCTCAAGGCCTTTCATCATCTGCGAAAAGCCTCGTCCCGCGTCGCCGCCGAGAATCGCCGAGTGGGGCACCCGGTAGCCGTCGAACGACAGCTCGCAACTCTCCACTCCCTTGTATCCAAGCTTGGGCAGGTCGCGCGACACCGTCAGCCCGGCGCCGTGTTCGACGAGCAGCACCGAGATGCCGGAGTGTCGAGGCTCGGCGGCCGGGTCGGTCTTGCAAAGCAGTGCGATCAGCCCGGACCGGCGCGCGTTGGAGATCCACGTCTTCGAGCCGTTGACGACGAGATCTTCGCCGTCGGACAGTGCGGTGGTCGACATGTTCTGTAGATCGCTGCCACCGCCCGGCTCGGTCAGCGCCATCGTCGCTCGCAGTTCACCGGTTGCCATCGGCGGTAGGTAACGCTGCTTCTGCTCGTCGGTGCCGAACAGCGTGAGCAGCTTGGCGACCACCGTGTGGCCGCCCATCGCGCCGGCCAGGCTCATCCAGCCGCGCGCCAGTTCCTGCGTCACCAGCACGTAGCACGGCATCGACACC
>DATAZN010000044.1:0-5088 GCA_036272035.1 Mycobacterium sp. | reverse complement strand
GACGGGGCTGCCGAGATCTGACCCGTTCCACCGCGAGCGGTGATCGCATCACCCATTTCGTCCGCACGCCGTAGCGTCACGGTGATCACCGCGACGATCAAGTCGACCGCGTCCGTTATCAGTTGTCTGAGACGGGGCCCGCGAGTCCGCGGTGTCGATTGGAGCCGCAACCGGCGAGCGGCATTGAGCACCCGGAACTCGTCGATCAGCATCGGGAAGGTGCGCAGTCCGAGCGCCAGTGCGACCGACCAGTCGTCGACCGGGATGCGCAACGGTCGCAGTCGGCGCCCCAAAGTGGCAACCGCAGGGGCGATTTCGGCGACGTTGGTCGTCCACGAAACGAGCGCGCCCATCCCGAGCAACACGACCGACAGCGAGGTGAAACGCAGGAATTCCAATAGGCCGCCGAGCCCGAGCGTGACCGTGCGCAGCTGGATCTGCGGACTACCACCGGCCAATGTCGCAGTGATACCGACGATTACCAGCACGACCGGAAGCCAGCGCGGCAACGATGGCAGCACGCCTCGGGGGATATGCGCCAGCCACGCTCCCGCCGCTACCAACGCGGCTACAAGTCCGATCGTCACCCACCCCGGGTAGAGCGTCAACAACACCGAAATACCGAAAGCAACAACCAGTTTGGTGCCGGCCCACAACTCGTGGATGACGGAGCGCCCAGGCACGGGGCGCAGCAACACAACGGGTCGACGTGGGCGGCGGCTCGGGAGCTGCGTCGGCGGGTGCGCCGCCAGTTCACTCACCTGGGCCATGACCGGCGCCCCTTCCAGCAGACCGTCGCGCAGGTGCAGCGTGCGCGGGCACAGCTCCTCGAGCCCGGAGAAGTCATGCGAAATCACCACAACGGTCAGACCGGTGTCACGGCGCCGGTCCGCGAGCAGCCTCACAAGACCACGCTGGCTGGCGGCGTCCAGCCCCGCCAACGGCTCGTCGAGTATCAATACCCGCGGCGACCGCGCGAGCAATCCGGCCAGGACCACGCGGCGCATCTGGCCACCGCTGAGTTGGTCAATGGGCCGCGTCGCCAGGGCGGCATCCAGCCCGACAGCGGCCAGCGCTGCGATCACCCGGGCGTGATCGTCAGGCGAAAACCCGCCCGCCGAAGCCACTTCCCGACCGACACTGCTGCGCATCAACTGCAACCGGGCCGCCTGGAACTGGAGCGCCACGGCGCCGACCTGCTCGGAGGCGAGCCGCTCGTCAAGCAGACAGGTGCCGGTGGTCGGTACCGTCAACCCGGCCATGATCCACGCCAGCGTCGACTTACCGGAGCCGTTGCCGCCGTGGATCAGAAGCCCGTCGCCCTCATGCACGACAAAGCTGATATCGCGGAGCGCGTTCTGCGCCCAAGGGGTGCCACTAGCGTATTCGTGGCCGACGCCTGCGAGTTTGAGCACCGGCGCATGAGAGTGCTGGCCTACCGTAACCGTCGGCGCTGGCGCGGGCGCGGTCTCGACCATGGCGGTGTTATCCAGCGAGTCGCTCAGATTGATTGTGCGGTCAGCGTATTGAGCCTCGTTGTTGTAGTGAGTGATGTGTACCAGCGCGGTTTGGTGATGGTCGGTGAGACCGGACAGCACGGCCAGCAGTGCGTCCCGGCCCTGCTGGTCGACCATGCTGGTGACCTCGTCGGCAATGAGCAGTGCCGGCTCCCGCGCCAGCGCAGCGGCCACGGCGAGGCGCTGCAGCTCCCCACCTGAGAGGCTGCCGGTGTCGCGTTCGGCGAGGCCGACCAGCCCGACTTCACTGAGTAACCGGTCGACATCGATGGTCTTGCCGGGAGGTAGTCCCCACACCACTTCGTCGGCGACCCGCGTACCCAGCACCTGGCTTTCCGGGTGTTGCATGACGACGGCGGTGCCACCGAGTTGACCGAGACCCACCGCACCGAGGCGCTCGACCGTGCCCGAGGTCGGTTTGCGGCCGGCCAGAATCAGCATCAGCGTGGTCTTGCCGGAGCCGTTGGCACCGGTGACCGCAACGTGTTCGGCTGGCAGCACACTCAGGGTCACCGCACGCAGTGCGTCGTGGTCGGTGTGCGGGTAACGCAGGCGCACGTCGTTCAGCCGCACCGGGACCGGCTGGATCGGCCCGGTGCCGGCCGACGCGTCCAGTTTGTGCACATCGGGAATGCCGCTCATCCGTTCCAGCACGCGCGAGAGCGCCCACCAACCGATCAGCGAGGCGCCCGCGATGGCGACGACGGCGAATCCGAGCACGAGCCACTGCCAGTAGTTCAGCGCCTCGGCAACGAAACTCGCGAAGCAACGGGCGACCGCTTGCATGTGCGGCACCATCGCCAATACCGTCGCCATCCCGTGCACGGCGGCGCTGATCGCGCGGAACATCAACTGCCGAAGCTGCGTCAGGACGGTCAGCGCGACGACCACCACGACGCCGATGACGGCACCGGCACCGATCGACGCCGAGATCACGGTTGACACGCCACGGCGATGCCGCTTCACGATTCCAGCCAGCCCGCCGACGAAGGCGCAAAGCGCGACAGCACTGAAACCGCTCAAGCCGACTACCAAGAAACCGATCACTCCGGCAGCCACCGTCGCGGTGATCACGACGCGGGCCCGGTACCGATAGGCCAACAACCCCATCGGCACGCTGCCGAGCAGCCCAAGCCACCCGGCGTGCGGGAGGACGACCGCAACGATCGCCACCGCCGCGCACAGGGCGCCCATCACCGATGCATGAGCCAACTCGTGCGACTTTAGCGATCGAGCCTGACCTGACACCCCCATCAACGGAGTGTGACAGGCGTCGACATCAGCCTGATAACGCAGCCCAATCGTCATGTGGCGACTCCTAACCGGGCTAACAACCCGCTTGCTCGGTATGCGAGGCGCTCGGGCCCACACATGAGAACGCCAGCTTAAAAACCGGGCGCTGAGGAGTCGCTGAGAAGGTCGTTTGCTCGCGCAGCCGCGATGTAGAAGCTTCCCGACAGCGTCGGAACCTTCTACATCCCGTGAACGTCACACCTGAACGAGACTGAGCGCCCTCGAACACAACTGAAATAGGAAGTATTCGCGAATCGTCCTTGTTGTAACCCGGTCAGCTATTAATAAGGGTCGAGGATCAGAACTTTGAGGGAGTAACGGCGCATGACGGCTGTGACCGTGAGCAGCGACGGTGTGAAATTTGCAGCCGAGGAGACCTCGGCATGGGCGCCGCTGAAGATTGCGATTTACCGCAACTTGTTCATCGCGCAGCTGGTATCGAACATCGGCACGTGGATGCAGACCGTCGGTGCCCAATGGTTTCTGGTTGAGCACCACAGCAGCGCGACCATCATCGCACTGGTCCAAACCGCTTCGCTCACACCGACATTGGTTTTGGGGCTCTTCGGCGGTGTGTTTGCCGATCTGTTCGATCGGCGGCGGCTGCTCATCGTAATTCAAACCTATGCGGTGCTCGCGGCTGCGGTGCTAGCCGCACTGGCGTTCACCGGGGTCCTGACCCCGACCTGGCTACTGGTGTTCACCGTGGCCATCGGCTGCGGCTCGGCGCTGACCGCCCCAGCGTGGCAGGCGATCCAGCCAGAACTCGTTCCGCGTGAACAGATACCCGCCGCGGCGTCGCTGGGCAGCGTCACAGTCAACGTGGCCCGCGCAATCGGACCTGCCCTGGCCGGGGTCGTGGTCCTGATGGCCGGTCCGGCCGTGGTGTTCGCGCTCAACGCGGTGTCCTTCGCCGCGATCATCGTCGCGTTGCGGGCCTGGAAGCGACCCGCTTGCGCACCGCTGGGTGAGCGCGAAAGCATCGGGCTCTCGATCCTGGCCGCACTGCGATGGGTCCGCCATGGACCGGTCACACGCCGGATCCTCCTGCGGTCGGGGCTGTTCGCGTTTCCCGCGTCAGCGTTGTGGGCACTGTTGCCCGTGACGGCCGCACAACACTGGCACATGAACTCCTGCGGCTACGGGCTGGTGCTCGCCACCCTTGGCGTCGGCGCCGTCATCGGGGTGGCCCTCATCGCGCACCTCCGCAGATTATTCGCAACCAATACCGTGTTGGCGGGTTCGGCCGGCGCCTATGCATTGGGCCTACTCGTGGTAGCGATCGGGCCGTTCGGCCCGGCGATCCCGCTGCTGCTGGTGTGCGGCATGGCGTGGATCGCCACCCTGACCACACTTAACGCCGCCATCCAATTGTCGCTGCCACACTGGGTTCGGGCCCGCGGCATGGCCGTGTATCTGCTGGTCTTCAGCGGCTCCCAAGCACTCGGGTCTTACCTGTGGGGTCTGATTGCGACCCACTTCGGGCTTACGCAATCGCTCTTGGCGGCAGCCGCCCTACTTCTGCTGACGGCGACCAGCGTGGCCGTGCTTCCGCTGCGTCCCGAAACCGGAACGCTCGACCTGACGACTTCGACCGCCTGGCCCACACCGACACTGGTTTTCCAGCCCGATCCCAACGACGGGCCGGTCCTGATTTCGACCTCCTACCACGTCACCGACGGCCGAATCCACCAGTTCACCGCGGCGATGCTCAAAGTCGGCAGGTCGCGCTCACGTACCGGCGGCTACCGCTGGCGGTTGTACCGCAGCGGCGAGGACCCCCAACTTGTGATCGAGGAATTCACCGTCCCCTCATGGGCCGAATTCGACCGCCAACACAGCACTCGCTGGCTGGCCTCCGACAATGACGCCCTGACCAGAGCACTGCAATGCACCGTAGACGGCCGCGCGGAGGAGCACTGGTACTTTGCGCTGGCGGGCCCAGCAGGTGTGCTCGCTGGACCATTGAGGACGAGCGCATCAGCGCGCGTCAAGCGCAGCATCGTTCTCGTGAATGGGATTCTTCCGCTGCCGTGGGCAGATGGACGCGTCTAGGTGGACGATCCTCAAGCTCGCGTTGCCCGACAAGCTTTTACGGGCCACTAGACGACGCACCCGAAACGAATTCGGAGTTGAAGTTCCGCATTCGGGACGGCCTCCGGGAGAGTTTCGGTGTCGATCCCGCGACGGGTAAGCGGCGCGGACTGCGAACGGCGTTGCGCGAACTCAAGACCGGAGACCTGGCACGGGCCTGATCTCCACTAGCGTTCGGAAACAA
>DATAZN010000043.1:0-7246 GCA_036272035.1 Mycobacterium sp. | reverse complement strand
GCCGTCGTGCCGTCGTGCCGTCGTGCCGTCGTCCCGTCGTGCCGTCGTGCCGTCGTGCAGCTAGGTGGCTTGGGGCGGCCATGTCGACACCATCGGCGTTCGTGGAGCCGGGCGGACTCCGCAGATGCGCGCACCGCCCGGCCGCCCAATCGTCAGTCTGGTCGGTGGCGTGGTCCCGGTTGCACCAGCCGATGCAGGGCGGCACTTGCGTGAGCGTCGCGTCATCCCTATTTCCTCTGGATGAACCGGTCACAGTGATCGTCACGTTGCTCGTCTCGTGATCCTCGGTGACTAGTGCAGAGGATCACGTAGTGGATCCGCCGGATCTCGCTCGGGCGGGCCAACCTTCGGGCACACGTCTTCCGAACTGGCATAAATAGACCTGATAGCGCGAAAATATACAATGCTAAGCAATACCTCCGAGGGAACGCCGACGACGCGACGACTCGGACAACGCGGCAGTCGTCGCGAAGCCATGACCGTGGCACTAGTAACCCCCGCTCCTTCGCCGAGATGATTTTGCGAGCAACCAAGTTCAGGTCGGGAACTAACCGCCGATAGTTGGTTGGCAGCGTGCCGGAACCGCCGCTCGGCGCGCTGCCTTCCATTCCTCAGGCAACGGTGACCGCGTCGATACGCACCGCGTCCAGTTATCGTCGAACGCATGCGCTGCGCCTTCAAAGCTCGAGACAAGGCCTGGGTCGACGACTGCGACACCGTCCCTAGCCCAGGAACCGAACTCCAACACGTCGGCGAGACCTACCGTGTCGCCGATGTGCAGTGGTGGTTCGGTGGCCTCGACGACGACCTCTCACTGACCGATGTCCTGGTCGTCCTGCGCTCCGCCTGAGCGGGTCGACAAGTCGAACTCGACCCCCTGTGGACTTCCGATGTCGGTTGACCGTAGCCCTCAGCTCGGTCGGCGATTCGCATACGCGCGCCTCGAGTTGGGTACTGCGTGGGCATGCCCTTCTATCCGACGCCGACGCCGACGCCGAGAACGCGCCGCCTGACCTGAGCTCCCCCTGCTCGTCGACGAGCATCCGATTGTCGAACCTGGGGACGGCCTGCCTGCGGAAGAGCCATACAACGACCCCGCTGACGTACCGCTGGGGATCCCGGCGCAGGCTCCCGACCCCGCGCGCTGTAATGCCGCTCAAGGGGCAACCCCATGACCGCGATTCATCGCCTAGCTGGATTATCCGTCTGCGCCGGCCGACCGCTGACCGCGCGAACGACGCCGGCTACGCGGGTTATGCAGGCATGGTTAGACACCGCCTGACATTCAACCGCCTCCAAGCCCACCGCTTCGACGACCTGCGCGAAGCGATACAGGCTCGAGGACGACTCCTGTCCGCAGGGATCGCTGACGACGCGGTTGTCGGACCGGGCTAGGCGAGCGGCCCGATTCCGATATCCGGGGGTTATTGGGCCATCCGGACCTGGGCGGGTCCAGGAGCGACGATTAGGGTCGCTAACCGGGCGTGGACTGCACCACCGTCATGGCTCCGGTGTCGTGCCGGATTTGGGTCTCGAGCCCGCACGTGCGGCAAAGAATCCAGAACTTCGAGACGTGCGAGCCGAGTGAGTGTTCCGCCTGGATCAGGCGGACGCCCGTCAGGCGTGTGGTAGCGGCCGCGATATCTACGCGTTCCGTCGGCACGCGGTCGCCACTACAGCCGTTAGCTCTCTGCGCACCGTTGGTTCCTAGGAACGTTTCGCGTTCGAATACAAGTGGCAGTGGCTACAGGGTCGCCATGTCATCAGTGTCCTCGCCAGCGTTCGAGCGAAACTCGGCTGATGCGCAGGGCCCGCAAATGCGACAGGGGAAACACGCTGATCTGGAATCTGCGGGGCCGCCGGCGCCCACGCAAAATGGCCGGCGCTGTTTGAGGTATGAGTCCGATCGCGACCTGACCGACAAGCCGAGCCCCGCTGGCATGGGCCGTTTCGGCGAAGCTGGCACCATCGAGCCGCGCGTCGCCGACGAAAACAGAACACCGTGGGCGGTACGAGCTCCCGTTGCACCTGCCGGTCCAACCGACGAGCCAGCTTCTTGGTCCGACTAGTCGGCCTGATGCGCCGAGTAGCGTCTGTCTACCCATTGCTGATTCGATCTGGCGCCGTTTCAGTTGGCCTACTGATGGCCCACCACCTGGACGATCTGGGTATCACCCGGCGCGGCGAGGTGGAACCGCCGCATCGGGCGGGCGTCGCTGCGTTCATGCCGTGGAGGCTGTCAATCGTCAGGCAGATTTCCGCGCAATCCGCTTGGCCGGTGACTTCTTCGAAGGCGCCTGTTTTGCCGCGACCGACTTGACGGGGCTCGCCTTCTTTGCCGCAGCGATTTTCTTGGTCGCAGGGACCGCCTTGATCGGTGCGCCGCGCGTCGCCTTCGCGGTCTCAACGGATGCCCGCAGTGCCGCCATCAGATCGGTGACCGCCGGCCCCTCGCTCTTAGCCGATGGTGCGGTCACGCCATGGCCTTCCATCTTGGCCTGCAGCATGGCGTTGAGCGCGTCCTGGAACTCATCCTGGAAGTGGGTCGGGTCGAAGTTGCTAGCCATGCTGTTGACAAGCGATTCGGCCATCGACAGTTCCTGCGGCCGGACAGCGATGCCTTCCCTCAAGAAACTGAAGTCGGCCTCGCGGATTTCGTCCGGCCAAAGCATCGTCGCCAAGACGAGCACGTCGTCCTTCACGCGCAAGGTGGCCAGCTGCTCGCGGTTAGAGATAGCCACCTTCACCACGGCAACCATCGCGGTGTTCTTCAGGGCATCGCGCAACAGGGCGTACGGCTTGAAACCCGACTTCTCCGGCTCCAGGTAATAGGACTTGTTGTAGTAGATCGGGTCTATCTCAGCTAGCGGCACGAACTCCACGACATCGACGACGCGCTTACTGGGGAGAGGCAGGTCGGCGAGGTCCTTTTCGTCGATGATTATGACCTCTCCGCTCGGCATCTCATAGCCCTTGCGGATGTCGCCGTACTGGACCTCTTCGCCGTCGGTCTCGGCGACCCGCGTGTAGCGGATGCGGGCGCCGTCAGAACCTCGCACCTGCCGGAACGAAACATCATGCTGCTCGGTCGCGGCGTACAGCTTCACCGGGATGCTGACTAGACCGAAGGACACCGTGCCTTTCCACATCGAGCGCATGGCCGTCTTCTTTCGCTTGGTCTGAAGATCCACAATAAGGACGAGCTTTAGCCTTCGCTAGGCATTCCAGCGGCGTGGCAGGGCCAAACTGTCGGCTGTTCGTGCAAGTGTTCGAATAGGACCTTGTAAGGAGAAACCATGCCGGTGATGGAACTGGAAGACACCGTCTGCACGAACGATGGGTGTGCCCGCCGTTTCAACCTTGGATGGGACGGCGTCTGCGAGGACTGCGCGACTATCGCACAGGATCACGCGGCCGGCTTACATGCAGAGCCAATGACCGACTGCGGCGACTGCTGGTAAGCCTGCCTAGGAGTGGTCCGGCAGGCTGGTCTTCGCGAGGAGCAGGGCGTGCAGCGTCGCCTGTTGCATGACTTCCTCGGGCTCGCCGGCAAACTGATGCGCTGATACTTCCTCGCTGCTGGGCGAGCGGACACCGATGAATACGGTGCCCGGCGGTTGCTCTTCATGCGGTCCTGGACCGCCGACCCCGGTGATTGATATCCCGATATTGGCTCCAGTTAGTTTCCGAACGCCCTCGGCGCCATCTGCTGCGCGGCTCGCGCGGTGATGACGGGTCCGCGGTCGACGTGGAGGACTTCGAACTTGACCTCCGCGGAGTATGCGATCACACCGCCGACGAACCACTCACTTGCGTTCTCGGCAGCTCCCAGCTCACAAGCCAGACGACCGCATGTCATCGATTCGGCGACAGCCAAAGACCAACCCAGTTCACGGAGTCGGTCAGACAGAGCAGAGGCGAGTTCGTCCGAGTTGGACACGCTGCCCAGCTATCCCTTGGTGCGACGGGGGTCGCGGCTGCGCGGGTAGGTATTGCGCGCCCCGATCGTGCCGTCCTGCTTCCTGATGATGTGCTCGACCCCACGCTTGGTCGCCATGTCGCGGCCCTTGGCTTGTACCTCTGATTTCGTGGTCCCGGAGTCGGCCGCGCGACCGCTTCCTTCAACCTTGTTCTTCCACTTACCGTATTCGTAGTAGGTCTCGATATCGCCTTTCGGCATGACCGTCACCTTCCTTGCGCAGGACAACACCTAATTCGCTCATACCCGGCAGAGAATCTGTGCTAACGCCGGATCGAACCACGAGTCGCCGTAGTACACCCGGTTGGAAATCCGCCGGGGCCGGCCCGTGCGATGCGAACTCCGCCGCCAGCGTCATCAGCAGTACACGCCGCGAGGGCGGCATCGCGGCGACCATCGGCTCGAGCGCTGCGCTGCGCGATGACGCTGGCGACGATCGCATGTCCTTGCTCAGTTGCGGTCAACATCACCTGACGACGGTTCGCCGGGTCTTGGGCGCGATCCTGCAAGCCGCCACCGACCATGCGACCACACATTCGGCTGGCCCGGGATAGGTGAAGCCGCACCGCGTCGGCCAACTCACTCAATGACGGGGTGCCACGGCTGGACACGATCACCAGCGCGCGCAGCTGCGTCAGATCGACGATGTCCTCGACGGCCGCAATCGAGTGGGCGCTGATGGCGACCAGCATGCGGCAGGCAGCTTGCAACGCCCGGACATCCTGGCTCGTGGCGTCCGCGTGTGACGACTCGAGCTCTGTCGAGGGCTGCTAGTCACTGCACCGACTCTGGCACCGGACCCTTGCGGCCTGCAAGCGTCGCCGACGATGACCGGCGCGAAGCACTGACGAGGACACTCTTGCGCGCTGCAAGGGGTTGCGAGTAAACAGAATCCAGAGGCTCCAGCGTTAGGTGTGCCTGTCGCCTCAGCGGTAAGCAGCTACCGGCTATCGGCCCGCGTCGGATCGACACAGTCGCGGGCAGCTTCGTTAGGCGAGGGGCCGTATGCCTATCCGGACGCTGAGCCCGAATCATCCGGTCGTTGGTAGTGCCTGACGCGACGGGGTTCGACTCGTGCGCCGCGGCGGGCGGCGGGCTGTGGTTGCGGCCCGCTGACGCGGCTTGAACGCTGTCCATTCATTGTGCCTGGGCGCGTTGACGACCAGCTGAGGCGGTGAGGTCGCCCGTGTGTCCGCAGACATCAGTGCGTGTCTCACGGTCGACTCCTGCGTCATCGCGATTGCTGCTGAGCTGGGCGGCGGTCGTCGACGTGCCGCGCGGCGCTGCGGCCATCCCAATTATTGCTTCAACTAGATGCGAGGACGGCCAATGCGCATGACTACCGCCGATGATGGACCGAACCGCATCGCTGAACCGTGGGGCAGCCGCCAGCCGTATGGGCCGGGCGGTGACTGGCCCGAGCGCCTCGATTCGCACCTCACGGTGGCCGAAGCCGAAGTGGAGCGGTGGGTGCAATCGGCGTCGGTGCTGCATTCCAACGGTGACGCGATGGACATTGCTGTTTCCGACGCCCGCATCGTAGGGGTGCGTGGTCGCCGCGGTGACCGGGTCAACCATGGGCGGCTGGGACCGAAGGACCTGTTTGGTTGGCAGGCCAATCATTCACCGGATCGACTGACGCAGCCGCTAGTACGCCGCGACGGCGAGCTGGTGGCCTCAGATTGGGATACGGCCATGGGTCTGATCGTGCAACGTTCGCAGAGCCTGTTGAGCGACACGGGACCGGGCGCGCTCGGGTTCTACACAACGGGGCAGTTGTTCGCCGAGGAGTACTACACGCTGACGACGATCGCCCGGGCCGGGATCGGCACCGACCATCTGGACGGCAACACAAGGTTATGCACGGCAACGGCGGGGGAGGCGTTGAAGGAGAGTTTCGGCTGCGACGGCCAGCCCGCCTCCTACACCGACATCGACCATGCAGATGTCATCGCCCTATTCGGCCACAACGTCGCCGAGACACAGACAGTGTTATGGATGCGCATCCTGGACCGGCTGGCCGGACCGAACCCGCCGAAGCTGCTCGTCGTGGACCCACGCCGCACCCCGGTCGCGCAGGCCGCCGCCGTGCACCTGCCGGTGCGGCCGGGCACCAACCTGGCTTTGCTCAATGCGCTGTTGCATGAACTCATCGCACACAGCTGGATTGATCAGGACTACATCGACCAGCACACGGTCGGCTACCCGGAGCTGGCCAAGCAGGTTGCTGGCTGCACGCCGGAGTGGGCTGCTGAGATCTGTGGGATCAGCCCGGAAGAGATTCGCCGCGGAGCTGAGCTGCTCGGGTCGGCGCAGCGGCTGGTGTGCACTGTCTTGCAGGGGGTCTATCAGTCGCATCAGGCCACCGCCGCCGCCGTGCAGGTCAACAACATTGTCCTGGTTCGGGGCATGCTCGGGCGGCCTGGCTGCGGGGTGCTGCAGATGAACGGTCAGCCGACCGCCCAGAACACCCGCGAATGCGGCGCGAACGGTGACCTGCCGGGTTTCCGGAACTGGGAGAACCCGGAACACATCAACCAGCTCGCCGCGCTGTGGAACGTCGACAAGTTGCAGATCCCGCACTACGGACCGCCGACGCACGCGATGCAGATATTTCGTTACGCCGAACAGGGCAGCTTGATGTTTCTCTGGATCAGCGGAACGAACCCCGCCGTCTCCCTACCCGAGTTGGGTCGCATCCGCTCCATCCTCGAACAGGAGCGGCTGTTCGTCGTCGTCCAAGACATCTTCCTGACCGAAACCGCCCAGCTGGCCGACGTGGTCCTGCCCGCAGCCACGTGGGGTGAGAAAACAGGAATCTTCACCAACGCCGACCGCACGGTGCACCTGTCTGAGAAGGCCGTGGAGCCTCCCGGCGCGGCCCGGCCCGATCTCGACATTTTCCTGGACTACGCGAAACGCATGGACTTCCGGGACAAGGACGGGCAGCCGCTGATCAGCTGGCACGACGCCGAATCAGCCTTCGAGGCCTGGAAGCGGTGCAGCGCCGGACGACCGTGTGACTACACCGGCCTGAGCTACGAGAAGCTGCGCGGCCCGTCCGGAATCCAATGGCCCTGCACCGCCGAGGCACCCGACGGCACGGAACGCCTCTACGTCACCGGCGACTTCCACGCGACCGCCGAGGACTGCGAATCCTACGGCCGGGACCTGATCACCGGCGCCGCCATCGAAGAGGTCGAATACCGTGCACTGAACCCCTCCGGCAAAGCGGTCATCAAGGCAGCTCAATACCTGCCGCCGCAC
>DATAZN010000042.1:0-4459 GCA_036272035.1 Mycobacterium sp. | reverse complement strand
ATCGGTGCGCCCGAGCAGGTAGGTGAAGACCATCATCTCGATGCCCATGGCTAACGAGTCGTACAGCGGATACTGGTGTTTGGTTCCTTCGAATATCGCGAGTCCGCGGATCACGTAGCCGTAATAGAAGTTGCCGAAGTGCGCGCCGGTAATGGCGTTGAACACGAAAGCCCAGCAGAAACCCACCAGCAGGCCGACCGTGAGGAGGGTAATTGGCCTGCGCCAGTTGAATTTTGCGCTCAGCCATCGGCCAAGTGCGGCTCCAATCAGGGCGGGAAGAACAAAGTAGGAAACGTAACCGATGGGAACCGACGACGGCAGCCCGCCCCACGTCACGTTCAGCGGCCACCACGACGGCATCCGGGGCAGACCAGGCGGAAACTGTGCGTACATCGCCCAGTCATAGGGGGACTCGATCCAGGAGAACGACAGCGCGGAGATGCTCAGCAGAAGCAGCGGGTGCACGCGTCGGCGACGGTAGCTCAGATAGGCACCGAGCAGAATAAAAGCGATCCCCGAGACATAGGCAAAGTACATTTGCCCCTCCAGCAGGGGCGTCATCTTCGCGTTCACGGGCGACCGTCATTGGTCGGAGTGTGCCGCGCTTCCGGGTCGAAACGGAGAACCAGGCCGAATGCCAGAGCAATCAATCCGAACAACGTGCCTAGCATGATCACAGCACCCACGCCCAACACCTCTCCTGTGAGGAAAACAACCCTTTAGATAGTGACGACTATCCTATAAACAGGCAACCATCAGATTCGGCTCGAGGAGTGAACACCCTTGCCTCAGCGCTCTCCCGCCAAAAAGCCGGTCGAGGCCATGACCCCAGGGTCGCGCCGGCCGCGGGGCGAACCACGCAAGCTTCTGCTCGCCGCCGCGCGCGACCTCTTCGCCAGCCAGGACTACCGCAGCACCACAACACGTGAAATCGCCGAAGCCGCAGGCGTTACCGAGCATCTGCTGTTCCGCAACTTCGGTTCGAAAGCGGGGCTGTTCCGAGAAGCCCTCGTCTTGCCGTTCACCGAATTCGTCGACGACTTCGGCCGCACGTGGGAGTTGGTCGTCCACGAGGAGGCCGACGAAGAGGAAATGGCGCGGCGCTTCGTCGGGCAGCTCTACGACCTCTTCGTCGAGCACCAGGGGCTGCTCTTGACACTCATGGCCGCTGAGATCCTCAGCCCAGAGGAGCTAACCGAAACAGGCATCGCCGACATCAGGCGAGCCCTCACCGTCCTTAGCCAGATCGGCGCGGAAGGCATGCGCATCCGCGGCATGCGTACCAGCCGCCCCGACCTGCCCGCTCACTCGACAGTCGCCATGATCGCTGGCATGGCCGCACTGCGTTCGACTTATTTCGGGTCCGAGCAGCCGTCGAGAGAAGCCATCATCGACGAACTCGTCCAAGCGATTCTGCACGGATTCCTGCATCGACAAGATTGACGATTAAATATGCTGCCACGCAATAACTTAGGTATCGGCGCGGGTCCAGAATGGGTGACCCTCCTGCGCGATGCAGATCAGGAACAGTCCGTCGGGCCCCTGCGCGACGTAATTCAAAAACGTCCCGCAGTCGGCGTTTTCTTCCTTGATGCCCGCCATCGGCGGTGAGCGGAACCATCTCGCCTGGTATCGCCTGGGCGAGCCGCAGAACATCAGCCGTCCGGGTTGGGTGGCGGGGACATAACCGCCTGAAACACCGAATGCGTAGTAGGTGGTGTTGTCGCACGGCGCGCCCAGAACCATATTCGGCGCGATGCCTGGAGTACAGGCCGGGTAGTCGCACACAGTCGGTCCTGCGGCAGCGGTCGGCGGCATCAACGCGCCGACTCCGATCAGCGCAGCCACCATCAGCACGATGAAACGCACGGAAATAGTTTTGCATGGGCGATAAGAAAATTCTCTTCTTCGGAGAAGATCGCATACAGACGCCATCACATGGATATTGCACGTCCGCATAGCGCACCCGGCCAGCGGCTTTGGGGTGATAACGTGATTCTCCGTGTGTAGTCCGGAAAGAGCCGTGAGTCGCGGTGTACTCGCGCCGGCGATTGCCCAGGACCAGTGACGGACTCCGACGCCGACCCATCGACCACCGAAGCTCCAGATTCGCTCGCGGCAGCAGAAGAAGAGCTCATTCGCGCCGAGGAGCGCGCCGGGGCCGCACGAGCACGCGCGGCCGAATTGCGCCGGGAGGCCGAGGCCGGTTCGAGCGAACAGTCCGACGCGACCGAAGGCGCTGCCGGTGCCGACGCCAAGCCGGCCGCCTCGCGATTGAGGCGTCTGTGGCGATGGCGGCTCCGTCGTCCCACCCGGAAAGCGGTCAGTGTCGGCACCGCAATCATGCTCATCTGCGCCTCATTCGCAGCCAGCGGTTACATCGTGTGGCAGCACCGCACCCTGGTGCAGCAGCGGCAGCACGCGGAGGAGTTTGCCGCAGCTGCCCGGGAGGAAGTCGCAACGCTGATGTCGATTGACCCCGCGCACGCTGCGGAGAATGTCCAGCACACCATCGACGACACGACGGGAGCGCTCAAGAGCCAGCTGGAAGCGACGTCAAGCTACATGACCAAAAATGCCCAGGATGCGCAGGTCACCACGAAGGCCACCGTGCAAGATGTCGCGGTCGAGTCGATGACCGATAATTCGGCAGTCGTCCTGGTAGTCGCGAAATCCGACACCATCAACCCTGACAAGTCGGTGCGGCCACCGGTCTTCTGGCGACTCAGTGTCAATATCGATCGGGATGGGGATCGGCTCAAGATGTCGAAACTTGACTTCGTCCAATGAATTCCGAGTCAGAGTCGCCGCTCGGCGATGCAGAGAGCGCGGTTGAGGACTCCGAATCGCCGCTCGATGATGCGGAGACCGCAGTCGTGGATCCGGAGTCGCAGAACGAAAGCGCCAAGGCTTCTTCCGTCGGCGAATCGCGCCTCGACAGAACGGCTGCGATCGACCGGGTAGCCTCCCGCCTTCTCGTGCACTGGGGTTCAATTCTTTTGACGGCATCGGTCGTCGCCGCGGTGGGACTGGCTGCGTGCCTATTCGTTCTTCAATACCGTCCGGATCGACAGCTCGATGACGCCGCGGCCCAGCGGGCGATCCGCGCGGCCTCCGACGGCGCCGTTGCGGCGCTGTCCTACTCGAGCGAGAACATGGATCGTGACTTCGCCAGGGCGAGATCACATCTCACTGGGGACTTTCTCGCTTACTACGACAAGTTCACCAAAGAGATCGTCATTCCGACGGTGCAGCAAAAGCACCTCGGGCAGACCGCCTCAGTGTTGAGAGCGGCCGTGTCAGAACTGGAGCCGAACTCAGCGGTCGTGCTGGTGTTCCTCAATGAAACCACTACAAGCAAGGACAAGCCGCAACCGTTGATAACCGCGAGCGCCGTGCGAATAACGCTCACGAAGGTCGGCGGTTCGTGGTTGATCTCGAAATTGGATCCGGTGACATAAGCGCTGCCGTCTTCTCGGTCGAACCCGTACCAGGTCGAACGTGCCGGTGTTATTCTCGTCAGGCGAGAACGCCGCTACCGGTACAGTCACCGGCTCCGACCTAGTCGGATTGAGCGCGTCGAGGAGTAGACGATGCGACCACTTGGGACGGGCGCCACAGCAATGCTGTTGGCTGCCAGTGCAGTTGGCTTTGTAGGTCCGGCATCCACCGCCTGGGCGTATACGAAGGAAGACGTCGCGCTCAACGGGACATACCGCGTCACGTCGATCGGCAACTGGGCCAAGCGCAACGATCAGTACAACGGCGAGCCGACGACCGTGCAAACCTGGACGTTGAACTCCACGTGCACGACCTACATGGAATGCGACGGCACGGTGAAAAGCGACGAGGGCTGGAGCGCCCGGTTATACATGCTTGACGGGACCTCGTGGTACGCCAGACAGGAAGTGCCGAACTGGGAGCGGTGCCAAGACGGCACCGCGTTCACCGGAAAGCAGACTTTCTCTTTCTATCCCGTTGATCCCGACGGTAGCGGTTTCACAAAACTCGGGTCGCCGATAATGGCCGGCAGGAACAAGACGGTCGGCCCAAGCGGCGCCTGCGGCCAGAACCAGTGGCTCACCATCGATATGCCGATGCGGCTAGAGAAGATCGGCTGACTGGCAGTCGATCGATCAGCCGTCGTTATGTCGGAAGCAGGTCTTGCCACTTCTTGGGCGCCGTCGAGGTTGCCAGATCCGACTGCTCGTACAACTTCCCGTCCGAAGTGAGATAACGACCGGTACGCGGATCGTACGAGGCTACCGCGACCGAGGGGACGGGCTTAGTTGTCTTGCCGCCGAAAGAACTTGGGGCCGCCTGCGGCCGGCCTCCGTCGATCACGGCCGGTGGCCTCGGGGGCGCAGGGGGCCGGTGCAGGGCAGGCGGCGGAACGTCGAGTGGCGCTATCGACGGAAAATCCCCCGCCCGAGTCGACATGTTGGCCGCCGACGACGGC
>DATAZN010000041.1:0-12914 GCA_036272035.1 Mycobacterium sp. | reverse complement strand
CGCAATGTTGTCCGCGAACGCGTCAAGCCACGGATCCTTTCCGCAGTCGAGAACGGACGCGTCCGGGGCAGCTTTGCCGATGCCGCTTAGAACCTTTGCTCGGCTAACAATGCTAGACGATAGGGCACGCCTGCGTTCTGTTAGGTGCATACGATGTACCGCTCCTCGCACGGCTATTGCGCGGCGCGGCCAGTGACGGGAGGGAGGTCGGCCAGCGTGACGATTCCCGGCTTGGCCGCCACGACTGCGGGCACCGCATTGGTCACCGGCATCGCGGTGTAGATCATGCCCAGGCCCATGAATCCCGGCTCGGTCCAACCCTTCGGCGGCAGACAGTGCACCACGGTGCGCATATTCGGCACCCCGAATACCTGAATGACGTGGCCGTGCTCGAGCGGCTTGGGCGGCACCACGTGAGTGCCCATCGTCCAGTTGAAGCCGACGCTGACCACGTTGCGGTCGCCGACCCAGCCGCGGTGGTAGCCGAAGACGCTGCCGACCGTGCCGGCCGGGATCTTCATGAAACCCAGGTCTGAATCGCCGCTGGCCGCGGTGAAGGTGACGTCGAAGGTCAGCTTGTCCAGCTTTGCACCGATCGCGTCGGCCATCATCGCGGCGGATTCGGCGAAGACCTCACTTTCGCGTCGCACGTTCTCGGCCAGCCCAGGTGTGTCGGGATCTTGCGAGAAACCCATGGCCGTCTGGGTTTCCGCCGATTCGTAGGTAGAGCAGTCCACTGATTCGGTGATGCGGATCTCGTCGACGCGTTCACAAGACCCGCTGAGCGCCATGCCGACTAGGTTCGTCATCCCGGGGTGCGCGCCGCTGCCAAAAATCGTCGAGCCCCCCCGCTCGCACGCATCGAGGATCCGCTGCCGGTCCTGCGGTGTCTGCTTGCCGCCGGTGATCCAGGCCGCGCTGGAGCACACGTTGATGCCCGACTCGAGCAGCCGAGCCAACTCATCGACGCTGGGCCACAACGGGTTATAGCAACAAGCGTCGGGCCGAAGCGCCAGCAGCGCATCAATATCGTTGGTGGCCTTGACCCCGGTCGGCTCCGGCCAACCGGACAGTTCGGCGGCGTCCACCCCGACCTTGTCCTGCCCGTGCGCGTACACACCGACCAGTTCCATGTCCGGTCGGCCGATGATGGCGTGCAGCGATCGTCGCCCGATATTGCCGGTGGTCCACTGGATCACTCGAAGCGGATGGTCTTTGGTCGCGCTCATCTGGGCTCCTTTGCCGGTGTGATTGCACTCATTATGTTCAACCGGCCGACGTTGACCCGTGCCGGGCATTGGATTGACGCTTGCAGGTTTTCGGCCCTAAGAAAGGTCAAAGCCCGGCGGCACCGGCCGCGAGGAGGGCACAGCCGATCGCGGTCAGCAGGATCGCGACGTCACGGCGCCGACGCGATCGAATCCAGTCGTGCAGCGCGGTCACCCACCGGGCGGTTGCCTTGGGCGCCAACAGGTAGGCCAGTAACGGAATCTCGACAAGCGCGAAGGCCACCATGTTGAACAACACCAGCACTGAGACCTGTGTCACGGCTGGCGCCCTGGAGGCCAGGATGACGGCTAGCGCGGCCAGATAGTCGACCGACGGCAAAGCGATGCTGAGGCCCGCGACCCCCGCGACCGAGAGCGAATCCCCGTTCATCAATTTGCGGGCTGGCCTCGCCAACCTCGCCGGCCGTGAACCCAGCCGCCCGAAGACGTCGATCGCCACGACCGCTGCGACGAAGAGAACCAGCAGCCCGATCACGATCTGAACTCTGGGCACAGTGACAAAGGAAGTTCCGAGCAGGATGCGCCGAAACACAAACAGCACAACAAGACCCACCGTGGTTCCCATGACGAAACCACCACACAAGAACGCGAACAACTGCAGCGCGGGTTTGGGCCTGTTCAGCATCAGCACGGTCATGCCGATTCGGAACGGTTCGATACTGACGGCAAGAGCCATCACCAAGACAGTCGCCAGCATGAGGTAATCCTGGTTGCGCGACCCTCGGCCGGGCTACGCGTCCAACCGAGTGAATTGGTCTTGACGGTACTGCTCGACGCAAGCGGCGCGCCGGATCTTGCCGCTTGTCGTGGTGGGTATCGATCCGGCCGGGACCAGAACGACGTCGCCGACATTCAAGCCGTGCGAGTTGGAGATTGCCGAGGTGACGTCGCTTTTGACCCCGCTCAACCGCTGCAAGACATCCTCGCTGGGCTCGCCCCGCTTCTTCTTCATCTCGATGACGGTGACCAGCTGCTCGGTGCTGTCCACCGGGACCGATATCGCCGCGACTCGACCCTGGGTGACCTCTTGGACCGTCGCCTCGATGTCCTCGGGGTAGTGGTTACGCCCGCGGATGATCAGCAGATCCTTGATGCGGCCGACGATGAACAGCTCACCCTCGTAAATGAAGCCCAGGTCGCCGGTCCGTAACCACGGCCCCGCGGGGCTACCGGGCGAGGGGTCGACGAGCGTGGCGCCGAAGCAGGCCTGCTCTTCCGCCGGTTTGTGCCAATAGCCCTCGGCGACGTTCTCGCCGTGCACCCAGATTTCGCCGACCAGGTCCGGCGGGCATTCGCGATGCGTCTCGCTGTCGACTATTCGCAGCTTGGGCGATTGCGGCACTTGGTAACCGACAAGCGCCGTGCCGCCCCCGGCTGCGCACGGCTCCACGCGGCCGGCGCCCAGCTCGCCGACATCGAAGTGCACCGCCGGCGCCGACTCACTCCAGGTGCCGGCCGTCACGAAGACGGTTGCCTCGGCTAAACCGTAGGACGGACGCATCATGTGGTCGCGGAAATTGAAATGCGAAAACCGATCGACGAAGCGGTGCAGTGTGGCCGGCTCGACGCGTTCGGCGCCGCTGATGATCCCCAACACTTCGCCGAGGTCGAGCCCGGCAAGATCGCTGTCGGCGGTTTTGCGCGCGGCCAGGTCGAAGGCGAAGTTCGGCGCCGACGACCACGCGTGGGGATTCTCCGCCAGTGCCCGCACCCACCGTGCCGGCCTCTCCAGGAACCCGACCGGGCTCGTCAGCTGCGCGTGGTAGCCGCCAAGGATCGGCGCACAGACGCCCAGGACCAGACCCATGTCGTGGTAGAAGGGCAGCCACGACACAATCGTGGTATCTGTCGGGACTTTGGAGTCTGCAAAGAAGCTGCGCATCAGCTGCTCAAAATTCACCGTCAGATTGCGGTGCGACATCATCACCCCGGTGGGCAGCCGGGTCGAACCCGAGCTGTACTGCAAATACGCGATGCTCGGTAGATCGGCTGTCTGAAGGCTAGACCCGCCCTCGACATCCAGGTTCAACGCGTCGATCGCGACGATCTTCGGCGCGGTGTCCATGCGCGATTGATCGACGTAATCGCCGACATCCTCGGCCGAAAAAGAGGTCGTGAGAACAACCGCAGGCGAGGTGTCGGCGAAGACCGCGCCCACTCGCTCGTAACTCGAGCCGCGGTGGGGCAGCGGTAGTGGAACCGCGATGAGTCCGGCCTGCATGGATCCCAGGAAAGCCAGGATGTAGTCGAGGCCCTGCGGGGCCAGAATTACAGCGCGATCTCCGGCCGACCCGTGCGCGCGGATCTCGCGGGCCACATTCATCGTTCGGCGCGATAACTGCGACCACGTCATAGTCTCGGGAACGCCCGCGTAGTCCTTCTCGTAATTGGTGAAGGTAAACGCGACGTCATCAGGCCGCAGGCTGGCGCGGCCGTGCAACATCGAGAGAATCGTGGGCTGGGGCATAGATGTCAGATTACGTCCGTACTGAGCAGTTGAGTGGTAAGGGCTGCGGTCAGGCGCCGGCTTCGTTTGCGCCATGCGCCAACACGGACATGGCACCCGCGATGATCTGCGAGAACGGATCTGCGCCGCCGCCGAATGTCGCCTGGTTGGCCGGCGCAGTGACCTCCGCCGGGTCGAAGCCGTGCACCGGGTCCACCTGAAGCGGAGCGGTCGAGGGGTCGTCGTTCCGCGAGTAGCCCGCGTTCACTCGGGGGATCAGGATGGCGTCGAGCTTGTTCAGCGTGTCTTCCGGGATCCCGATGTATTTCAGCGGCATGACAAGAGGAATGTGCTTTTGCGGCACCATGATCGTGGTGTCTTTGGCGCCCCGGGAGTTGATCGTCGTCCTGATGTTCTGCGGCGGCACCATGCTCTTGTTCGTGAAGGCCACCGCGGTGTGTCCGGTGGCCAGGCCCATCAGCGTGTTGGCGAGAGCGAACATGTTGTCCGGCCGATCCGGGAAGTCCGCGATCGAGTCGTATGCGGCCACGAACCTGTCGGTGTCGTACTGGCTTTCGTACGGAGGCGGCATGGTGTAGTCGAGCGCGGGAACCACGCTGCCGACCGGGAATGTGGCGGACAGGAAACTCTGACCGAAGGCATGGTGCCCGATCGGGTCGCCAAACGTGGCGAAGTTCAGCGTGTTAGCCGGGGGAGCGTTCGGGTCAGTCGCCAGCCGGGCTTGCGCGCCGTCGACCACGAACCCGCCCTCGGACAGGCCGATTGCCGTACCGGGCCGACCCGTGGTGCGGATCGCCGCAACGAGATTGTCCACTCCCACGTCGACCGAATAACCCACGCTGGGGCCGTCCAGGCCGATGCCCGCAAAGTCGTGGTCGAAATTGTCGATTTCCGGCTTGAGACCCGGGAAGAGGGTCGCCAGCACGTGCCCCTGAACCTGGCCGGCCGGGTAGCGAACGATTTGGCGCCGCTGGCCGGGGAACCAGTCTGCGCCCTCCATCTTGATGTATTGGTCGTAGGGCACGCCCAGGACGTGAGCGCCGCCGAGGGCGTAGGCGGTCTGGTCACCGGGCGCTCCCGGAGTTGGCGGCCCGCTGATGGGCGTGTCGTCGGCGGTAGCGGCGCCGATGCCGAAACATCCTGTGGCGCTGATGCTTACCAGCGCACTAACTCCTGCGAGCAGTTTCTTCATCGCGACCCCCGACCACTCATCTTTGTCTCGTAGTCTCACACAGATTATGCGGGTACGCGAACCTTCGCAGCCCGCGATGGCCACCAGTTCGCCCGCCCGATCAGCGCGGCCAAAGCGGGAACCGTGATGGTGCGAACCAGGAAGGTGTCCAGCAGAATCCCGATGCCGATGATGACACCACCCTGGACCACAGTACCGATGCTGGAGAACAACAAACCAGCCATCGAGGCGGCGAAGATCACGCCCGCGGCAGTGATCACACCGCCCGTCGAACTCAGCGTGCGGATGATGCCGTAGCGCATGCTGCGCGGCGACTCGTCACGCATTCGCGAGACAAGCAGCATGTTGTAATCGGCTCCCACCGCGACCAATACCACGAATGCCAGCGGCGGCACGCTCCAGTGCAGATGCTGGCCGAGGATGAATTGGAAGAACAGCACGCCGATGCCGACCGCTGACAGATACGAAATCACCACGGAAGCAACGAGATACAACGGCGCGACGATCGCGCGCAGCAGCGCCATCAAGGTCAGCAGCACCACAAGGAGGGTGACCGCGATGATGAATCGGATGTCGTGGTTGTAGTAATCGCGGGTGTCCTTGAGGCCTACGGTGAACCCCGCCATCGATATCTTGGCGTCCGACAGCGCGGTGTTCGGTTGAGCTCCCTTGGCGGTCGCAAGGATCGAGTTGACCTGATCCATCGCTTCGGTGCTGAACGGATTGAGCTTGGTCTGTACTAAGTACCGCACCGAATGGCCGTCCGGCGACATGAAGACGTTGGCGGCCTTCTTGAATTCTTCCAAGTGCAGCAACTGTGACGGGATGTTGAACCCGGCCATGGCGGGTTGGGCCGCGTCGTGCTTCAGCGACAACAGGAACGTGGCTGACTCGCTGAGCCCCGCGCCCATCTGTTTGACCTGGTCAACGAGCTGAGCCACCGCATCAGCCACCTCCCGGCTTCCACCGGCGAATTGGTCCGCGCCACTTTGCAGGGTGTTGAGGTTGGTCTTGACGCTGCCGGGCTGATCCAACCCCATGGATTGCAGCACACCGGTGAGCCTCGTGAATGACGCCCGAATACGCTCTGCCGATGCCTTCAATGCCTCTTTGTCCGGGTATTGCTGCAGCTGGTGGGCCAGGTCGTTGATCGCATCGACGTCTTCTCGATCTCGCGAACTCAGCAGCTGCTCGAACGTGTCGCGGGTGTTGCTGCAGGACTCATCGACATCGCATACAGGATTAGCGCGCAGGGCCATCACCACCGGACCTATCCAGGCGAAAAAGTCCTTGGCGCCGCCGTACGTAAAGCCCATGGCATTGGTGAGCGAGTTGACGTGGTCGACGAGCTGGGCGGTGATGTCGACTTGTTTCACCAGGGCGTCGCCGCTGTACTGGTCCTTCGTCGAGGACATGGAATTCTCCAGGTCCTGCACACTGGCTGCCAGCTGGCTGACCTGGCCGCGCACCTCGTCAAGGTTGCTGGCCAGCGTGCCTGCCCCTTCCGACAGCCGGTTGAGTTCGCTGGTGTGGTCGTTGATCAGCTCCGAACCGCCCTGCAGGAAGGTGCCTATGGCGCCCGCCTGATAGGTAGCCCTGAATTGCTCCGGCACGTTCCCGGTCGGCCGGGTGATACCACTGATCGCGGCGATGTTCGGCAATTGACTGACTCGGTCCGCCATTTGTTCCAAATCGGCCAGGGCCTGCGGCGTGCGCAGGTCGCGGGGCGACTGGATGAGGATGTATTCCGGAATCGATTGATTCACCGGGAAATGTCGATCCAGCACGTTATATCCGACGGAACTCGGAGCGGAAGCCCCCAATGCCTTCCGGTCGTCGTAGTTGTAACGGACAAAGGCAGAGCAGCTGGCCAGGATGGCCAGCACCAGCAGGCTGGCCACCAGATGAGTCTTGGGCCGGCGCACGATGCGGATACCTGAACGTCGCCATAACCGGGCGGTCAGTTCGCGGCGCGGCTTGACCCAGCCACGGGGGCCCGCAAGCGAAAGGATGGCCGGCAGCAACGTCACCGCGGCCAGGAACGCCACGCCGATCCCGATCGCCGCAGCCACCCCGACCGTCTTGAAGATGCCCATGCGGGCGAAGCTGATCAGCAGGAACGTGATTCCCACCGTGGTGGCGGATGCGGCGATCACTTTTCCGATCGAGATCAATGCCCGCTTGACCGCCTGATCGGACGCCTCACCCAACCGTAGGTAGTCGTGATATCGGCTGATGAGGAAGACCGCGTAGTCAGTTCCGGCGCCGGCCATGATCGCGCTCAGAAAGACGATGGACTGATTCGAGACACCGGTGCCGGTCAGCGCGGAGTAAACGGCCACCATCGACTGCGCGATCATCAGGGACAACCCGATCGAGGTCAGCGGTAGCAGCATGGTGACCACGCTGCGATACACCACCAACAGTACGAGCAGCACCAGCACGCCGATCGCCAGCTCGATCGGAAGCCGATCCTTCTCGCCCGCGACGGTCAGGTCGGCGACCGTCGCCGCGGGCCCGGTAATGTTCGCCCGCAGTGACGTCCCTGCGACGGCATGAGTGACGACATCACTGATCTGGTTGTAGGCGACGTAGGACCGTGGCGTTCCCAACTCGCCCGCAACACCCACTGGGAGCACCCAGGCTTTGTCGTCCTTGCTGGTCACGATGGAACGCAGCGGTGGCGTGGTGATGAAATCCTGCAGCATCACCACATTGCGGGTGTCCTGACGCAACGCGTCCACCAGCTTGCCGTACACCGCTTCGTCGTCGCGGCCAAGACCCTTGTCGTCGGTTAGGACGACCAGCAGCAGGTCTTCGGAGCCCGATTCGTGAAACGCCTCGGTCATCTTCCGGGCGGTGACGCTCGACGGCGCATCATTAGGCAGGATGGCGAGTGGATGCTTCTGGGCCATCTCGTTCAGCGACGGGAACGTCAGCGGTAGCGCGACCGCAACCGCTACCCAGAGCCCTATCACCAGCCAGGGCCATCGCACCACAAAGTCAGCTAGTCGCCGCATAGCGTCCCCGCCCCCGTTCGGCGCAGCTTCTGCGCCCGTCGGCGACGCTCGCCGACGCATCACACACCGTTTTAACCATCCACCTGCTCACGCTATGCGACGCGGCCCCAGTGCCCGCTATCAGCAACCCGTGTGCACACCGACCGCATCGCCTCCATGTAGCGGGTAGCTGACTTCCGGGCCACCGGATTATCGGGATGCATGACCGCCATCACCGTGCCCTCTTTGTACCGGAAGATATAGATCGTCAGCTGATACGAGAATCGCCCATCGGGGTAGATCCCGATGTTGTCCGCCAGGCCCATGTCGCCTGCCGCGAGAATAGCGTTGAGCGGAGCCGCCCCGCCATGCAGGAAATTGGACACCGGAAAATTCGGTTGTGGCCATTTCAACCACGGCGCCAACTCAAGTACTCGGTAATACGGCACCCGCGACATGTCCAGACCCGAGTCGAAAGAAGTCTGGGCGGCGTATGCCGCCTCGTTGAACGAGGTCGCGGCGATGGGCACCGTGATCGGGATCAGCCCGGTGAACCAGCCCTGGGTCATGAAGTTGTCCGCGCCGGTGCGGGAATCCCGCGGGGTAAGCCCGTAGTAGGTGAGAGCGCCGGTGAATTCGTGCTCCACCAGCCCAAGACAGGCGAACAGGCCACCGACGAAGCGCGCCCCGGCCGTCCCGCACGCCGATTCGAATCGCCCGGCCTGCGCATCGTCCATCAGCAGTTCGGAGGACATTTCGCTGCTGGTCGTCTTTTGCGGGTCCCCCAGCGGAAGGGGGAACTCGGGAAAGCCGCCGTTGTTGTTCTCAGCGAAGTCGATCCACGCTTGCACTCCCGGCGAATCCAGGGTGAACGCCGAGGTGGACTCGCGCTCGCGGACGCAGAAGTCGTCGAAGCTGCCGGCGTCGGGGAGCTCCAGCGCTTCACCGCCACCGCTCAACGCCGCATACATACCGTTGGCTTCCATCATCGTGGTGCCGATCAACGTCGCGTCGCCGTGCACGTGATCCATCGCGACAAAAAACGTGAACTGGCCCTCACGCTGCACGATCCCGAAGGTGAAGCAGCCCCACTCCAACGGATTGGGTATCGCGGTGGTGTGCTCGCGAATTTCATCGACGGTCATGTGGCCTTGGTGGACCGGCTCGAATTCGATGTCAGCCGGATCGGTGATGGTGTGCCTGACGAACGTGTCATCGTCGGTGTGCTCGAACCAGCTGCGGAATGTGTCGTGGCGACGCACGTAGGCGTTGAGAGCGATGTCCATGGCGGCAATATCGCACTCGCCCTTCGCATCGCAGCTGGCGATGATCTGCCGGGAAAAGTTCAGTCCGGCAGCTGTCCGGTCATAGTAGTTACGTAGGTGTTGGCCCTGCATGTAGCTGACCGGCACCTGGCTGACCGGCGCTTGGTGCGCTTTTTCCGCAGCTGCAGCGGTCGGGTGCCACGAGGTGACGGTGCCCGGGGTCAGCGTCCACTCATTAAGTGAGCCGACCGTAATCTGCCCGATGCGCAAAAGATTGTCCTCCTGATATGAACGGCCCGGTACGGCCTCTGCTGCCGATCGGCGAGACCCAAGATATCCCGCCCACCTGTCACTGTCGCCCGGTGTCGGTGGCGAGTACGGGCACCTGACAGCTTCGGTAGTGTCAATTGGAGCACCTATTGACCTGGAAACCCGTCTTGACATAGAAACGCGAACATCGCCGGTTATCGCCATACCGTGCGGTACGGTCGCGTTATCCGGCACTGCCGCCGGAACGGCACTTGCATTACCTGGCCGTGACAGCAATCCTGTTGCGCATCCGGGCCGCACGCGGCGAGCGGATCTTCCACAGTCCCCCCAATCGAGAGGACAGCGCATGGTATCCGTTGAAGGCCCCCTGCAGCCAACATCAAGTTTTGCGATCGTCGGCTATGCGGCGCGCTTTCCGGGTGCCGCGGATGCGGCCGAGTTCTGGGATTTGCTGCGCGAAGGCCGGGACGCGGTATCGGAGATACCCGAGGACCGGTGGGACGTCGACGAGTTCTTCGACGCGGACCCCGACGCGCCCGGCAAGATTGTGACCCGTCGGGCAGGCTTCGTCGACGACGTGACGGGGTTCGATGCGCCGTTCTTCGGTATATCGACGCGCGAGGCCAAATTGTTGGATCCGCAGCATCGGCTGTTGCTCGAGACGGCGTGGCGGGCGGTGGAGCATTCTGGCACCGCGCCAACGGCTTTGGCGGACACCAACACCGGCGTGTTTGTCGGCCTGGCCACCCACGACTACCTGGGAATGGCGTCGGGCGATATGACTTTCCCCGAGATCGAAGCCTATATGGCGATCGGAACGTCGAATGCCGCCGCGGCGGGCCGGATCAGCTACCGGTTGGGGCTGCAGGGTCCCGCGGTCGCCGTCGACACGGCGTGCAGCTCGTCGTTGGTGGCAATCCATCACGCATGTCAGGCGCTGCAACTGGGCGAGTGCGACCTCGCTCTGGCTGGCGGCGCGAACGCCATCCTCACCCCGGCGACGATGATCACCTTCTCCCATGCGCACATGCTCGCGCCCGATGGCCGGTGCAAGACGTTCGACGCGGCCGCAGACGGCTACGTGCGTGGCGAGGGTTGCGGCGTCATTGTCATCAAGCGGCTCGAGGACGCGATCAACGACGGCGACCGGATTCGGGCCATCATCCGGGGCAGCGCGATCAACCAGGATGGCGCATCGGGTGGCTTGACGGTTCCGAATGGCGTTGCGCAACAACGGGTTATTGCCGAGGCGGTGAAGCGCTCCGGCTTAGTACCCGCCGACGTCGACTACCTTGAGGCACACGGGACCGGGACATCGCTGGGTGACCCGATCGAGGCTCAGGCCGCCGGCGCTGTTCTGGGCGAGGGACGCAAGGCCGGCGACCCCTTGCTGATCGGTTCGGCGAAGACGAATATCGGCCACTTGGAGGCCGCCGCCGGTATCGCGGGCGTCATCAAGGTCATCCTGTCGCTCGAGAACGAGTTGCTGCCGGCGCATCTGAACTTTCAGACTCCGTCGCCGCACATTCCGTGGGATCGGCTTGGGCTGAAGGTGGTCCAGAAGGCGACCCCTTGGGAGCGCAGCGGTGAAGCGCGTATCGCCGGCGTCAGCTCGTTCGGGTTCGCCGGCACCAACGCTCACGTCATCCTCGAGGAGGCACCTGCGCAAGCGGCCCAGGCCGCCGCGGCCCCGGCCGACGAGGCTTCGGAGAAACGGTTCAGCATCCTGCCGGTCTCGGCGCGCACGCCGGACGCATTGGTTCAGATCGCCGACCAATACCGCAGCTGGATGAGTGCGCACCCGGAGGCCACCCTGGCCGACGTGTGCTTGACCACTGGGGTGGGGCGAGCGCACTTCGAGCATCGGGCCGCGCTTGTGGTCAACTCCCGGGAATCCGCCACTGAGCTGCTCGGTGCACTCGTCGACGACCGCCCAGCGCCCGGCTTGGTGCGCGGGGTTTCCGATGCCACTCCGAAGACGGCATGGTTGTTCACCGGCCAGGGCAGTCAGTACCCCGGCATGGCGCGGGAGCTGTTCGAGACCGAGCCGCTGTTTGCCGAGACGTTGAACCAGTGCGCTGCGGCGGTCGCCGATGTGCTCGAAAAGCCGTTGCTGGACGTAATTTTCGATGCGGACAGCGCAGAGGCCGAAGAAACGCTGCGGCAGACGGCCTACGCCCAGCCCGCTTTGTTCGCGGTAGAGATGGGTTTGGCCCGGCTCTGGCAGTCTTGGGGGTTCGAGCCCGCCGTGGTGCTGGGCCACAGCGTCGGTCAGTATTCGGCGGCCTGCGTTGCGGGCGTGTTCAGCCTGGAGGATGGCGCGCGACTGATGGCCGAGCGCGGCCGGCTATTTGGCAGCTTGCCCGCGGGCGGTCGGATGGTTGCGGTGTTCGCCGCCGCCGAGCGTGTCGAGGGCCTCACCGACCAGTTCCCGAGCTTGTCGGTGGCCGCCTACAACGGGGCAAACACCGTATTATCCGGCCCCGCAGGTGATTTGGACCAGGCGGTGGCCAGGTTGACGGCTGACGGCGTTCGTTGCGACTGGCTGGAAACCAGCCACGCGTTTCACTCGGCGCTGTTGGACCCGATCCTCGACGAGTTCGAGGCGTATGCAGATGGCTTCAAATACGCATCGCCGCAACGGATTTTGGTGGACAACCGCACCGGCGCTGTAATCGGCCGGAGTCAGAAGCTGGACGGCAATTACTGGCGTCGCCACGCGCGCCAGCCGGTGGAATTCGCCAAGAGCGTGCAGACACTGTCCGACCTGAGTTGCAAGGTGCTGCTGGAAATCGGGCCGCAACCGGTGCTCACCGCCGCGGCTCTGCGTGCATGGCCGGACCCGGCCACCACCCCGCGGGCGATCGCGTCACTGCGTAAAAACACCGCGGACCACCGCCAGATCACCGAAGCCCTCGCGGACGCATATGCGTTGGGGCATCTGCCAGACTTCGGCGCTGCGCGGCAGGGGCCGGCGCGCAAGCTCGATCTACCCACCTATCCGTTTCAGCATCGCCAGTACTGGTACCGGGAAAATCGCCAACTGCCCAGCCAGCAATCCCATCTCGGGTCTGCGAGCGAAACCGTTCGGCTTCTCGAAGACGGCCGGATCGAAGAACTGGCCGCGTTACTCGGCGGTGCGGGCGACGATCCGCAGACACTGAACGTGCTGACGAAGCTTGCGGCACAACACAACCAGCAGCGCAAGACTAAGTCGATCGCCGATGCGCGTTACGAGTTCCGTTGGGAGAAAACCAACGCGGCGATTTCCGATGCCGAGTCCGGTGAGGAGGCTACCTGGCTGCTCATTGGCGGAGATGACGACGCGGTTCAGCCGCTGGTAGAGGCGCTGACCGGGCGGGGCCACCAGCACCGAATTCTCGGGCTGCCTGCGTCCGATGCGGACGAGCAAGAGCTCACGGCAGCGTTGCG
>DATAZN010000040.1:0-8308 GCA_036272035.1 Mycobacterium sp. | reverse complement strand
CGCTGCAATTCAGCGATTCGGGCGGGATGCCCGGATCCGGTTTTGCCTCGCGTGTGTGACCGCCGAACAAGCATCGCGCAAACAATGGGTCGCGCGGCGGACAGCCGCCTATTGTGCCAGAGCCGGGCCTGAAGTCAGAATTCAGTCCGAGCGCGGCTCCTACAGGATTTTCTGGAAGCACTTGGTCTCCACCCGGCGGGTCATCCGCCACCCGTCGGCGGTGCGGACGAACTCGTCGTCGTACCACAAGCCGCAGAACATGATCTGTTCCTGGTCTTTTGTCGTCGTCCTCCGCAATACCATCGGATTGAAACAAATCGTCCGTGACGACGCGATGTCCCCGTCGATCCGAATCGAGAAGTTGCCCAGCATGTGCGCGTACATCGGAAAGTTCGGCAGGACCTCGGCCAACCAGGCCTTCACCTCCGGATAGCGGCCTTCGATGCCACCGAGGGCCGTGTAATCGATGTAGGCGTCCTGGGTGAATACCGCGTCCAGATCGTCGAAGCGACGCGTGTCGATCGCGGTCGAGTAATCAACGATCAGCTGCTGGATTTCCAACCGGTCCGAGATTTCGGCGTGGCTCAACATGGGTCGATTGAACACCTCCGAGGTCGACGACAGGCGGCGCGGGCCGGTAAGGCGCCCGACGACGATGCAGGTTGCATCGCAAGCCGCTGTGGGGGCACCTCCCAGCCGCGTAGTCGGCGAGGGGGCAAGACGGGCCGGTACGCTCAGTGGCCATGCGGAAGCTGCTCGCCGCAGTCGCGGCTGTCTTCTCCCTTGTCGGCACCAATGCAACTGCTTGGGCGGACGCCGGCGTGCAGCCGGTCGGTTCGGTGCCCATCCCCGATGGGCCGGCTCAGACCTGGCTGGTCGCAGATCTCGATTCTGGTCAAGTGCTGGCCGCACGCGACGAGAACCTTCGTCATCCACCGGCCAGCACCATCAAGGTGCTGCTGGCGCTGGTGGCCCTTGACGAGCTGAGCCTGGACTCGACCGTCGTCGCCGACCCGGCCGACAGCCAGGTCGAATGCAACTGTGTGGGCGTGAAAGCTGGCCGCACCTATACGACGCGCCAGCTGCTGGACGGCCTGCTGCTGGTGTCGGGTAACGACGCGGCGAACACGCTGGCGCACATGCTGGGTGGCCCGGACGCCACCGTGGCCAAGATGGACGCCAAGGCGGCATCGCTGGGTGCGGTGAACACCCATGCGTCGACCCCGTCGGGCTTGGACGGGCCTGGCGGCTCGGGTTGGTCGACAGCTCACGACCTGGCCGTCATCTTCCGCGCGGCGATGGCCAACCCGGTGTTCGCTCAGATCACCGCCGAGCCGTCGGGGATGTTCCCGGGCGACAACGGAGACCACCCGATCGTCAACCACGACGAACTCCTGACGCGGTACCCGGGCGCCATCGGCGGCAAGACCGGGTTCACTGATGCCGCGCGCAAGACATTCGTCGGCGCCGCGGCTCGCGGGGGCCGCCGCCTGGTGGTAGCCATGATGTACGGGCTGGTGCGCGAGGGCGGACCAACCTACTGGGATCAGGCCGGCGGCCTGCTCGACTGGGGCTTCGCTCTCAACCCTCAGTCGGGAATCGGCACGCTGTAGGTCTCAGACGACACCCGCCACGGTTTCGGCTAGTCTTCCAATGCCGTGGCAGCTTATTGCACAGGAGTCCAATATGAGCATCCGCGGCGGCCGGTCGACATGCGTCGACAGTGTCCGTGGGTTGAGTCGACAGCCATTGTCAACGATGTCTGCGTCGGTTAGTAGCCGACGCAGGTGTCCGTAAGGAATGAGAGATCGTTGATGGCCGAAAACCAACACGCTGAATCTGGTTCGCCACCTCAATCCGACAAAGATGACTTCAGCACCCATGAGTCGGAGGTCGAGGGGTTGGCGGTAGTAGCCGTGCGCGGAAGCGTCGACATGCTTACCGCTCCCGGGTTGACCGAGGCCATCGATTCCGCGCTCGCCAAAAAGCCCAAAGGCCTGATCATCGACTTGTTGAAGGTCGAATTCCTCGGCTCGGCCGGCATCAGCGTCTTGATGAAGACCCGCGACAACCTCGGCGAATCCATCCCGTTCTGTGTGGTCGCCGATGGGCCCGCCACGCATCGACCACTCACGTTGCTGGGTATCAACGAGTTGATGAGCGTGTGCCGGAGGCTGGACGACGCCGTCGGGAAACTCACCGACGGCTAGGCGGTCAGCCCGGCAGGCCGATGCCGCTCAACAACGACGACAGCAGGGCGATCCGCCGATCTTCGATGTCGGGTTGCGGTAGCACGGCCCGCAACATCGCGGCTCCATCGAAGGTATTGGTCAACAACGCCACCAGAACCGGGAACGTTTCCTGCGACAAACTGTCGGCACCGGGTAATGCGCGCGCGGCGTCGCAGACCTTGCTGGTGTATTGCTCGAGTACGTTTTGCAAAGTGGCATTGAGCTTTTCGTCGGTGCGCGCGGCGATCATCAATTCGTAGAGCACGGCGTTGGTAGGGCTGCTGGTGATGTCTCGCAGGATTGTCAGTCCCGCCTCCATCGCCGGTCGGTCAGAAGGTATCGCGGCGACCTGCTTGGTGAACGAATCCAGTTGCCGCCGAAGCACTTCGTACGCCGTGGCGGCCATGAAGTCGCCCATCGTGTCGAAGTGCCGGAACAAGGCGCCGACGGATACCCCGGCCCGCTTGGTGATAACCGCCGCGGAGGCCCGGCCGTATCCGACCTCGATGATCGTCGCGATGCTGGCCTCGAGCAGTCGCGCCACCGTCTCTTCCCGGCGCTGTTGCTGCGTCCTTGCCATCGGGTGACCTACGCCCTCGAGCCGGCGAGTTGTCGACGACCCGCGCCCGCCCGCAGGTAGCGGCCGGACTTCACCGTCTTCCCGTAGCCGTCACGGAATTCGCCGTTGCGGAACACAATTGCGCCGTTCACACCCGTTGCCACCACCGCCGCGTCGTTGCGGTTGACCATGCGGCTCAGGTCGCCGTAGAACGGGACCTTTTCCTCGTGGTAGGCATCCACCGAGTCATCCAGGCCGGCGGGATCGATCACCACGAAGTCGGCACGATCGCCTTCCCGCAAGGTGCCGGCGTCCAGACCGAACCATTCGGCCACTTCACCAGTCAGGCGATGCACCGCGCGTTCGATGGTGAGGAAGGGCTGTCCATCTCGGTAGGCGTCCAGCGTGCGCTTGAGGAACCGCAGCGAGTAGTTGTAGAAGGCCATGTTGCGCAGGTGCGCACCGGCGTCGGAAAAGCCCATGTGGATGCTCGGTTCGGCGGCCAACTTGTTCAGCTGCTTGGGCCGATGGTTGGCGACGATGGTGGTCCAGCGCACGTTGCGCTCACCGTTTTCGACCAGGACATCGAGGAACGCATCCAGCTGGTGGAGTCCTCGCTCCTTGGCGATCGCACCGAAGCTCTTGCCGATCAGCGTCTTGTCCGGGCATTCGACGATCACTGCGTCGTGAAAGTCCTTGTGCCACAGCGACGGTCCGAGCTTGACGCGGTCGAACTGCCGACGAAACCTGCGGCGGTACTCCGTGTCGGCCAGTAACTCATTGCGCTCCAGCTCGTCTCGCAGGTGTAGCGCGGCGGTCCCCGCACCGAACTCTTCGAAGACCGGCAGGTCGATGCCGTCTGAGTAAAGCTCGAACGGCACCGGCAGGTGCTGGAATCGAACCTTCGAGCGCAGAACGAAGTTCATCAGCCGAGTGCCCAGGCCAAAGACGTGTACCGCCAATGGCATCGACTTGGCGTCGGCAGATACCAGCAGGCTCATGCGAACGGCTTTGCGCAGCCCGAACAGTGGGCTACTGGCCAGGAAGAACAGCAGTCCGGATTCGGCTTTGGCCACGTTGGGCGCGCTTTGCAGAATCCGGCCGCGCTTGCGCAGCACCTTGATCAGCTTGCGGCGTTCTCGCCACGTCGCGAAGGTGGACGGCAGCGCACGGGAGCGGAAGCGGTCGCCGTCGAGTTTGTCGATCGCCGCGTCCATCCCGGACATGCCGAGCATGCCGGCCTCGAGAGCGTCGTCCAGCAACGCGGCCATCTTGTCGAGCTCGGCGTCGGTGGGCTCCACATCGCGGGTGGTGGCGCGATCGAGACCGAGCACCGAGGTCCGGAGATCCGAATGACCTAGCAGCGAGCTGACATTCGGGCCCAACGGCAGGCCGTCGATCGCCTCGACGTATTCCGCGGGAGTCGACCAGGTCTTGTTGTCCTGCAGTGCAGCCAGGACGAATTTGCGCGGCACCGCCTCGACCCGGCTGAAAAGGTCGGCGGCGTCGTCGGCGTTGGCGTAGACCGTCGAGAGCGAGCACATGCCGAGCAACACCGTGGTGACACCGTGGCGCACCGACTCGCGCAATCCGGGGTCCAGCAGCACCTCGGCGTCGTAATGGGTGTGCACGTCGACGAATCCGGGGACGACCCACTTACCCTTCGCGTCGATGATTTCGGGGCAGCCGGTCTCGTCCAATGGGGTTGACGACACCGTGCACACGACACCGTCGCGGATGCCCAACGTGCGGGTTTGCGGCGTGCTGCCGGTTCCGTCGAACCACAATCCGTCGCGAATGATCACGTCGTAGCTCACTATCGTCCTCCGCATCGTTGGGGTGTCGCCAAGCTAGCATAGATAGCGAGTACTCGCAATCTTTTCTGGGTCCACCTCGCTAAAGCCGTCCCCTGCTGCGCGGCCGCTGCACCGATGGACTCACCGCACCGAGAAGCGCCGTGAGCTCCGCGACCGAGATGTCGTCCAGACGGTGTACGGCGTCGATGATCTGGGCGCGCAGCGCATCGTCGGCGAATGGTTCGGCGAGCCAATGGAATTTCTCCACCACCCGATCCCAGGACAGGGGCCGAGTCGGCGAGCCTTCGAAGTCGGACTGTTCGCGGCGAAACTCACGACCGTCCTTGAGCGTGATCTGCACGCGAGCCTGAGTGCGCTCGGGATAGGTCTCGGTCAGATCGGCTGCGGCCCGGACATGTACCCGCGCCAGCAGCTCTTGGACGTCACCGCAGCGGACTCGTTGTGTCTCAAGCTGTTCGGGACCGACCTGACCGTCTAGCAGCGCTGCGGCCACCAGATACTTGAGGTTGTAATCCGCCTGCTCTTTGGTAGACGGGTGGTCCTTGTTGCCATAACGGCCACCGCCGGCGATGTCGAATGCACCTTGGAAGACCTCGAGTGCCACAGTCTCGACGTCGGCGCCGGTGATGCCGTGCTCGTCACGCAGCGCCAGCGTTGCGTCGATAACCACCTGGCCGTGGATCAACGCGCAGTACTGCTTGAGATAGGTCTGCTCGACAGCGATCAGTGCGCGGTCGGATGTGCGCAGATCGATTCGCTGATCGAACAACTGCTCAAGCCCATTCGGGCCCTCGAAAAGCGCACGCGGGCCGGTGATTCCGCGGCCGGCAAGCATCGTGGCATAGACAGCGCGCATCCCGGTGATGGCCGGCGAGATGCCCTTCCATGTCGACACCGGTTCGGTGTGCACGGCTGCGAGCGACACGTTGTCCACCGCGGAGGCGGCGACGGCGTCGCCGGTCTGGGCGACCCCAAGGCCGAGCAACTTCGCCGAGCCTGCCGCGGACGAGATTCCCAGTTGCAGCGCGTGGTTGAGGCCGCGGCCCATCACAGGAACCTGTGCGCTGAAACGACATTGGACCTCGTAGGCGATCGCGAGAGCCAGCAGGAAGTCCGACCCGCTGGCGCCGACGTGCTCGGCGACGGCGAACACCGCACCGAAGTTGTCCGCCGGATGGCACAAACCGCCGGGCGTCAGAAACGTATCGAGGAGATCGGGATAGCGCACCAGCACCGCGTTGAAGAAGGCAGCTTGATCCACCGACGCGCGCTCGCCGCCGACGAAAGTCGCGGTCGGGCGGCCGCTGAACTGTTCGGCGTGTGCGCGGATCGCGGGAATGAGTTCGCCGTCGAGTGCGCCGATCGCACAGGCGATGCTGTCCAGGACATTACGTTTCAGCGCTGCCCGGGCGTCCCCGCTGATATCGGACTGCTCAGCGTTGACCACGAATTCCGCGAGCCGGTCGACGGTATACCCGGGGCTGTTGTCGGTCATGACACGCCTGTCTCGAAAACAGTTGGCGAGTCCAGGTTGCCAGCTCTGGCAAGCTCGATGCGTCGGCGTATGTCATCGGACATATCCGGCGTATCGGCGATATCGAACCAGCGAGCCTGCAGGCTTTCGTCGTCCGCGGGGAAGGGCTCGCCGCCCACCCAGTCCATCCGGAATACATGGTCGAGGTACTGCGCGTGATCGCCGTTGACATGGACGATCGGACGCGTCACGTGCACCCAGGCCAATCGTCTGGCGACCGCGTGGATACCGCTCTCTTCGAACACTTCTCGGACTGCACAGTCGGCCGGGTTCTCCCCCGGTTCGACAATTCCGGTGACTGGCGTCCATGCCTGGTTGTCGGACCGTTGGATCAGGAGCACCCGCTGATCGCGGATAACCACGGCGGTTATCCCGGCCAACCACAACGGCGCATGCCCGATGTGCCGACGAAGCTCGACGACGAATTCGGGTATCGGCACGGTGGCGCTCCGGGTCAGTAGAACTGCCCGCGCAGCACGACCACGTCCGCGCGGTGCAGCACCTCAGGGCCGTAACGGGGATCGTCGTAGTAGCACAACATGTCTGCCGAAGCGCCATCGTCCAAGCCTGGACGGTCGAGCCAATCACGGGCGTCCCAGCACGCCGCGCCGAGCGCTTCGGTCGGGGTCATCCCGATGCGGGTCAGGGCCTCGACTTCGTCGCCGATCCGCCCGTGGGCGATCATGCCGCCCGCATCGGTGCCGGCATAGATCGGTACGCCGGCCTCTCGGGCCGCGGTCAACCGGGGATAGCAGTTGGCGTACAGGTCGCGCATGTGGGCGGCGTAGACGGGATACTTTTGCGCGGCGTCGGCGATGCCGGGAAAGTTCTCGACGTTGATCAGGGTCGGCACCAGCGCGGTCCCGTGTTCCACCATCAACTCGATGAGGTCTTCGGTGAGCCCGGTGCCGTGCTCGATGCAGTCGATCCCCGACCGGATCAATCCGGGCAGCGCATCCTCGCCGAAGACGTGCGCGGTGACCCGCGCGCCGTGGGCGTGGGCGACGTCGATCGCTGCCGTCAGCACGTCGTCGGACCACAACGGCGCCAAATCGCCTATGCCGCGGTCGATCCAGTCGCCGACCAACTTGACCCAGCCGTCGCCGCGCCGCGCCTGCTCAGCCACCGCCTCCGGGAGCTGTGATTCGTCCTCGATGTCGATCGGCAGGCCGGGGATGTACCGCTTGGGACGGGCCAGATGCCGACCGGCGCGAATGATGCGAGGCAAGTCGTCACGGTCGTCGAGGCTGCGGGTGTCGATCGGCGATCCGCAGTCGCGCAGCAGCAACGCACCGACCTCGCGGTCGGCTTCGGCCTGCGCGATCGCCTCATCGAGTTCGACGCCGCCCTGCGGCCCCAGCCCGACATGGCAATGCGCATCGACCAGCCCGGGCAGAATCCAGCCGCCATCGAAAATCGTGTCAGCGCCGCCGACCGGTTCGCGGCTGATCCGACCGTCAACGATCCACAGTTCGATGGGATCTTCGTCGGGTAGCCCGATCCCTCGAACGTGTTGCGGCACTACTTGCCCGGGAATTTCAGCTTGGACAAATCGAAATCGGCCAGCCCGGGCGGCAATTCGTCCAGACCCTGCGGCATGTTGGACAAATCGGGGAATCCGGCCGGCATGCCTGCGCCAAGCGGACCGCGGACCTTGGGCGGCGTCGGCCCACGCTTCTTGCCCTTCTTGCCCTTGCCTTTTGCGTTCTTTCGGGTCGCCGACTTTCGTCCCAACCCGGGTATGCCCATGCCGCTGACCATCGAGGACATCATCTTGCGGGCCTCGAAGAATCGGTCGACCAGTTGATTGACCTCGGACACTGACACACCCGAGCCGTTGGCGATGCGCAGGCGGCGCGACGCGTTGATGACCTTCGGGTCGGCCCGCTCCTGCGGGGTCATGCCGCGGATGATGGCTTGCAGCCGGTCGAGTTGGCTGTCGTCGACGGCGGCCAGGGCCTCTTTCATCTGACCCGCGCCCGGAAGCATTCCCAGCAGATTGCCGATCGGGCCCATTTTGCGGATCGCCAGCATCTGCTCGAGGAAGTCCTCCAGCGTCAACTCGCCGGATCCGATCTTGGCAGCCGCGGCCTCGGCCTGCTCCGCATCGAAGACCTGCTCGGCCTGCTCGATCAGGCTCAGCACATCGCCCATGCCAAGGATGCGG
>DATAZN010000039.1:0-13381 GCA_036272035.1 Mycobacterium sp. | reverse complement strand
GCACGCTAGTCCGTTGACGGTCAGCAGACCCAGCGACGGCTGGCAGTCGATCAGGACATAGTCGTAACGGTCGAGCACCGGATGCAGCGCACGGGCCAGCGTCTGCTCGCGGCCCACCTCGTTGACCAGCTGGATCTCCGCGGCCGATAGATCGATATTGCTCGGCACCAGGTCCAAGTTTTTGACGCGCGTGTGCATCAACACGTTGTCGAGCGACACCCGCGGCTCGACCAGCAAGTTGTGGATGGTGTGGTCCAGCTCGTAGTGCGGCACACCGAGACCGGCCGACAGCGCTCCCTGCGGATCGAGGTCCACCAGCAAGACCCGGCGGCCGTATTCGGCGAGAGCGGCGCCAAGGTTGATCGTTGACGTGGTCTTTCCCACGCCGCCTTTCTGGTTGCACATCGCCACGACCTGGGCCGGTCCGTGCGAGCTGCGCGTCTTGGGTTCGGGGATCGGCCGCGGTGGGCGCCCGGTCAGGCCGACTTCGGTGCCGCTGTCGGCGTCGTCAGTCATGCCCGGCTGCGGCTCGGCAGCATGGATCGCCTCGGCATGCGCGGCGGTCGGGAAATGGCAGACATCGCAGCAGAGTCTAACGGGTATACGCGCCCGCGCTGTGAGACCCGCAACAACGTAACCAGCGAATTTGGGGACAGGCCGGTGTGAATGCCAACCGAGCTAGTGTGGCGTCATGAGTCTGAAGCAGCGCATTCCTCTGTTGCGGTGGTCGGTGTGGCGGATGGCCGCCGGGGCTCGCAACATCACCACCACAGGCCAGATCGGTGACGGGCGTGAAGCCGCCGCCGTCGAGTACGTGCTGAAGCACGCTCGCGCGGGCGATGTCGACGACGTGCTGGCAACCATCGACCGGTTCGCCTACGAGAAGTCGATGCTGATCAACGTCGGTGACGAGAAGGGCGCGTTCCTGGACGCCGCGGTGCAACGGGCCAACCCGAAGCTGGCCCTCGAACTAGGCACCTACTGCGGCTACGGCGCTCTGCGGATCGCCCGGTCGGCGCCGGCGGCCAAGGTGTACTCGGTCGAGCTTGCCGAGGCCAACGCGGCCAATGCTCGCCAGATCTGGGCGCATGCCGGCGTGGCCGATCGGATTACTTGCGTGGTGGGCACCATCGGCGATGGCGGACACACGCTGGATGGGTTGGCGCGCGAGCATGGGTTCGGTTCAGGCGCACTGGATTTCGTGTTCCTCGACCACGACAAGGACGCCTATCTGGTCGACCTGCAGAGCATTCTCGACCGGGGCTGGCTGCATACCGGGTCGATCGTCGTCGCCGACAACGTCAGGGTGCCCGGCGCCCCGAAGTACCGCGAATACATGCGCCAGCATCAGGGCACGTTATGGAAAACCGTCGAGCATAAGGCCCACGTGGAGTACCAGAGCCTAGTCACCGACCTGGTGTTGGAATCCGATTACCTAGGCGGCTAACGCGCCCGCGGGTGGGCCTCGGCCCAGACTTCACGCAGCGCGTGCACGGTGACCATGGTGTAGATCTGGGTCGTGGTCACCGATGCGTGTCCCAGCAATTCCTGCACCACGCGGACGTCGGCACCACCCTCCAACAGATGGGTAGCAAACGAGTGCCGCAGGGTGTGCGGCGAGACACCTGCGGTGATACCGGCGCGCTCCGCGGCGTCCTGCAGGACTTGCCACGCGCTCTGACGCGACAGCCGGCCACCGCGGGCATTGAGGAAAATGGCCGGCGTACCGCGCCCGCGACGGGCCAATTCGGATCGCCCGCGGACCGTATAGGCCTCGAGTGCTTGCACAGCAGGCCGTCCGATCGGAACCAGCCGCTGCTTGCCGCCTTTGCCGTGCAGCAGCACCGACCGAGCGTGCGTGTCGATGTCGTCGACGTCGAGTCCGACCGCTTCTGAGATGCGCGCGCCGGTCGAGTAGAGCAGCTCGAGCAGTGCGCGGTTACGCAACGTCAACGGGCCGTCGGACGGGCTGTCGCCGCCGGCACCGGCCAGCAGGGCGAGGACCTGATCGAGGCTGAGGCTCTTGGGCAGCCGTCGACCCGGTGTCGGTGGCTTGACGGCCTGTGCGACGTCGAACTGGGCTAAGCCTTCGGCTGCCGCGAACCGGTGCAGACCGCGCACCGCGATCAGGGTCCGGGCCGCCGAGACCGCCGACAAGGGTGAGACGCCGGAATCGGGATCACCGCGGCGCAACGCCATCAGGAATTCGCTGACGTCGTCCTCGCTCACCTTGGCCAGGTCGTCGACACCGCGCATGGTGAGGTGCTCGAAGTAGCGGCGCAGGTCGCGGCGATAGGAGCTCAACGTGTTGGCGGCGACTCCCCGCTCGATCGTCAGATGATCGAGGTATCCCTGCAGTTGGCCCTCCAGCGGCGGCGCAAGCGTCGTCATCCGGAGGCCTTTCGCGTGCTGAATGCCGTCGGCCGGTCGGTCCACGGCGCATCGACCGGCCGTGGCTCGGCGATGCCCTCGCTGACCGCGTAGGCGGCTAGAACCCCGGCAACTGCAAGGGAATTGACGATCTCACCGCTGAAAATCCGCTGCACGGCCTCGGCGATGGAATACCACTCCACGGTTATGTCGGCCTCTTCGTCGTGCGCCTCGGGCCGGTGCACCTCGGTCAAGCCGGTGGCTAGATAGACCCGCACCGACTCGTCGCTGAAGCCGGGTGCGGAATCCAGATCGACCAACAGCTGCCACGTCTCCGCCTGCAGGCCGGCCTCCTCGCGAAGCTCCCGTGCGGCGCTCAGATGCGGGGCCTCGCCGTCGACGTCGAGCAGTCCGGCGGGCAACTCCCACAGCCGTCGACCGAAGGGGTGGCGATATTGGTAGACCATCGGGATTCGGCCGTTCTCGTCCATGGCGACGATCGCGACCGCGCCAAAGTGCTCGACGACTTCTCGGGTCACGATCTTGCCGCCGGGCATCTGGACACGGTCGGCCCGCAACGCGAAAATCTTGCCGACATGCAGGGTCTCGGACGAGGTCGTCTCAAAGACGTGCTCACCCACGGGTAACAGGCTCGGGCTCAGACAGCGACGGCTCTGCGCCATCGTGTTGCTCGCTGCCGTTCGCGCGCCGCTCGGGCATCTCCAGGGACAGTCGCTCGCCCGCCTTGTACTCGATCGCCGCGCCGATGAAGCCAGTAAACAGCGGATGCGGTCGGGTCGGCCGGCTCTTGAGTTCGGGATGGGCCTGGGTGCCGACCACGAATGAGTGCATCTCCGGCGGATACTCGACGAACTCGACCAGGTGCCCGTCGGGAGACGTCCCGGAGAATTTCAGGCCGCTCTCGGCGATGCGATCCCGGTACGAGTTGTTGACCTCATAGCGATGCCGATGCCGCTCGGAAACCTCGGTTGATTGATATGCCTGGGCGACAATGGAATCCGGCTCCAGCACAGCCGGATACGCTCCCAGCCGCATGGTGCCGCCGAGGTCGGCTTCGCCGGCGACGATCACTTCCTGATCGGCCATCGTCGAGATCACCGGGTCGGGGGTGTCCGGATCGAATTCGGCAGAGTTGGCCTCGGTCAGTCCGACGGACCGCGCGGCCTCGATCACGATGCACTGCATGCCCAGGCACAGCCCTAATATGGGCAGCCCGCGGGCTCGTGCATGCGAGATAGCGCCGATCTTGCCCTCGATTCCCCGGATGCCGAAGCCACCGGGGATCAGCACACCGTGGACGTCCTCGAGCACCGACGCGGCTCCGCCTGGCGTCTCGCAGTCGTCGGAGCCCACCCAGCGAATCTCCACCTTGGCTCGGTGCTTGAAGCCGGCCGCACGTAACGCCTCGCTCACCGAGAGATAGGCGTCCGAGAGGTCGACGTACTTGCCCACCAAGGCAATTCGCACGGTCTCCTGCGGATCGTGCACTCGGCGCAGCAGGTCGTCCCATTCGGTCCAGTCGACGTCACGGAACGGGAGGTTGAGCCGGCGGACGACGTATGCGTCAAGCTCCTCGCGGTGCAACACCTTCGGGATGTCGTAGATCGAGGGCGCGTCGGGCGTGGAGATGATGCCGTCGATGTCGACGTCACACATCAGCGCGATCTTGTTCTTCAGCGGCTCGGGCACGTCACGGTCGCAGCGCAGGATCAACGCGTCCGGGGTGATACCGATGCTGCGCAGCGCGGCCACAGAGTGCTGGGTGGGCTTGGTCTTCAGTTCTCCCGACGGCGCGAGGTACGGGATCAACGACACGTGCAGGAAGAAGACGTTCTCCCGGCCGATGTCGTGACGAACCTGCCGCGCCGCCTCGAGGAAGGGCTGCGACTCGATATCGCCGACGGTGCCGCCGATCTCGGTGATCACGACATCGGGTCGCCTACCGTCGGCGTCCGGCTCGGCCATCGCCAGGATGCGGCGCTTGATCTCGTCGGTGATGTGCGGGATGACCTGGACGGTGTCACCGAGGTATTCGCCGCGGCGCTCCTTGGCGATGACCGTCGAATAGACCTGTCCGGTCGTGACATTCGCCGAACCAGACAGATCGCGGTCGAGGAAGCGCTCGTAGTGGCCGACGTCGAGGTCGGTCTCGGCCCCGTCCTCGGTGACGAACACCTCGCCGTGCTGGAACGGGTTCATGGTGCCCGGATCGACGTTGAGGTAGGGATCGAGCTTCTGCATCGTCACCTGCAGCCCGCGAGCGGTCAGCAACTGTCCGAGGCTGCTCGCGGTCAGTCCCTTGCCGAGCGACGAGACGACCCCGCCGCTGACGAAGAGATGCTTGGTGGCGGTCTGCGGATGCTTACGCAATGTGGCGACCTCCGTGAAGACGGCGCAGGGCTAGCCTCTGGTGAGGGCTGTTTTCCAGCTTTGGGCCTGCCGACCCACGGAAACCCACCCTAACAAACACTCAGCCACCTCGTCGCTAACACGCCCGGCGGCGCGGCTAGATCGCCTGACCGCCTCTCGCCGCTGCGCGGCTGGGAGGTGCCCCCACCGCATTGTCGGCGGGCTACGACGCGACGGTGAGCCCGGTATTGCGGTGTCCGGTGCCGTACTGGCCGGTCCGACCACCGTTGATCAAGTCGGCAGCCCCTAGCACTGCGGTGACTCGACCGGATTCGGCGTCGAGATCGTCGACAGTGCTGATCACCGGGGTCACTGTGGCGTCGGCCCGGGCCACTCCGACCGCGGCAGGACCGTCCGAGGAGCCGTCGCGGCCGGCCAGCACCACACCCGACCCGTGCGGTGCGAGCGCTGCGGAGAACCGGGCCACGCTGACGCCCTGGTTACCGGCGTCGTTGGTCAGCGAGCCGCCGGTGATGACCGCGGCGGCGTTCGCCGCGCCGACGTGCTGGTTCCCGTATCCGATGAAACCGGTGTCACGGAGCGCCGCCAGCACGGTGTCGCGCTGCGCGTCGTCCACCGGCGGGACCGCCGGATCCCGGTTGATCAGCAGCGCAATTCCCAGCAAGTCGCCGGCTTGGGAGCCTTGGTCGACCAATTTGGTGCTCAACTGGGCGCCCGCGGGGAGAACCGACGCGTTGACCACTGAGCGCAGCTTCTCCGCGGAGTTGGCGTCGACGAATTCCTGCGTCAACGACACCGTGCCGGTCACGGCTCCCCCAGCCTGTCCGATGATCTTCGACACCGCGTCGACGTCTTCGTCGTTCGCGTCGGGTGCGCGGAAGATCACCATCGACTTGCCGTTCAGCGCGTCATGCACCATCCGGCCCGCCATCTGGGCGTCGAAAGCGTTGGCAGAACCGAGCTTTCCGTGCAGAACATTCTTCTCGGCGTTGAGCGAGTTGACCTGATTGTGCAGAGTACGGGTTTCGTCGCGCAATCCGGACGTGATGGTGTTGGAGAGAAGCCCCGAGCCGAGCACGACGCCGACCGCTAGCGCCAGGAACACGGCGGCAAGCGAAATCGCGTGCTGACGTAGAGATATCACATCGCCACCGTCCTAATGGATGAAGCGCTGGATCCAGATCAAGAAGTGATTCCAGTACTGGGCGATCCAGTGCAATACGACGGTGTCGGTGCGTGACACCCACAGCGCGGCGATCACCGAGATCAGCATCGTCAAGATCAGCAACGCGATCGCGCCACCGGAAATCCGGTTGTGGTAGAGCGTGGCAACAGCTTTGGCGTCCACGACTTTCTCCCCCACCCGCAACCTAGTGAGGAAGGTCGAGGGGTTGCTGTCCTGACGCGTCCGGTCGAAGAAGGTCTCGATGTTGGCGCGGTGACCCGCGGTCACCAGCAGCGCGGCACCGTGATGATCAGCCAAGAGCAGCGCCAAGTCAGCCGGTGAACCCGCGGCGGGGAACGTCATCGCCCCGACACCGAGGTCCTGGATGCGCTCCAGACCTGGCGCGTGGCCATCGGCGTCGGCGGGCAGCACGACCTGTGCTCCGCACTTGAGGACTTCGGTGCTCAAGTTACTCGGGTCGCCGACGATGAGTTGAGGGCGGTATCCGGCTTGGCGCAACACATCTGCGCCGGAGCCGACGCCGATCAGGACGGGCTGATATTCCTTGATGAAGGGCTTGAGGCGCTTGAGGTCGTCAGCGGCGTCGTCCTCCTCGGCGACCACGACGACGTGACGGCGGCGCAGTTCGATGTCGACGTCGGGAATGCCGATCCCGTCGATCAACAGTGGGCTCTCGCTTCGGATGAACTCAATAGTGTTGCCAGCGAACGCTTCCAGGTGGGCGACCAGCCCACTTTTGGCTTCCTGCATCAGCTCGGCGATTTCTTCGTCGGTGCGCTCGGTGCCGCGGATTAGTCGGCGGTCCCCGGCGTATACGCCACCGTTGTAGAGGCGCACTTTCGAGCCGTCTTTGATCTTCTTGAAAACGTCGGTGCCGGTCTCGTCGATCAGGGTGACACCGTTGGCCAGCAGCACTTCGGGTCCCAGGTTCGGGTACCGGCCCGACACCGACGGGGATGCGTTGATGACGGCGGCGATCTCTGCGTCGACGAGCGCATCGGCCGTGATCCGGTCCAGGTCCAGGACATCGAGGACGGCGATATCGCCTGGGCACACCCGCCGCAGCAGCCGCTCGATGTCACGGTCGACCCGGGCGGTGCCGACGACGCCCGGCCGCGAGGTATTGCGAGACAACAATGACGACAAGGTGGTGGTCACGCTCATGCAGGCGATTCTGTCGGTGAACCCGACTGCCAGCGGGGAGGCGCGCCGTAACAAGCGCCTCAGAAGTTATATATTGTCACATCTGTCACAGGGTCTGATGTGGTGTTTAGGTCGCAATCCGGTCACAGTCCGCGGCCTCCAACAGTTCGCGGGCATGGGCACGCGCTGAATCCGAATCGCCCAGCCCGGCCAGCATTCTCGCCAGTTCGGCAACCCGGTCGTCGCCGTCGAGGCGCCGCACCCCGCTCGCGCCGTTTTTTCCATTGGTATCGACCACGAGGTGGATGTCGGCGTAGGCCGCGACTTGCGGCAGATGCGTCACCACGATGACTTGCCGGTTGCGGGCCAACCGGGCCAGTCGCCGACCGATCTGCACGGCCGCCCGGCCTCCGACGCCCGCGTCGACCTCGTCGAACACCATCGTGGTGCCGGTCATCGACGCCGCCAGTACCACCTCGAGGGCGAGCATCACGCGCGACAGCTCGCCGCCCGACGCGCTCTTGGCCAGCGGTAGCACCGTCATGGCGCGATGTGCGGCGAACCCGAACTCGACCTGGTCGACACCGTCTCCACCGGCGTGGGCCTGGGTGCCGGAGGCAAGCGTCAGCGCGGCTGGATCGTCGGCAGCGGCGGGCATGGTCGACACCTCGATGGTGAATTCGGCATCGGCCATCGCCAGCCCGGACAGCTCACTGGTAACTTGTTTGGCCAGCCGCTTGGCGGCCTGGCTGCGCACCTTGCTGAGTTCGCTTGCCGCATCGGCCAATTGGAGCGCCAATTCGTCGACGCGACGATGTAGGCCGGCCAGCGCCTCTTCGGAAACGTCCAAGTGCGCCAGCCGATCTCGCGCCTGCCCTGCCCACTGCAGCACACCGTCGATGTCGGCGGCGTATTTGCGGGTCAGCGTGCGCAGCTCGGCTTGCCGTGCGAGCTTGGCGTCCAACGTGCTGGCGTCCGCGGGTAATTCGCCCAGGTAGCCACCGAGCTCACGCGCGGCGTCGCCGACGACCGTGAGCGCTTCCTCGAGCTGAGTGGCCAACGCGCGCAGCGTCGCGTCTTCCGTCGACTCCAAGGCCGTCATGGCCCGCGCCAAACTGTCCGCCACCGACGCCGGTTGTCCGGTCGGGTCGGCGGAGGCGTCGTCGCCCGGCCCGGACAGGGCGACGCGGGCCCCGGATGCGGCCTCGCGCAGCGCGTCCAGCTCCGAGAGCCGACGGATGTCGGCGATCAGCGCATCGTCCTCGCCGGGTGCGGGGTCGATGGTGTCGATCTCGTGCAGCGCGAACTTGAGCCGATCGGCCTCCTGCGCCAATTCGCGGGCCCGTTTGCTGCGGTCGACGAAGTCGCGGCGCGCCGACTGCCATGCGTCCCGCAGTTTGCGATAGCGCTCCAGACGGGTGTCAACGTCTGCGAATCGGTCCAGCGCCCCGCGTTGCTCGTCGGGTCGCATCAGCCGCAGCTGGTCGTTTTGCCCGTGCAGCGTCAGCAGTTCGGTGGTGAATCCGCTCAGCGATTTGGCAGGCACGCTGCGGCCGCCGAGGTACGCCCGCGACGGTCCGTCGCGGCTGACCGAGCGCAACGCGATGATGCTGCCGTCCTCGTCGCGTTCGGCCCCGGAGGCGTCCAGCATCTCGTCGAGCTGCGCCACCGCCTTCTCGTCGAGATCGGCAGTGGTGAACCGCCCTTCGACGACGGCCCGCTCAGCTCCTGAGCGCACCCGGTTGGCGTCGGCGCGGGCCCCGCCGAGCAGGTGCAGGCTGGTGACGACCATGGTCTTACCGGTACCGGTTTCCCCGGTCAAAACCGTTAGGCCGCGGTCGAATTCGGCTGTCGCGGCGCTGATGGCGCCCAACGATTCGATCCGAATTTCCGAAAGCACTGTTACCGTCCGCGCCAGCCGGTGACCGGCAGACGGAATTTGCGCACCAGACGGTCGGTGAACGGCGCGCTGTCCAGCCGGGCCCATTTGACCGACACATCGCAGCGCCGCACTTCCAGTCGCGCACCGGCCGGAATCAGCATCTCGCGCCGACCGTCGCAGAACACCAGTGCGTCGTGACCGTCGCCCTCGATCTCGATGGCGATGCGGGCCTCGGGGCTGGTGACCATCGGCCGGGCGAACAATGCGTGAGCGTTGTTGGGTACCAGCAGCAGCGCTTCCAGATCCGGCCACAAGATCGGTCCCCCCGCCGAGAACGCGTAGGCCGTTGATCCGGTGGGCGTTGACACCAAAACCCCGTCGCAGCCGAAGGTCGACACCGGCCGCCCGTCGACTTCGAGTACCACGCCGAGCACCCCCAGCCGCGGCCCCTTTTCCAGGCTCGCCTCGTTGAGCGCCCATCCATGCGAGACGACCTCACCCTTGACCCGCACCGCGATGTCCAGCGTCAATCGTTCTTCGATGCGATAACTGCGCGCCACCACATGTTCGAGCACACTGTCGATCGCCTCGGTCTCGGCTTCGGCCAGGAACCCGATGCGGCCCAGGTTGATGCCCAGCACCGGAACGTTGGCGTTACGCGCGAGCTCCGCGGCCCGAAGAAAGGTTCCGTCGCCGCCGAGGCCCACGACCAGTTCGCATCCCTCGGCGGCGTCAGGGTCGGCGTCGACGACCTCGATGTCGACGCCCAGCGCGCGCATATCGTCCGGAGCCAGCTGCGACGGGCCGCGATCGACCGCTTCAGCGGACAACACGCGAAGGCCAATGTTGTTGTCGCTCAAAACTTTCTCTACCCGACGAGCAGTCTCGGTCGCTTCCGCGCGTCCGGTGTGCACCACCAGCAGCACAGTACGTTCAAGCGTCATTTCGGACCGGCCTCAATTGCGTCGCGGACCACACATTCCAGCTCATCAGCAGACAGACCCCGATCGGTTTCGGCGCGCAACCACAGGAAATATTCAACGTTGCCCGATGGGCCCGGGAGCGGGCTCGGCGTGACCCCGACGGTGTGCCAACCGAGCTCGCCGGCGCGACGCGCTACGGTGAGCACGGCACCCGCCCGTTGCTCTGAACTGTGCACCACCCCGCCGGCTCCCACCTGACCCTTACCCACTTCGAACTGCGGCTTCACCATGGGAACGATATCCGCGTCGGGCGAGGCACATCCAGTCAGCGCGGGCAACACGGTGGTCAGCGAGATGAACGACAGGTCAGCGACGATCGCCTCGACCGGGCCGCCGGTGACGTCTGCCGTGAGCTCTCGCGCATTGGTCCGCTCGACGACCACCACTCGTGGGTCTGATCGAAGCGACCAGGCCAGCTGGCCGTAGCCGACGTCGACGGCGACGACTTCACGGGCCCCGCGATCCAGCAGGACTTCGGTGAATCCGCCCGTCGAGGCGCCCGCGTCCAAGCAGCGTCGGCCCTCCACACCGATACCGAAGGCGTCTAGCGCACCGATGAGTTTGTGCGCGCCACGAGACACCCAGCCGCGTTCCGCCTCGCCGATGACCTTCAGCGCAGCAGTCGCCGCAACGGCGGTGCCGGGCTTGACCGCGGGCATCCCGTCGATGCTGACCTTGCCCGCGCCGATCAATTCCGCGGCCTGCTGGCGGGAGCGAGCCAGTCCTCGACGGACCAGCTCGGCATCAACACGGGTACGCCGCGGCACGGCGGACTCAGGCCTTCTCCGCCGACTCCAGAGCCTGCACCAGCATGTCGTGCGCCTCAGAAAGCCGGCGCGCAAGCTCTTCTAGATCGGCTTCGGTGGGCATCTTTTCGGAGTTCGCCGGATCGGGCAGCTGGGCGAGCAGGGCGTCGATCCGTGCGCGAATCTCTTCTGGGTCGGTACTCATCGCTGTTCTACGCTATCGGATTTAGGTCAGGGACCACCGTTGCAGGGCGTCGCGGGCGGTGTCGTCGCCGGCCTTGATGGTCAGAGCTGGTCCGTCAAGGCCGCTCGACCACACCGCGTTGGCGACGGCCCGAACAATCGAGAGCCCATCGCCCGCGTCGCCATCGGCTGCGCTGCTGACCGTTATCGAAGCGTTCCCGGTGTCGATGTGCCACGCCGATTGCGCCGCCACCGCGAGCGCGTCCGCATCCTCGTGCAGCGACCGGAGATCGCGACCGATGAATGTCGCGCGCTGTTCGCGGACTGCGTGGACCGCGTCGCGCGCGGAATTGACCCCGGTGAGCACCATCAGGCTGGGCAGCCCGGCGGCGTTGGCGCCGGCGATATCGGTGTTCATCCGGTCACCGACTACCAGTGGAGTCTGAAAGTCGCCGCGCGCCAACGCATCGAGCAACAATGTCGGTGCCGGCTTGCCCGCGACCTGTGGCTCTGCGTCGGTCGCTGCTTTCAACGCGGCCACCATGGAACCGTTGCCGGGCAGCAGACCGCGCTCGGTCGGCAGGGTGGCGTCGACATTGGCCGCCACCCACAGCGCGCCGGCCCGAATGGCCAGCGCCGCCTCGGCGAGGATGGCCCACCCGGTTTCCGGAGAGTGGCCTTGGACCACGGCGTCCGGCTTGTCGTCATAGCTGCGCACCGGCCGCAGGCCGACGGCCGTGACCTCGGCGGCCAGCGACTCGGTGCCGACGACCAGCACCCGAGACCCGGGCTCCAGCTGGTCGGCCAGGACGTGGGCGGCGCTTTGTGCGCTGGTGACGACATCCTCAGCGGTCGCCGGGAGGCCGATATCGTGCAGATGGCCGGCGACCTGGTCCGCGCTGCGCGACGCATTATTGGTGACGAATAGTTTTCTGCCCGCGGCCTTTTCCAGCGATTCGGCCGCGCCGTCGGTCAGCTCATGGCCGCGGAACACCGTTCCGTCCAAGTCGAGAAGCAGGCAATCATATTCCTGCGCAAGCGTTCCCACGTCAGCCGAGCTCGCTGACTCGGTCCTCGGCATCGGTGACACCCTCGACGTCGGCCTCGGCGGCGTGCAGGAACCACTGCACTGCCTCCGCGGCGCGGTCGAGCGCCAGCAGGGTCTCGGCGTAGGCATAGAACAGCCGGGCCGCGGTTGTGCCGGTCTGCGTCGGGTCCAGTTGCGGAGTGGACAAGACGTTCAGCGCCTGCTCGAGCTGACCGAGGTCGGCGCGGGCGCCGGCGGCGACGATGCGCATCTCGTCGGCTTCGTCGCCGGTGAGCTTGGCCGCCTCGGGCCCGCGCGCGAGCTCTAGCGCCCGTTCCGGCCGACCGAGGCCGCGCTCGCAGTCTGCTATCAGCGGAAGCAGCGGTGACTTGCTGCCCATCCTGCGAGCCGCCCGCAGCTCTGAGATGGCCTGCGACCAGTCACCGCACTGGTAGGCCGCAATTCCGACGGCTTCCCGCACGGCAGCGATGCGGCCGGAGCGCGCCCGCGCAGCGCGGGCATGGCTGAGGGCAGCCTCGGGGTCTTCGTCGATCAGCTCCCCTGCCGCCACCAAATGGCGGGCCACGGCGTCGGCGTTGACACGGTCCAAAGTGCTGAGTTCGCGGCGGACTTCGGGCGCCAGCTGTTTTGCTTCGATCTCGGGCGGGATCCGGGGCCCCCGCTGGTCCTCTTCACTAGCTCCGTGCTGGGGCTGTGCCCTGCGAGCGCGACCGGGACCCGAAGTGAAGGCCTGGTCGCTCGGCGGTCGCTTCGGTCGTCGCGCCCCGTCGCCATGCCTGTCGTCGCCCACTCGTACCCTTCGCCCCGAATTTCATCAGTACTTCCCGACAAAGGATACGGGTCGCGTGCGGTCGTCCCTGCTACAGCACGGTGTCGGCCGGCCGGTGGGTGTCGAACACGTTGAGCCGGTACGGTCAGGAGGTGGCCGCCCGGGGCGCTCTCATGGCAGGTATCGCCAAGCAGCTCGGCCATCCACGCGGCGTGGGCGGTCGGATGGTCGGGCTCGCGCTCAATCGTGGCAACCGCGGCTTCGTGAGCGCGGCTGTGCAGGCGTTGCACGCCGACGACGATGCCGTGGTGGCCGATGTGGGATTTGGCGGCGGTGTGGGCCTGAAGTTGTTGCTTGACAGCGTTGGTCGGTCGGGGTCCGTCCATGGAGTGGAAGTGTCGGACACGATGCTCAAGCAGGCCGCAAGGCGGTATCGGCGCGACGTCGCGGCGGGGCGGTTGGCGCTGCACAACGGGTCGTTGACCCGAATGCCGTTCGCCGATGGGGCCTTGAACGGTGTCGTGACCGTCAACACCATTTACTTCGTCGCCGAGCTGCAAGAGGCGTTCACCGAGTTGGCCAGGGTGACAGCACATTCGGGGCGCATCGTCGTCGGCGTCGCCGAGCCCGAGACGTTGGCGAAGTTACCGTTCACTGGCCACGGCTTCCGCCTTCGCCCC
>DATAZN010000038.1:0-5792 GCA_036272035.1 Mycobacterium sp. | reverse complement strand
TCGCCGACGAGGGCTTCCATGCCCCGCTCGACCTTGTCGACGGCGCCGCCCGTGTGTACGACCCGATCGTGCGGGGGGAGTCCGGCGACGACCTGCACGGTTGCTTCCTCAAGGATTACGCGCCGAGCAATTGGTAGCTGCCACGCGTGGCTGAGCTTTTCGGCGATCGCGCCTCTGCATGTTGTTCCAAGTCCGGCTTTCGTGCTGTAATTCTGCTCACCATGGCTCGGGTGTACTAGGAGGCTGCGCACCCCAAGGGAGAGGCCCCTGATGCTTCGTCTGCACCGCACCCTCGGTGTCGCCCTCGTAGGCGCCGGCTTGATCGCGGTCCCACCGCTGGTCCCGCCGTCACCCGGCGTGCAGGCGCGCGCGGTACGGCTCACCAGCGGTGACACCGCGGATTCCCCGCTTGGGGATGGCACGGCGTTCATCATGGGCGGCAGCGGCCTCGAGACGCCGGGTCAGATCTATGCGAATGCCATCGACGCGGAGTACCTGGCGCCGCGGGACTTCACCGGCACCACGCAGGTCTTGACCACACCCGAGGCGCTCTACCCATTCCTCGGTCCCTTTACCGAGACATTCGACCAGTCCGAAGCCCAGGGGCAACAGATCCTGGACACCGCGATCCTGAACCAAATCGCCACCGGCGATGTGGACGCCGCGAACCCTGTCGTGGTCTCCGGTTGGTCGCAGAGCGCGGTGATCTCGTCGCTGGTGCAGCCGGAGCTTGCGAGCCAGGGTGTGCCCAGTGACGACGTGCATTTCGTGTTGGTCGGTGATGAAAGTGCCCCCAACGGAGGCATGTTGGAACGCTTCGACTTGCCGGACGGCACGCAGCCGAGCATCCCGAGCCTGGGCCTGACGTTCAGCGGACCAGAAGCGTCTGACCTCTACCCGACCGACGTTTACACGCACGAATACGACGGTTTCGCCGACTTCCCGCAGTATCCGATCAACCCGCTGTCCGATCTCAACGCCGTGCTGGGCATCGTGTTCGAGCACGTCACTTACCCGGGCCTGACGGCCGAGCAGGTCGCGGACGCTATTCAACTGCCGACGTCGGCGGCAGACACCTTGACCAACTACTACGAGATTCCCGTCACCACGCTGCCGCTGCTGGATCCGTTGCAACTGATTCCCTTCGTCGGCAACCCGCTGGCCGATCTGCTGAACCCGGACTTGTCGGTGTTGGTGAACCTGGGCTATGGCAACGTCGACGACAGCTATTTGGGTGGCTGGAGTCAGGGCGATGCTGACGTGCCCACAACGTTGGGGTTCTTGCCGAGTTCCAGTGTCCTTGAGCAGGTCCCGCAAGCTTTGGCCAACGGCTTGCAGCAAGGGATCACTGACGCCATCAAGGATTTAACCGATCCGAACAACTACGTGTATTCGTTGCCATCCTGGGCCGACCAACTCGGTACGACACTGGAAAATATCCTCCCCGGTACCGATTTGTCGGTTTTCTCAATAGTGCCCACGACCTTGCAGGATCTTTTTGACACGTTCCCGCCCCACACCGGCTTCCCGCCTTTGGACGTGGCCACGGCGTTGTTCATCACCCTTCCCGAAATCGACTACAACGTCTTCACCACCGAACTTGCGGCTGGAAACCCCGTCGACGCGATTGGTATCCCGCTCGCTGCCGACCTGGGAATATTGCCTCTCGCGCTAATAGGAGCGGTGCTTTGACCTTGGTGGATTGAACCGACACGATCCAAGGCGCGGTCTGACTGATCTTTGACGGCATCGGCATGATCTGACGCCGGATATTCAGGCCGCCAACACTTTTCGCGGCTTCCCGGTTGGAAGGGTGCCGCTTGAAGCTATCCGACGGTGTGGACGATGAGGATGTCGACTTTGGCTTTGCGGGCAACGGTGTCTGGCACCGAGCCCAAAAGACGGCCGGCGACCGTGCCCACCCCCAAATTGCCGACGACGAGCAGGTCCGCCTTGATCTCCTCGGCCAGGTGCAGCAACGCGGTGACTGGCGCGCCGACAATCGCCTGCTCTTCTATGTCATGCGCGCCGGCGGCCTTCGCGCGTTCGCGGGCGTCCTGAAGGATCGCATACACGGAGGCACTCCCATGCATCCGGTAACTCGCGCCCCCGAGGCTGTCGGCGGCCCTGCCGTCAATCAAACGATCGGGGGAGGGTGGCCGTGACCAGCCGCCCTTTTCCGAAGTATCGAGATGCGCGCTCGCGATGACCAGCTTCGCCTTTTCTTGCGCTGCGATCGCGCCTGCGCGGTCGACTGCCCGCAACGACGACTCCGAGCCGTCCGTGCCGACGACGATTGTCCGATAGCTCATATCGCCTCCATCAGTCGGTTAACGACAACAAGACATTATCGGCCCGACTTCATCTTCGAAGGCCATTGGGCTCATCCCGCCGAACGTGCTCCCGGGAGAAGCCCGCATCTGGCGACTTTCTGCGGAGGAGAGCCTGTCCGCCACGGCGTCGAGCCCTGAGTCAATACTGGTGGTTTGGCTCGGCTGCGCTGTTCTAGTTGCCCGCCTCGATGGCTGCCACTCGCGCGGTGGCGTCGGGTCCGCAAAAGCGCTGGAGATTTACCCCACCGGAGCCAAGCAGACCGTCGATGCGGCGCTTGAGGTCACCTGAGGACAGGTGGGCGTAGAGGTTCGCGCCCGGGCATGAGGTCTGGGCGAAGTCGCGATGACCCGCCAAGGTAGTGCTCGCGATACCGAAGTTCTGGGCGGCCCAAGCGAATGCGAGAGCGGCTCCGTGAAGTTGCGCCTCCGACACGGCCTCTTGGTCAAAGTCTCCCTCGCAGAGGACGAGGAAATGGCCGGTGGTGTCGTAGTCCGTCGCGGTGTCGCCGGCAATCTCGGTGCTGCGCAGTTCGTAGAGGTTGCCGTCGCGGTCGACGCCGACGTGATACGCGATGTCGATCCATCCGTGCTGGTCTTGGTGGTACCGCTGGTCTTTGCGTAAGCGTTCAGGGGCATTTCGGTTGTCGCCGAGGACCACTGCCTCGTGGTGCAGAGTCATCCGGGTGATGGTGTGACGCTTGCCGCCGGGGCGGGGAGGTCGCGCGCCCCAGGCGTCTCGGCATATCAACTGTGCCGTGGTGGAAGCGGTGAGGCGGGTACTGGTCGTTCGGGTGTCACTTACGCAGGCGCTGATCATTGACGCCACACCGACGCTGCCTGCCAGCCGCAGCAGCTGACGGCGACTGATGGGATCCGGGTCTGTCACGCGGCGAAGAGATTTGCGGGGTTCAGTAGCGTGCCAAGCTCAGCCAGCAACGTGCTCCCGGTCGATTGGACCAACTCGGGCATGTTCGCCCACTCCGCTGTTGCCACACTGCCAAGCTCGGTGGGGAAGTCATTGTTGGCGGTCAACACCGCGGTCGCCAAGTCGTCGCGGGCATTGAGGAAGCCGGCGATGATCCCGGTGTTCGGGTCGAGAACCGTGTCGTTGAATAGAGATCCGAGTTGCTGGGGTAGTAGCAGCGATAGCACGGTCTGGCCCAGCGCCAATTCGGTGGGCAAGTTGATGTCGCTGGCCGCCAGCGGCAGATTGTTGAAAATCGCCTCCAGGCTGCCAACCGGATTGGTGAGCAAGTCGTGGTCGACGGTGGTCCAGTCAGGCGATAAGGCCGGTGTGAACCTCAGCTCGAGGGGAGTCGATGGGTCGCTGCCGAACACCGCGGCGAAGTTGTCGGCGCCCATCACGCCCTGCAGCCCATGAAGTATCAATTCCTGTAACGCCCAATCAGGTTGGGCATTCTCGCGGGACAAGTCCAAGGCGTAGTCGTAGGACAAGACGCGCTGTGACATGTCGGCGGCGTATTCAGCGGGGCTGACGGTGGGTGTGTCCGTGGGCAGATAGCTGGCGACATCGGCCACCGGCACCACCTCAGTGGTCACCGGCAAGCCCGTCGGGTCCGTGCCGTCGGGGAGGTTCTCGAACCGGGCGAAGATCTCGCCGCTGCTAACGCCATTGCTGTCAAGCCAATTCGCCACACCTGGGTTGGTCGCGCTGACCACGCAGTAGGTGTATCCGTCGGGATCGGCGAAAGCCGTGGTGTTGTTCAAGGTGGTCTGCGCCAGGGTGAACGGGAGTGCCGCGCCGAAGACGTTCATCAGCTCGATCCCGCTGTAGCCGGATGGCACGTCTGGTACTTGCACAATCAGCGCTTGGTCGGGATTCAGGTCGAAGTTACCGCCAGAGACGTCGGCACTGGGCAGACCGGTTGCGAACACGCTTGTTTCGGGCGCCAGCTCGCTCATCGTATTGGGTGGCAGCTCGATGCCGGCAACCTCGGCCAGGCCCATGTTTTCTTGGTTGAAAGGTCCGACGATGTTGCTGAAGGCGGTGAACAACGTGGTCAACAGCGAGTCGACCGAGGTGACTTGAGTAGTGGAGGTCCCTGCCAGCGAGCCGATTTCGGCCGCCGATCCGTCGGCGCCGGGAAAGATTCCCGTGGTCGGTATCGCGAAGAACGCGGGGCAGTCGGACACGCAGTGAATGCTGATGCTGCCCGGGCCCTGGGCCCAGTCGCCCAGCACGTCTCGAATCAATAGCGAGGCGTCCCCATTGGTGGTGGCATCCGTATCGTTGATGAAATTGACTGCGCCGCTTGGCTCTGTGGGCCCGATGTCGACGGTGAACGTGCCATCCGGATTGACGACCAGCCCGTGATCGAGCTCCAGACTCTCCTTGCTCACGGCCGTTGACCCGGTGATCGCCTCGGTCGCGATGGCGAGAGCTTCGGTTCCTTTGCCGAGGGTGCCGGTGAGCTCGTAGGTCGCACCGGGCGCCAGACCGGCGGTCGCGTGGTAGTAGATGTCGGGGGTGAAGAATTGGAAGTATTGACGGGAATCGGCGGCATCGCCGGCCACTGCTTCGGGTGACTGGAAGAAGACTCCGTTGAAAAGCTCAGTGACTCTGGACAGCCCGGCGGATAGCAATTCATAATTCGTGTTCTGCAGACCGGTCAGCAGCATGGCATCGCTGTCCGGTGTCGCAAATGGCAGTGCCGCGTCGTAGTTGGCCGCCTGCTGCATAGCGTCGAGAAGCTGGTCGAGCGCAGGCTGGTACGAACTATCGGCGCTGGCGTGCGGCACGGTCATCGCGAGCGACAATGCGCCAGCCAGCGCCGTTGTCGCCACTCCTATGCGCCGCGTCCAACGCGGTTTCGCGGTGAACACCGTCTCGTCGTGCATCGCCGTAGTCACGCCGCTCCCTTCGCTGGGATGGAGTCCACGAATTATTCGTCATGCCGACGCGAAATACGGTGCTTTCAGGCTTACTGCTCGGCGCTGCCGCGCTAGCGGCTGCGGTATGCGCGCATACCCGCTTGGGACTTGCAGCTCGTGCGTCAGAACGTCGCCGAGGCGTTACGGCTTTGACCGACGAAGCTGTGATGGCAGTTGCGCCACGCCCTCCTCGCCGTCCGGCCGGGTGCGCCAATTGTACTGCGACGCTGATCAGGGCTGTGCCCACGCGGGCCTGACGGCTCGTCGTCGACCGCAAGGAAGGTGAAGGGCGCACGCCCTCGGGTCGGGCTAAACTTCAGCGCGCAGAACCGCTGAGCTGGAGGAATCGCCATGGCCGACCACTTGAAGGTCGATCCCGTCGCGTTGCATAACGGCAGCAACGACATGCTCGATTCGGTCGGCGAAGCCGCCCTGAGCTTCGTCAACCACGAGGATGGACTGGCCGATGCCGCGTCCGGCTGGATTGGATCCTCGAAGCAGGCGCTGGGCGAGCTGGCGGCTCGGTGGGAAGCGCGGCACAACCACCACAAACTGCAGGTGGGTGGA
>DATAZN010000037.1:0-10211 GCA_036272035.1 Mycobacterium sp. | reverse complement strand
GCCTGGCTAGAGTGCGGCAGCGCGATGCCGGCCTGCTGGAACGCCCACATCACCAGGCCCGAGCAGTCGAATCCGCCCGGCGTGGCGCCACCCCACGAGTAGGGGTCACCGACGCGAGTGAGCGCGGCCTGGACGGCGATCGCGCCCTGACCGGAGCCGGGTCCGGCGCCCGGTCCGGGAGCACCCGGCCCACCGCCCGGCGCCAATGCTTCAGGTGCTGGGGCTGCAGCAGCCACGGCAGCCGGCGGGACCGGCCCGGGCGCGGCCAACGCGGTGCGCTCGGGCGGGCTCAGCGCCAGGTACTGCGACTTGACGATGCCGATCTGCAGCTGCAGACGGCTCTGCTTGGACTGCAAACTCGCGCGCACCGCGGTTGCCTGCTCGGCGGCGGTTTTGGCGTCGACGGCCGATTTCGCCGATTCCTTCTCGGCTTTGGCGGCCTCTTCGCGGGTGGCGCGGTAGGTGGCCATTTGCGCGAGCATCGCCGTGGAGATCACCCGCTGCACGGCCAGCTTGCCGATCAGCTGCTGCGGCGACTCGGCGGTCATGATGGCGTTCATGCCGTCAGTACGGCCGCCCATGTACATCGCTGCCGCAAACTTGTCGACGCCGGTCTGGAAGGTAGCCAGTCGCGATTTCGCGGCATCCGCGGCGGCCTGGTCGTCGTCGTGCTTCTTCTCTGCGGTCCGCTGCGCAGCCAGCTTGTTGTTGAGATCGAGCTGCGCGCTGTGCATTGCTTCGGTGGTCTGCTCGGCCTGCCGAGACAACTCGTTGAGCTTTGCCATCGCGTCATTGGCCGGGTCGGCCAGCACATCGCTGGCCGCCACCCCGGACAGTGCAATTAGTCCGGCTAGCGCTAGGACAGCAAAGCGCATAGCGACGCGCAAAGGCACACGGCCACCGTTTAGCTTTGTCCGCAAAAGTTTGCTTCCTTAAAACCCGCCGGCGTAACAGCCGAATCTGCTCTAGGTCTCAGATAGGTTACGAAACGGCGCCGAGCTTGTCCAACTCTGAGTTGTTAAGAAAACAGCAAGATTTCAGGCCAACGCCGCTAGGCGACCCCGGGCCGCTGACGATGAATGGGCACTAACCGCAGTCTGGGTGCCAATCCCGCGTCGGCTAGTACCTCCAACGCGACCCGCTCATCTTCCAGCAAAGTTTCCGGTACCCCGAGTATCACGCTGACGACGCAGTCACGGCATCCAGGACCGCGCACCGCGCAGTCGTCGCAGTCGATGACCACGGGTTCTGTCGAATCGGGCGGAGCTGCCGCCGCCCAATCAGGCTCACTGTAATGCGCCATCCGGTTGGTCCTCTCCGTCTTGCTCATCGGTCTTGCCGTGACGCTATCCGCGGGCACCGACAAGTTTTTGTGTTCACCTCTCGACGGCCGGGCGGCTGTCTGGTCGCGGCGCGCCGCGGCGAAACCCGGGCCGTGTCGGTGTGAGTGATTAACGTCGCCGCCATGGGCGCGCCCGCTGCCGAGCAGCTGAGCCTCCCCGACCTCGACGGGGTTGCTGAAATATCGCTGCGCGAAACCACTTTCGTCGTTGTCGACCTGGAGACCACCGGTGGTCGAATGACAGCCGTCGACGGGAAGGTTGCCGACGCGATCACCGAGATCGGCGCGGTCAAAGTCCGCGGCGGCGTGGTGCTGGGCGAGTTCGCCACCCTGGTCGACCCGCAGCGCAGCATCCCGCCGCAGATCGTCCAGCTGACCGGCATCACCACGACGATGGTGTGCGACGCGCCGACCATTGCCGGGGCGCTGCCGATGTTTCTCGAGTTCGCCCGCGGCGCCGTACTGGTCGCCCACAACGCCAGGTTCGACATGGGGTTTCTGCGGGCCGCGGCCGATCAATGCGGCATCCGATGGTCGCGGCCCCAGACACTGTGCACGGTCCAGCTGGCCCGGCGGGTGCTCAGCCGCGAAGAGGCGCCGAGTGTGCGGCTGGCCGCGCTGGCGCGGCTGTTCGCCGTCGCCAGCGAGCCCACCCACCGGGCACTCGACGACGCGCGGGCCACCGTCGAGGTGCTGCACGCACTTATCGAACGGGTCGGCAACCAGGGCGTGCACACCTATGCCGAGCTGCGGTCCTACCTGCCCGATGTGTCACCCGCGCAGCGACGCAAACGAGTGTTCGCCGAGGGCTTGCCGCGCCGCCCCGGGGTGTACTTGTTTCGCGGCCCGGCCAACGAGGTGCTCTACGTCGGTACCGCAATTAATCTGCGGCGCAGGGTAAGTCAGTACTTCAACGGCTCAGATCAGCGGACCCGGATCAAAGAGATGGTCACGTTGGCCGGCTCCGTCGAGCACGTCGAATGCGCGCACGCGCTGGAAGCCGGCGTCCGTGAGCTGCGGATGCTGGCCGCGCATGCCCCGCCTTACAACCGCCGATCGAAATTCCCGCACCGCTGGTGGTGGGTGGTGCTGAGCGAGGAGGCGTTTCCCCGGTTTTCGGTGGTGCGCACGCCGCGCCACGACCGCGCGGTCGGCCCGTTCAGGTCCCGTGCCGACGCCGCCGACACCGCGGACCTGCTGGCGCGACTGACCGGTGTGCGCAGCTGCACCAAGCGGTTGGCCCGCGCGGCGCTGCACGGCCCGGCCTGCCCGCAGCGTGAGGTGTCGCCGTGCCCCGCCGGACGCGACGTGACCGCGGCCCAGTACGCACCGGCGGCCGGTCTCGCTGCGGCGCTGATCGACGGTTTGGACAACGCCGCGCTGGCAGAGGCGCTGCGGCGGATCGCCGAACTGGCCGGGCGTCAGCGCTACGAGAGCGCCGCCCGACTACGCGACCACACCGTGGCCGCGGTGGAGGTGCTCTGGCGCGGTCAGCGCCTGCGCGCGCTGGCCGCCGTGGCGGAGCTGGTGGCCGCCGCTCCCGACGGCGAGGGCGGCTGGCAGCTCGCCGTTATCCGGCATGGCCAGCTCGCCGCCGCTGGGATGGCCCGCCGCGGGGTGCCGCCGATGCCCGTGATCGACGCGATCCGAGCCGGAGCACAAGTGGTGCTGCCGCATCCCGCGCCACTGGGCGGCGCGCTGGTCGAAGAGACCGCGCTGGTCGCACGCTGGCTGACGGCCCCGGGGGTGCGCATCGTGTACACGACCGGCGACGAGGGTTGGTGCACCAAATTGCGGTCCGCGGGGCCGTGGGCCGAGTGGGCCGCGTCGGCGCGCTCCGCGCGGATGGCGGCCGAGCAGGCCGTCACGAGCCGCGACTCAGAGCTTCTGACCGAACCGCACCCATCGCGCGAGCAGCTGTTCGGCCGCTCCGCTGTCGATCGAGTCGACGGCCCGGGCAAGCCCGTCCTCCCACGCCGGCAGCCACTCGGCGCGGCTGGATAGCCCGGCATGGGCCACGATCGCGCCCGCGGCGTTGAGCACGACGGCGTCGCGTACCGGGCCCTTGGCGCCGGCCAGCACCGAACGTGCCTCCGCCGCGTTGGCCGCCGCGTCACCACCCAGTAGCTGGTCAAGGTCGGCGCGCGCGAACCCGAACCCGGCGGGATCGAATTTCAGCTTGTCGACCGTGCCGGCTTGGACCCGCCAGATGGTGCTCGTCGTGGTGGTGGTCAGCTCGTCGAGACCGTCGTCGCCGTGGACCACCAGCACACTGGACTGACGTGCGGCGAAAACTCCCGCCATCACCTCGGCCAGCTCGGCGAAGGCGCAACCAATCAGGCCGGCCCGCGGCTGCCCCGGATTGGTAAGCGGCCCAAGCAAATTGAAGACGGTGGGCACACCGATCTCGCGCCGCACCGCCGATGCGTGCCGATACGAGGGATGGAACTGCGGCGCAAAGCAGAACCCGATACCGACTTCGGCGACGCTGCGCGCGACGTCGTCGGGGCCCATGTCGATGCGTACGCCGAGTGCTTCCAGCGTGTCGGCTCCGCCGGCCAGCGACGATGCCGCCCGGTTGCCGTGCTTGACCACCGGAATGCCGCTGGCCGCCACGACGATAGCCGCCATCGTTGAGAGGTTGACGGTGTTGACGCCGTCGCCACCGGTACCGACGATGTCGACGGTCTCGGTCCCGATCTGCTCGGTGGGCAGCCTTAGGCCGTGCTGCAGCATCACGTCGGCCAGTTCGGCCACTTCTGCTGCGGTTGGCGCCTTCATCTTCATCGCCACGGCGAATGCCGCGAGCTGCGCCGGCGTCGCAGATCCGGTCATGATCTGTTCCATGGCCCAACCGGCCTGTCCGCGCGGCAGGTCATGACCCGCAGTCAAAACCTCGAGCACACGCGGCCACGACAGCGCCACTTCCGGGGGCCGCTGAAATGGCTCCGACGATGACGCCGCCACACCACAGATGGTCCCATGGCGATCGCCGGCGCCGCGAAGCCGGGCACAGCGGGTCGCCATCAACCAGCCAACGTCGGCCAGACGAACGGCGCGGCCGGGCGAGGGCGGCGGATCGACATGAATTTCGCGCACCAAATTGCCGCCCCGGGTGGAGGTCGACAACTACAAAGCGTCATACTTGCGGGGTGACGAGTGCGGTAGGGACCTCGGGTACAGCAATCACGGCGCGCGTACATTCGCTCAACCGCCCAAATATGGTCAGTGTCGGCACCATAGTCTGGCTTTCCAGCGAGTTGATGTTCTTTGCTGGACTGTTCGCCTTCTACTTCACCGCGCGGGCGCAGGCGGCCGGTAACTGGCCGCCTCCGCCGACCGAGCTGAACCTGTATCAGGCGGTGCCGGTCACGCTCGTGCTGATCGCCTCATCGTTCACCTGCCAGATGGGCGTGTTCGCAGCCGAGCGCGGCGACGTGTTCGGGCTGCGCCGCTGGTATCTGGTGACCTTTGCGATGGGATTGTTCTTCGTTCTCGGTCAGGGCTACGAGTACCACCACCTGATGAGCCACGGGACCACGATCCCCTCCAGCGCGTACGGCAGCGTGTTCTACCTGGCCACCGGTTTCCACGGGCTGCACGTCATCGGCGGGCTGATCGCCTTCATCTTCCTGCTGGCCCGCACCACGATGAGCAAGTTCACCCCGGCGCAGGCCACCGCGTCGATCGTCGTCTCCTACTACTGGCACTTCGTCGACATCGTCTGGATCGCACTGTTCGCCACGATCTATTTCATCCGTTGACCAGCATGCGTAAGAACAGGAGTGCTCGGTTGAAGAAACTGGGGTTGAACCGATCGCTGAGTGACCGGGCGCGCCGCCGCCTGCGCCGCCGGTTGTCGGCTGGGCTGCTGCTGGTGTTGGCTCTGGTGGTAGCCGGCGGGCTGGCCGCGGTCCTGACCCCCAGCCCGCAGATAGCCGTCGCCGACAAGTCGTCCTCGGCGCTATTGCGAACGGGCAAGCAGCTTTTTGACACGTCATGTGTGACCTGCCACGGCGCCAACCTGCAGGGTGTGCCCGACCGCGGGCCCAGCCTGATCGGCGTCGGCGAGGCCGCGGTCTACTTCCAGGTGTCCAGCGGCCGGATGCCCGCCATGCGTGGCGAGGCGCAGGCAATGCGCAAAGACCCGATTTTCGACGAGTCTCAGATTGACGCGCTGGGCGCCTACGTGCAGGCCAACGGCGGCGGACCGACGATCGAGCGCAACGCCGACGGCAGCATCGCGATGACCTCATTGCGCGGCGGCGACCTGGGCCGCGGCGGCGACCTGTTCCGGCTCAACTGCTCCTCGTGCCACAACTTCACCGGCAAGGGCGGCGCGCTGTCGTCGGGCAAGTTCGCTCCCGAGTTGGAGCCCGCCAACGAGCAGCAGATCCTCGACGCGATGCGCACCGGGCCGCAGAACATGCCGAAGTTTTCCGACCGTCAGCTCTCATTCGACGCGAAGAAAGACATCATCGCTTACGTGAAAAATGTGACCGAGGCTCATAGTCCGGGCGGCAACGGCCTCGGCGGCTTCGGACCCGCCCCCGAGGGCATGGTGGCGTGGATCATCGGGATGGTCGCCGTGATCGGTGCGGCGCTGTGGATTGGCGCCCGATCATGACCCGCGTCGCGACGATAGACAGAGCAGTGCGATCCGGACAGGGCAGGAGGAGCGGCGCCAAATGACCAACGACAGCGGACACCCCACCGACGCCGAACTCAACGCCATGTCACGCGAGGAACTCGTCGAGCTCGGCGGCCGGATCGACGGCGTCGAGACCGTCTTCAAGGAGCCGCGCTGGCCGGTTCCGGGCACCAAGGCCGAAAAGCGCGCCGAGCGCCTGGTAGCCATCTGGCTTTTGCTGGGCGGGTTGCTCGGGTTGGCGCTGCTGCTGGTGTTCCTGTTCTGGCCGTGGGAGTACCAACCGAACGGATCGTCCGGCAGCCTCGCATACTCACTCGCCACCCCGCTCTACGGTCTGACGTTCGGGGGGTCCGTGCTGTGCATCGCGATCGGGGCGGTGCTCTTCCAGAAAAAGTTCATCCCCGAAGAGATTTCGATCCAGGAGCGCCACTACGGCGCGGCCGGGTCAGATGAGATCGACCGCAAAACTGTGGCCGCCAACTTGACCGACGCATTGGAAGGCTCCACGCTGCGGCGCCGCAAGCTGATCGGTCTGTCGCTCGGCGCGGGCCTGGGAGCGTTCGGGCTCGGCACTTTGGTGGCGTTTGCCGGCGGCCTCATCAAGAACCCGTGGAAACCAGTGGTACAGACGGCCGACGGCATGAAGGCCGTGCTGTGGACCTCCGGCTGGACACCCCGATTTCACGGCGAAACCATCTACCTGGCCCGGGCCACCGGCGAAGAGCTCAGCGCGCCGTTCATCAAGATGCGCGCCGAGGATCTCGACGCCGGCGGCATGGAAACGGTCTTCCCCTGGCGCGAATCCGACGGCGACGGCACGACGCCGGAATCCCACGAGAAGCTCACAAGAATCCTGGCCGCGGTCCGAAACCCGGTGATGCTGATCCGTATCAAGGCAGTCGATCTGCCCAAAGTGGTCAAACGCAAGGGCCAGGAGAGCTTCAACTTCGGCGAGCTGTTCGCCTACACCAAGGTCTGCTCACACCTGGGCTGTCCCGCGTCGCTGTACGAGCAGCAGGATTACCGCATCCTGTGCCCGTGTCACCAGTCGCAGTTCGACGCATTGCATTACGCGACGCCGATTTTCGGCCCCGCCGCGCGCGCATTGGCGCAACTGCCGATAACAATTGACGCCGATGGGTATCTAGTCGCTAACGGTGATTTCATCGAACCCGTCGGACCGGCATTTTGGGAGCGCACAACATGAGTCCAAAATTGAGTCCTCCGAGCATCGGCGACGTCATGGCCGGTCAGGGCAACGCCGTCGACTCGCGTTATCACCTGTCGGCTGCGACCCGGCGCCAGCTCAACAAGGTCTTCCCGACGCACTGGTCGTTCCTGCTCGGCGAGATCGCGATGTACAGCTTCATCGTGCTGCTGCTGACCGGTGTGTACCTGACGCTGTTCTTCGACCCCTCCATGAACGACGTCACCTACAACGGTGTGTATCAGCCGCTGCGCGGGGTGGGGATGTCGAAGGCGTTCGCGTCAACGCTCGACATCAGCTTCGAGGTGCGCGGCGGCCTGTTCGTCCGCCAGGTCCACCACTGGGCCGCGCTGATGTTCTCGGCGTCGATCATGGTCCACCTGGCCCGCATCTTCTTCACCGGCGCGTTCCGCCGGCCGCGTGAAGCCAACTGGGTGATCGGGTCGCTGCTGCTGATCCTGTCGATGTTCGAGGGCTACTTCGGCTACTCGCTGCCTGACGACCTGCTGTCCGGCATCGGGCTGCGTGCCGCACTTTCGTCGATCACGATGGGAATGCCGGTAATCGGCACCTGGTTGCACTGGGCCCTGTTCGGCGGCGACTTCCCTTGTGGCGGTGCGGGCGACGACTGCACCGCGGCGGGCTACATCATCCCGCGCCTGTACGGGCTGCACATCCTGCTGCTGCCGGGCATCATCCTCGCGCTGATCGGCGCGCACCTGGCCTTCGTCTGGTTCCAGAAGCACACCCAGTTCCCCGGCCCCGGTCGCACCGAAAACAACGTCGTCGGCGTCCGGGTCATGCCGGTCTTCGCGGTGAAGTCCGGTGCCTTCTTCGCCCTGACCACCGGCATCCTCGGCCTGATGGGCGGCCTGCTGCAGATCAACCCGATCTGGAACTTGGGTCCCTACAAGCCATCCCAGGTTTCGGCGGGATCGCAGCCCGACTTCTACATGATGTGGACCGAAGGGCTGGCCCGTATCTGGCCGGCGTGGGAGTTCTACATCGGTCACCACACCATCCCGGCCGTGGTCTGGGTCGGGTTGCTGATGGGTCTCATCTTCACGCTCCTGATCGTTTACCCGTTCCTGGAGAAGCGGTTCAGCGGTGACCACGCCCACCACAACCTGCTGCAGCGTCCCCGGGACGTGCCGGTGCGGACTTCCATCGGGGCGATGGCCATCGCCTTCTACATGGTGCTCACGCTGTCGGCGATGAACGACGTCATCGCGCTGAAGTTCCACATCTCGCTGAACGCGACCACCTGGATCGGCCGTATCGGCATGATCGTGCTGCCGCCGTTCATCTACTTCATCGCCTACCGGTGGTGTGTGGGTCTACAGCGCAGCGACCGCGCCGTCCTCGAGCACGGTGTCGAAACCGGCATCATCAAACGCCTGCCGCACGGCGCCTACATCGAACTGCACCAGCCGTTGGGACCGGTCGACGATCACGGCCACCCGATCCCGCTGGAATACCAAGGCGCTCCGGTCCCGGTCAAGATGAACAAGCTCGGCTCCGGCGGCTCCCCCGGCTCCGGCAGCTTCCTGTTCGCCGACCCGGTCGCTGAGGACACCGCGTTGTCCGAAGCCCACCAGGCGGCCGAGCACCGCGCGCTCACCGCATTGCGGGAGCACCAGGACGGCGGCAACGGCAACGGCTCGACGAACGGCCACCACTAGCCGCCATTGCGGCTAAAGCCGTTAAGCGCCAAGCTGTCTGTGCGACAAGCGATTACGCGCGCGGGCAGTCAGCCGGCGAGCATGCCGCGAAGCTGGCGCACCCGCCGCCAGGGAATCAACGGCATCACCAGCGTGATGGCCCCGGCGATTCCGTAGCCGGTCCACGAATAGGCATCGTGGCCGATCGCCATCGCATAAGTCGCCGATGCAACCGCGAGCAGCGCGGCGCCCATGGCGCCCATCAGTGCCGCGGTGCCGCGCAGCCAGAAGCGGTCCACCTCAGCGTCGGCTAACGCCGGTCGTTGGGTCGTCAAGCGCTCGGTGGCACTGTGCCCCGCCAATGACCCGGACCTGATCGACCGGGCGCTCACGGTGCGCGCCGGCGACCCCGCCGATCGCGCGACCGGTCCGTCCCGGGTGATGCGCCGGGCACGCAGCAGCATGGGGATCGCCGCCAGAATGATCAGCGCCGAGATGATGATGATCGCGTAGAGCACCGCCGAGGTGTGCGGGTTCCCCTTCGCAGCGTGGAAACCCCGGCCTAAATCCATCAGCGCAACGAGCGCCGCGACGCTCGTCCCAACCAGCGCCAGCCAGATGGCAGCGCATGACCCGACCACGATGCGATCAGCCGTGGCCGGCGTGACCTTTCCGCGGGCGCCCCACGCTTGCGAGTATCGGTCCATCAGCAGTTGACTTGCGGTTGATTGTTCTCGTTGGCCGACAACACCGTTCCGTCGCTGGCAGTGACCTTGCAGTTGAGCTTGCTCAGGCGCAGCAAGCTGGACGCCTCGATCGAACCGACGTCAGACGCCGAGATCGGTGTGAGCGTGATCGTCCACGGGATGTACACGTTGGACAGCGTCCGCCGCATCCCCGAGGCATCGGTGTAGGTGATCGTGATCTGGTCGAACGGCGCCTTGGTGCCGGTCACCGAATACGTGTACTGCTTAGGCCCGGCGGGTGCCGGCGGGGGCGCCGGTGCGGGCGGCGCGGGCGCGGGGGCCGGAGCTGGCGCTGGGGCCGGTGCGGGCGGCGCGGGAGCCGGAGCTGGCGCTGGGGCCGGTGGCGGCGCCTCGCTGGCCGGCGGCGGCGGCGGTGGCGGCGGCGCCTCGCTGGACGACGGCGGCGGCGCAGGCGGCGTCGTCGTCGTGACGATGATCTCGTCCTGCATCGGCGGTGTCGACGTCGTCGGCGGCGCCGTGTTGGGCGTGGCCAGCTTCGTGGTGTCGGTGCGAGCGAACAGCAGCGACACCGAGACGACCAGGGCTATCGCCGCGATGATCGCGGCGATACCGACGATCCACGGCCAGCGCGCAGTCTTCTCGT
>DATAZN010000036.1:0-6015 GCA_036272035.1 Mycobacterium sp. | reverse complement strand
TTGCTGACGATGACGAGGTCGTCGGGGTAGGGCGCCAGCGCTTTGCGGATCCGGCGGTTCACCTCGCCGGGACCGTAGAACGATGCGGTGTCGATGTGATCGACGTCGAGTTCGACCGCGCGGCGTAGCAGGGCGATCGCGTCGTCAAGCGAGGTCTCGAACAGTTGCATGGCGCCGTAGCCGACGCGGGCGACCGGATAGGTGCCGATGCTGCCGGCGCCGCCAGGGTGGGGCTTGTCAGTCATGGTGCTCCTCTGTTCGTGAGACACTGGTAGAAATACGGAGGACCCTCCGGTTGGTCGACTGTAACAGAAACGGAGGATCCTCCGCTTTGGTTGAGACTGTTCGGTCCGACGCCCGCCGCAATCGGGAGAAGCTGCTCGAGGTGGCGACCGCGGCATTCGCCGCCGCAGACGGGCGGCCGGTGTCGCTGGAGTCGATCGCCCGCGACGCCGGCGTCGGCATCGGGACGCTCTATCGCCATTTCCCCAATCGCGAGGCGCTGGTCGAGGCGATTTACCGGACTGAACTTGCTGAGGTGGCCGCCGCCGCCGGTCAACTGCTCAAGCGGCATCCGCCGAAGACTGCCCTGCGCCGGTGGATGGACCGCTATGCGAGCTTCGTCGCCGCCAAGCGCGGGATGGCCGAGTCGCTGCACGCGATGTTCGACTCCGGCGCGATGCAACCCAGCCAGACCCGCGCCAGCATCGCCGGTGCCGTCGACTTGCTGTTACGGGCCGGCGCCGACGACGGCAGCCTGCGATCGGACGTGCAAGCTGACGATGTGGTGTCCAGCCTGATTGGCATCTTCTTGGCCAGCGGGTCACCCGAGCAGACCGGCCGGCTGCTCGACCTATTGGTCGCCGGCGTCGCCACGTCGGGAATCAATTGACATGTTCGGAGGTAATACACCGCATGAAACTCAACGATGCCGCGCGTGAACTGATCGGCAACGGCGCCGACGCCACCTTGGTCACTGTGAACCCCGACGGCAGCCCGCAGGTGAGCCTGGTCTGGGTGGCATTGCGGTCGACGCCCGACGGCGACGAGTTGGTGACCGCCCATCTCGCTGAGCACAAGAAGGTCCGCAACATCCGTCGCGACCCTCGCGTCGCGGTGACGATCGCGTCCCCCGGGGACGTGGGCAAAAGCCTGCGGTCGTATCTCGCGATCGACGGGACCGCGCGGATCGAAGAGGGCGGCGCGCCGGAGCTGCTCGAAACTCTGTCGGAGGCACTGCTGGACCCCAGCGTGTTCCCGCCGAAGGATGCGCCGCCCGGATTCGTGACCCACATCCGGATCGACAAAGTCGGCGGAGTCGGGCTCGAGTAGTAACGGCGAGCGTGACGCCACAGTCACGCTCGGCCGCGAGCGTGACCGCAGTGGCACGGTCGACCCGAAAACTCAGCCGACCGCGCGGCCGGCGCCTTCCCAAAAACGCGCCCGCACCGCCTTCTTGTCGGGCTTGCCCAGGCCGGTCAGCGGCAACGCGTCCACGACCTCCACCCGCTTGGGTGACTGCACCGAACCCTTGCGGTCCTTGACCGCGGCCTGGATCTCGGCGGTCATTGCTTCGATCGCGGCATCGTCGTGGGCTGCGTCGGCACGCAGCACCACCACTGCGGTGACCGCCTCGCCCCACTTGTCATCCGGCGTGCCGACGACACACACCTGCGCCACCGACGGGTGCTCGGCGATGACGTCCTCCACTTCGCGGGGGAAGACGTTGAAGCCGCCGGTGACGATCATGTCCTTGACCCGGTCGACGATGAAGTAGAACCCGTCTTCGTCTTCGCGGGCCATGTCACCGGTGTGCAGCCAGCCGTCCTTGAAGGTGTCCGCGGTCGCATCGGGCAGATGCCAGTAGCCGCCGGCCAAAAGTGGCCCGCTGACACAGATTTCGCCCGGTTCGCCCTGCGGGACGGGCTGGCCGTCATCGCCTAGCAGGGCAACCCGCGCGAACAGCGTCGGGCGTCCGCATGACGTCAGCCGCTTCTCGTCGTGGTCACCCTTGGCCAGATAGGTGACCGCCATCGGTGCCTCGGATTGGCCGTAGTACTGGGCGAAGATTGGGCCGAATCGCCGGATGGCCTCGGCCAGCCGGACCGGGTTCATTGCCGAGGCGCCGTAGTAGACGGTCTCCAATGACGACAGGTCACGGGTGTGCGAATCCGGGTGGTCCATCAGCGCGTACAGCATCGACGGCACCAGCATCGTGGCCGTAATACGTTGCTCTTCAATGACTTTCAACACCTCGGCCGGGTCGAACTTGCCCAGCACCACCATCTCGCCGCCCTTGACCACCGTGGGCGTGAAGAACGCCGCACCGGCGTGCGAGAGCGGCGTGCACATCAGGAACCGCGGGTGCTCGGGCCATTCCCATTCGGCGAGCTGGATCTGCGTCATGGTGGCAATGTTCCCCGTGGTGCCGATCACGCCCTTGGGCTTGCCTGTCGTGCCGCCGGTGTAGGTCAGCCCGCCGATGTGGTCAGGCGGCAAGTCCGCCACGACTATTGGCTGCGGGGAGTATTTGGCCGCCTCGGCGGACAGATCGACCGCGACATCTTTCAGCTCCTCGGGCACCGGCCCGATGGTCAGGATCTTCTTCAGCGAGTCGACCTTGTCCAGCAGGCCCAGCGCCCGCTCGACGAACATCGGGTTCGGGTCGATGATCAGCGCCGTGGCACCGGCATCGGAGAGCACGTAGGCGTGGTCGTCCAGCGAACCGAGTGGGTGCAGGGCGGTGCGTCGGTATCCCTGGGTCTGGCTGGCGCCGAGAATCATCAGGACCTCGGGCCGGTTCAGTGCCAGCATGCCGACCGTGACGCCGGTGCCGGCGCCCAGCGCTTCGAAAGCCTGGATGTACTGGCTGACACGTTCGGCAAGCTGACCGCCGGTCAGCGTGGTGTCGCCGAGGAACAGCACCGGCCTGTTTTTGTGGCGCTTGAGCGCGCCCACGAACAGATGGCCGTTATGGGTCGGATTGCGCAGCAGCTCGTCACTCATCTGGCCAGACTAGAACGTGTTGCAATTTGTGTCTGCTACCCCCTCCGCCGCCTCGGCGATTCTCAGCTGACCGGTGGCGACCCGCATCGTACGGCTCCGCCGCCCTCGCGATCGCCACTAGGCTTTCCGCCCATGACCGCTGTAGACCTCGTCATCACCGGAACCGTCCTGACCGTCGACGACACCAGGCCCACCGCCGAGGCGCTGGCGGTGGCCGACGGCCGGATCGTCGCGGTAGGTGACCGGTCCGAGCTGGCCGGTTTCATCGGCGCGAACACTCAAACTCTCGATATCGGTGACGGTTGCGTGATGCCGGGATTGATTGAGGCACATGGCCATCCGCTGATGGAGGCGATCGCGCTGTCGGACCGGCTGGTGGACATCCGTCCGGTGACTATGCGCGACGCCGACGAGGTCGTCGCCGCCGTTCGTCGCGAGGTGGCACGGCGCGGGCCCGACGGCGCTTACCTCCTCGGCTGGGATGCGCTGCTGCAGAACGGATTGCCGGAGCCGACGCTGAGCTGGCTGAATGAGATCGCGCCGGACGATCCGCTGGTGATCATCCACAACTCCGGACACAAGGCCTACTTCAACTCACACGCTGCCCAGCGTGCCGGCCTCAACCGCGACACCGCCGACCCCAAGGGCGCCAAGTTCGGCCGCGACACACACGGCGACCTCGACGGCACCGCCGAGGAAGCCGGCGCGGTGTTTCCGCTGCTGAACGGTGCCATCGCGCCCAGCGACTACCCCGCGATGTTGCTTGCCGAGTGCGCCCGGCTTAACCGGGCCGGGCTGACCACCTGCTCGGAGATGGCGTTCGATCCAGCGCTTCGGCCACTGGTCGATGGCCTGCGCGGCCAACTCACCGTCCGGCTGCGGACCTATGAGATGTCCAATCCGCAGATGTCGACCGCCGCCACACCCGGCGAGGGAGACGACATCGTGCGTCAGGTCGGCATCAAGATCTGGGTGGACGGCTCGCCGTGGATCGGCAACATCGCCCTGTCCTTCCCGTATCTCGACACCCCCGCCACTCGCACCATCGGCGTGACGCCTGGTTCCTGCGGCCACGCCAACTACACCGCCGAACAGCTGACCGAGATCGTCGGGGCCTACTTCCCGCTTGGCTGGCCGATGGCCTGCCACGTGCAGGGCGACGCCGGGGTGGACACCATCCTCGACGTCTACGAAGAAGCGTTGCGCCAGCATCCCCGTGACGACCACCGGTTGCGCCTCGAGCACGTCGGCGCGATCCGGGACGAGCAACTCCGCCGGGCCGCCGACCTCGGCGTCACCTGCAGCATTTTCGTCGACCAGATCCACTACTGGGGTGACGTGATCGTCGACGGGCTGTTCGGCGAGGAGCGTGGATCCCGTTGGATGCCAGCAGGTTCCGCGGTGGCTACCGGCATGCGGATTTCGCTGCACAATGATCCGCCGGTGACGCCCGAGGAGCCGCTGCGCAACATCAGCGTGGCTGTGACACGCAAAGCGCCCAGCGGGCGGGTGCTTGGGCCCGAGGAGCGGCTGACCGTCGAGCAGGCGATCCGGGCCCAGACCATCGACGCGGCCTGGCAGCTGTTCTCCGACGACATCATCGGCTCGCTGGAGGTCAGCAAGTACGCCGATTTGGTGGTGCTGTCGGCGGATCCGCGCACGGTGTCGCCGGAGGAGATCGCCGACCTGGAGGTGCGCGCGACGTTCCTGGCCGGCCGCCAGGTCTACGCGTCGTGACCCCTGCCCTCGACGACATCCTCGACCGGGTGCACGTGGTGGCCTTGCCGATGCGGGTCCGCTTCCGCGGCATCACCACCCGCGAGCTGGTGCTGATCGACGGCCCGGCCGGCTGGGGCGAATTCGGCGCCTTCCTGGAATACGGCGACGCCGAGGCGGCGCAGTGGCTGGCCGCCGCTCTCGACTCGGCCTACCGGACGCCGCCGCCACCGCGGCGCGACCGCGTCGACGTCAACGCCACGGTGCCCGCGGTCGACGTCGCCCAGGTGCCCGAAATACTGGCCGGCTTCCCGGGCGCACGTACCGCCAAGGTGAAGGTCGCTGAGCCTGGGCAGACCCTCGACGACGATGTGGCCAGGGTCGACGCGGTCCGCGCCCTGGTGCCCACCGTGCGGGTCGACGCCAACGGCGCCTGGACCGTCGACCAAGCCACCGCAGCCGCCGTCGTCCTCGGCCCGCTGGAATACCTCGAGCAGCCCTGCGCGACCATCGAGGAACTTGCCCAGCTGCGCCGGCGGGTCGACGTGCCGATCGCCGCCGACGAGAGCATCCGCAAAGCCGGCGACCCGCTGGCCGTGGTCCGCGCCGGTGCCGCCGACATCGCGGTGCTGAAAGTTGCTCCACTGGGCGGTATTTCGGCGATGTTGAAGATCGCCGCGCAGATCGACATTCCCGTCGTGGTCTCCAGTGCGCTGGACTCGGCGGTGGGCATCGCGGTCGGGCTGGCCGCGGCCGCAGCCCTGCCGAATCTCGACCATGCTTGCGGGCTGGGCACCGGCAGGCTGTTCGCCGAGGACGTCGCCGAGCCCGTCGCGCCCATCGACGGCTACCTGCCGGTCGGGCCGGTCATCCCGGACCCGGCGCGGCTGCAGGCGTTGGTCGCGCCGGCGCAGCGCCGACAGTGGTGGGTCGACCGGATCAGGGCCTGTTATCCACTGCTGTCCTGATTTGTGGGGTGCACGGCGTAGACGACATGGGGTGCTATCGCCAACACTGGCGGTATGACGCGAAAAGTGCTGATAGTCGGCTTCCCGGGCGTGCAGGCGCTCGACCTGGTGGGGCCATTCGATGTGTTCGCGGGAGCGTCGAAGGCGCTGGCCGCCCAGGGCAAAGAGGGCTACCAGCCGGAGCTGGCGTCCCTCGACGGGCAGCCAGTGGCGACCGGGACCGGCCTGACTTTCGGCACCGCCCGACTGCCCAACCCGCCGGAGCCCGTCGACACCCTGGTTTTGCCGGGCGGTCAGGGCACCCGCCCCCATCGGCGTGACGCGC
>DATAZN010000035.1:0-1690 GCA_036272035.1 Mycobacterium sp. | reverse complement strand
CTCACGGGTCTCTCCGCGGCTGCTCAGGTCCGCGTCAGCGGGGTCCGGTCGGCGGCTGCGAGCTGGCCGGTCCGGGCTCGCCCGCTCCGGCTGGCGGTCCGGGCTGAGCCTCGCCTTCCTGCGGTGGGCGGCCGATCTCGCCGCGCCACGCGCCGGTGGCCGTCCCGTCCCGCTCGATGAACTCCTTGAATCGGGTGAGGTCACCCTTGGCCTGCATGCCGACCACGCCGAGCGCCGCGCCGGCCTTCTCGACCAGCCCCTCGGGCCGGAACTCCAGCTGCAGGCTGACCCGGGTGGTGTGGTCGTCGAGACGGTGGAAGGTCACCACACCCGCGTGATGCAGCCCCTCCACGGTGGTCCAGGCAACCCGCTCATCCGGGCGCTGCTCGGTGATCTCGGCGTCGAACTCCCGCTCCACGCCGCGCACGTTCGTCTTCCAGTGTGTCCTGCGGTCGCTGAGCTGGTGCACCTGCTCCACGCCGGACATGAAAGCGGGGAAACTCTCGAACTGGGTCCACTGGTTGTAGGCGGTGGAAACCGGCACCGCGACGTCGATGCTGTCCTGGACGGTCTGCACCGGGTAACTCCTCACGTTGGCGGGTTCGGACGTCACTGGCCTACCCGGTGCGGTGGAGGAGAAACCAAGCAATTTGTTCCGGTCGCGCCGTGTAAACGGGTTATGCCGCACACCCGGCGGTGGGGCGCTTGTCAGGCAATTCGCCGGCACGGGTATACCTCGCTCGATCGGACTGCCAGCTGTGCACTGCAAGTCGTGGGACGAGACGCCGTGTCGCCCACGAGAGCGCGGGTGGTGGCGCTTTCCAACTTGTCGTCCGTCATGGAGGAACGTCGATGTGGCATGACATGTTCGCCGAACAGATCCCGTTCGCTGAGAAGGTTCTGCGAACCATCGTCGTGTACGGGCTCCTCGCCGTGCTGTTCCGCCTTACCGGCAAACGGGACCTCGCAAATCTGAACACGTTCGACTTCATCGTGATCTTCCTTCTGTCCAACGTCGTGCAGAACGCGGTGATCGGCAACGACAACTCGCTTCTCGGTGGGATCATCGGAGCTGTCACGCTGGTCCTGATCAACGCCGCGCTGAACCGGTGTATCGCGCTCAGCCCCGTCGCGGGACGTATATTTGACGGCCGCGCCACCACTGGGATTGCGACAAAGCGAGATCGACCACGCGGTGCGCCTGCAAAACGGCGACGACATCAGCCAAGTAGAGAGCGGCAGTCTCGAACCGGGCGGCCAGCTCGTCCTGTCCCTGAAAGCGAGCGAACAGAATTCCACCAAAGCCGACATCACTACGGTGACCGATCGACTCGACAGGATCGAGGCCCTGCTCAAGGGGTGGGGTGGGGCGCAGGAACGCCGACACTAACCGAGATTGGCGCAATGGCATACCGGGTTACCGTCTGACGCTCGCTGTCAGTGTGGGCTACTGGTGGATGCTTGGCGAGCGTCTGAGGGTCGAGTGGAGGTGTCGGCATTGGGGGCCGTGTGCTTCGTTTCGGGCTGCGCTCCAAGTTGAGCCAGCGCCTCGGGCAGCGTCGTGTGGGCGTTGAACAGCGGAAGCAGACCGACCAGTTCCAGTGGGCGGCGGATGTTGCGCCGGTGGGTGCCGGACAGCTGCATCGTCGAACCAGGGACGGTCGCCTCGAGCCACCGAGAGCACTCCAGC
>DATAZN010000034.1:0-13874 GCA_036272035.1 Mycobacterium sp. | reverse complement strand
CAGTCCAGCAACGGGAAGCTGGCGCACAACAGCAGACCGGCGACCAACGCGGCGGCCAGCCGCACCAGCGGGCCGGTGACAATCACGGCATCAAATACTGCCGCTTCGGGCTCATCTCTGTCGACCTGCTCGACGGCGTCTGGCGGCGGCATCCCCTTCGCCGACCCGTCGACCATGAGTCGCCCCCCGCGCACCGCGTGAGGCTATAGACCGATTGATGACAGCAGATCGGCAAACGACGAGGGATCAACGGCACCAGCCGCATCGGTGATGCCGACGCCCTGGGGAAGGAAGAGGTCAACGATGGGAGTGATGTTTTCGTCCCCGAATGGTGTGAGGATGAAGTCCCCGACGGTGGCAGAAGTCCCTGCGCTATTCATGGACTCCTCGAAAACGTTGCCGTACCCCAACCCGAACTCGTCGATGAGGAAGCCGGTGCTCTCGGGCAACAAGGTTCCAGGGGAGCCAAGGGTGGTGATGGTCTCGCTGTAGCCGCCAAGTTCACCAGAGATGAAGGAGAGGCCAGTTCCGGTCAAGGGGGTGTACTCGACCGACCCGCTGAACGTGTCCACCGGAAACCCAAGCTCGGAAATAGTGAAGTCCTGGGTGCCGAAGACATCGCCGCTCGCATCGGTCACCTCCACGTCCTCGGGACCGGTCGGCGTGATCGTGTAGACGGGCGAGAATAGGTTCGACGGGTCTGCGCTGTAGTCGAATACTGCAGGGTCGTACTGATTGGCGGTGCTGGCAGCGGCAAGTGTTTGGCCGATCACGTCGTCAGCGGTGTCGGCGTGGGCGGTGCCCATCCCGATCATCGCGGCAGCCGCGAGTAGGCCCGCACCGGTGCTCCACTGTCGGACACGACGACTAGTGCGGCGATTGCTGGTCATTGGTCCCCCGGTTTCAGCCGTGCTCATGCTTATGAACACGTAAAGAGAAGCTAAGAATACCTAAGCTTTGGAGCACGCCCTCGCCGTCCCAGCAAGTTCCCAGCTGGGCGGCACAAGATTCCCAGCCTTCAGTAACGGATGCGCATCACGTGGTCGATAGGCTCGGCGACACCCCGCTGGTTCCGGAAGGGAGAAAGCACCGATGTTCGGGACCAACTTCTCCGCTATCGCAAGGGCGGCAAAGGCGGCGGCGCGGATCGCCGCTGCTGGCGCGGTCGGCATGGCTGCGCTTGCTGGCTTGCCATCCACCGCCGCCTCACCGACACGTCTTTATCGCGCCGCACACTTCAGGGGGGTGTAGGGAATGAACTTCAGGTATCTGGGCCTGCGCGTCGTAGGGATAGCTTCTTCTGCGGCAATCGTTTTCAATCCTGCAGTTGCAAGCGCAGATCCGCCCGGCCCGCAGGACCCGCACCAGCCGGACATGACGAAGAACTATTGTCCGGGCGGCCGATTTGGTTTTGGCAAATTGGGCGTGTGCGATGGCGACAAATATTCCGACGGCTCATATTGGCACCAATGGATGACTCGCTACATAACCGGCCCTCAGTTCTACTACGACTGTGTGGGCGGCGACGAACCACTACCGGGTCCGCCACCGCCTGGCGGTTGCGCCGGTAGTATTCCGCGCGATCAGCCGCCCCCTCCTGCGCCCGACCAGCCTCCCCCTCCTGCAACCTAACCCCCAACCACGGATGAACTGGACCAAGCTCCCCGGTATCGTGATGACGATGGCGGCGGTGTTGATCGCTTCGCCCGCAACGGCTTACGCGGACCCTGTCCCCACCGTTGATGAGGTGGCCGCTGCGATGGCTGAACTGACCGAACCTGCTGCCAACAAGAACAACATCGTCACACCCGCATTCAGCCCCGAGGAAACTCAGACGGTCAACGATCATCTGAACCAGATGAACGCGAACGGACTACTGCCGCTCACCTTCGTCGTGACCGACATCGAGCCCGCACCCGACAATCTGGCCGGTGCCACCGTGGCCACCACGGGAAGCTTTCATCAACGCACCCCCGCTGCACCGATAGTGCTGACCCATCAGGGCGGGCGCTGGTTGATTACCCACGACACCGCTATGCCCGCTCTGGACAACTTCTGGAACACCGCCAACCGCCACCGCAACACCTTTGTCCCGCCGGGGGCGCTCTAAGATTGCTGTCAGCAAACAACGCTAGAGTCCGCGCATGAAAATAGCCGCCGCGGCGATACTGCTCGCCGTCGCGAGCTTGGTTACTCCCGCAATTGCTCATGCTGATTGCGGAGACCCCGACCAACCCGCGTGCACCGGACCGGTGCCCACACCCGATCAAGTCGCCGCGATCATGAACGAGTTGACCGACCCGGACATTCCCGCCGCGAACAAGACCGACATCGTCACCCCCGCGTTCACCGACGGGCAGGCGCGGGGATTTGACTTGATGATGAACGACCTGCGTTCCTGGGGAGGAGTTATACCAAGGGATTTCACCGTGACCGACATTCAACCCGCACCCAACAATCTCGCCGGAGCCACCGTCTCGCACGGGCAAACCTGGGGGGTACACGCCGGCAGCGCACCCGTCGTGTTGCAGTATCAAGATGGGCACTGGATGATCACCAGCCACACCGCATACAGCAGCGTGTACAACGGATTGGTGAGGAAGCAGTGGCACGGGCACGCCATCTAGGCCCGATCTATGAAATCCGCTGCCGCAGCGATGATCCTCGCCGCATCACTCTCCGCACCCGCAACCGCTAATGCGGACTGCGGAGACCCCGGACAAGACCCCTGCACCGGACCCGTCCCCACCGTCGATCAAGTGATGGCGATCATGGCCGAGTTGACCGACCCGGATAAGCCTGCCGCGAGCAAGACCGACATCGTCGCCCCCGGGTTTAGCCCCGATGAAACCGGGACCATCGATGATCATCTGAACCGGATGAACGCGTTCGGAGTGCTGCCCCTTCCCTTCGTCGTGACTGACATCCAACCCGCACCCAACAACCTGGCCGGGGCCACCCTGGAAACCAATGGGGGGTTTCACCAAGGCACACACGCCAGGCCGATCGTGCTGGTCGATCAGGGCGGGCACTGGCTGATCACCCACGACACCGCCATGACCGAGCTGGATGTGTTCTGGCGCGTCGCGAACCGCACGTATGCCAAGTGAGCAACCACGGATGAACTGGACCAAGCTCTCCATCGCGACAACGCTGGCGGCGACGCTAATCGCTTCGCCCGCAACGGCTTACGCGGACCGCGGCGACCCCGGACAACCAGCCTGCGGTGGCCCCGTCCCCGCTGTCGATGACGTGATTGGCATTTTCAACGGGCTGACTGATCCGGACATCCCTGCTGCGAATAAGACCAACATCGTTACCCCCGGATTCAGCCCTGACGAAGCCGGAACAATTGATGATCATCTGAACAGGATGCGCAGACCCGCTCTGCCCCTTCACTTCGTCGTGACCAACATCCAACCCGCACCCAACAACTTCGCCGGAGCCACACTGGCCACCGTGGGAAACCCTCGCCAGAGCACTTTCGCCAGGCCGATAGTGCTGGTCGATCAAGGCGAACACTGGCTGATCACCCACGACTCCGCCATGACCGAGATACTGGTTCCGGCAGGCCGCGGAACGCGGTGAGAAGTGAATAGATCCTGCGCGCTAAATCGGTGTAAATCCGGCGCCGGGACCGCCTTTCGCGTTCACATCGTTCACGATGGCGCTGAATTTCGTGAAGTCGGTGAAATTCGACGGCGCTAACCCCTGGAGGTCCCCGGGAGTATTCAGCCCTTCAAAGGCCACACCGATCAGCCGACCGTCGGTTGTTATTGGCGCTCCGTCCTCGCCAGGCTGAAAGAGTGCGTGACTCGTGCCGCCGCGCGGTCCTGGTCCTGGCATGCTTGCGACGCCACCGCAGATAGTGCCGTTTGCTGCGCCGTTCATGCAGACATGTTGGTGCCAGTCGGGATCGGGACCGATCCCAGTGACTGGGAAGCCGGCGACGCTGGCTGTCGGCGATACCTTTGCTGGGTCGAATTTGATGACCGCGTAGTCAAGGCCATCGCCCACAGTCGTGACAGAGCCGACAGTGCCGTTGTTGGCGCCCGCAGCGGCGACATCGGCGCCAGGTCCACCGCAATGGCCAGCGCTGAAACCAACCAGCGCGCCAGAGCGGTCATGTCCGATGGTGGTCAGTGTGCAAGGAGTGCCGTTGACGGTGATGCCTGCGCCGCCGCCCAGTGGCACTGCGCTGTCAGCCGCGGCTGCCGGCGTGAAAATTCCAGCGACGACTGACGCGGCGGCGCCGATAGCTACGACTGGGTGATGTGGGTGTCGCATTGCGCGGAGCCTACATGCCGAATAATCAGCCGCAGTTCTGGTCGACGGCGCTCTCAGCACTCTGACAGACGACGTGAACGTACAGATCGTTGAAAGGCAACAGAGCTAACGTGTGAGCATGAAGACCGTCGCCGCAGCAATGATGCTCGCCGTATCTCCGACGGTCGCGGCCGCCGCGCCGGTGCCAGTCAGTTGGTCGGCTGACGATCCGCCACCACCCCCGCCTCCGGCAGCGTGCGAGCCCGGCTCCACGGACCCAACCTGTCAATCACCCCCACCCCCGCCGCCACCACCACCTTTTGAGCATTGTTGTTACCGACGCGACTTCGTCGGTTAGTTGACTGAAGACACGGTATTTCCAAGGACTACGGCCACGAGGCGATGCCTCTGCGCACCGCCCCCTGCGCCGTGACGAAACTCTCCGTCTGACTCGTTCTGGCTCTGTGTCGCTGCGCACGAAATGTGCTCACTGCGTGCTCACGCGCGTTCATTCGCAGCATCTTTCGATCTAGAAAACGCTGTGATCAGCGCGGATGGTTCTCAGGTTGTGGTGCCCTCGGTGAGATTCGAACCTGTCGGCACTCCCCTGCGCGACGCGATTCGAGGAATATGCACGGATCGAGTACGGAGGGTTACCGGTAACCGCTCTGTTTCCACCTGGTGAAACCGCACCTTACGGCCCTCCTCCTGGTTTCCTTGTCAATGTCTCAGCCATGGCGGGCTGGGCGGTAGACCGGCCTTGCCAGCTCAGGTTGCCTTGCGTCGAGGCCGGTAGAAGATTCCAAGCAGGAGTCCGGCTGTTCCGACGATCACCAAAGGAATCCCCCAGCGGCGGCGTGACGAGATCGCCGAGTCGCATTGAGCCGCGTAGTCGAGATGGCTGACTGCTTGTTCGGGGACATCAACGCTGATCTGGCCGAGGCTCGTCGTTGAGGGAGCCGGCTTTTCGGCAACAATGGCATTGCCGCATCCAACGGTCGAACTGCCACCATTCCAGACCGACACCGGTAAAAGGAGTCCGACGATGCCGGCGATCAGTACGGCCGCGCCTATCAACAGATTGCGCACTCGGTTTTTCACGTTGCCCTCCGTGAGTGGTACGCGTTGGCAGCCAATATGCGTGGATGCTGCAATGTTCAAATCCGCGGATTTGCCGCCGCTTCGACCGTAGTTTCCCGACGATTCTAAGCCTCACATGAGTCTGGAAATTGCCGAATGTCGAGCCAGCCCGATTCGGGCGGGGCCCGTTGGCCGCTATCCGCGCTTGCGCGGTTTTGAATGGCTGATCAACGATATGGGGGTGGGTAAGGTACCGCCGTGAAAAATGTCGTCGTTCTCGGCTCCGGCTTCGCTGGCCTGTGGGCCGCGGTCGGGGCGGCACGTCGACTCGACGAACTGCATATCCCCCCGCGCGATGTAGGTGTGACCGTCATCAGTTCGCAGCCGTTCCACGACATCCGAGTGCGCAACTACGAGTCAGACCTGACCGCGTGCCGCATCCCGCTGAGCGCTGTGTTGGATCCGATTGGTGTCGCGCACATCACGGCTGACGTCACGACGATCGACACCGCCGAACGCGCTATCACATTCTCGGGCTCGGACGGATCCGGCTCCCAAGACTATGACCGGCTAGTGTTCGCGCTGGGCAGTTCTGTGGCCAGACCCGACCTACCCGGTTTGCGCGAATTCGGCTTCGACATCGACACCTACGACGAGGCGATGAGACTGAGTCGGCATCTCGCGTCCCTGGCAGATGGCCCGCCCATGCCTGGCGCGGCGACCACTGTAGTTGTGGGAGCGGGATTGACCGGAATCGAGGCCGCCTGCGAGCTACCCGGCAGGCTCGCCGGGGTGCTTTCCGACCGGGACGGATGCACGCCAAGAGTGCTGCTGATCGACCACAATCCCGTCGTGGGTTCCGATATGGGCGACGCCGCGCGTCCGCTGATCGAGGCGGCGCTGGCCGATAACGGTGTAGAGGCGTTGACCAGCGTCGGTGTCACCGCCCTCGACGCCGAGTGTGTGACGCTGTCCAACGGGCAGCGGGTGGCAGCCGCCACGGTCGTATGGTGCGCCGGCATGCGGGCTAACGCTCTGACTTCGCTGTTCGGGATCGAGCTTGATCGGCTTGGGCGTCTGACGGTCGACGACTATCTCCAGGTGGTCGGCGTGCCGGGCGTCTTTGCTGCCGGGGATGTTGCGGCGGCGAAGATGGATGATCAGCACCTGTCGGTGATGTCGTGTCAGCACGGACGGCCGATGGGCCGGTACGCGGGCTACAACGTCGTCAGCGACCTACTGGGTGAACCGATGCTTGCGCTTCGGATTCCTTGGTACGTAACTGTTCTCGACCTGGGGCCGGCGGGTGCGCTGTATACCGAAGGCTGGGATCGGCAGGTGGTTGCGCGCGGCGCCCAGGCTAAGGCCACCAAGCGCGTCATCAACACAGAACGGATTTATCCTCCGCAGGACGGCGACCGCGCGAAGATCCTTGCCGCCGCCGCGCCTGAGCTGCAAGCCCGCCCGGGACGTGGGCGATGAGCCAACAAAGTACGGCGTTTTAAGTTGTGGCCCAATGCCGGCGCTTCGATCTGCCCGTGCCGGAAGGATTTCGATCGGTCAGACTGTCGCTGTGCGATCCGAGCTGCCTCAAGGCCAGCGTGCCTGCGACGCCATGGCCCAGAACATTCGGAACCGGCCGGCGATGGATCACGACGGGTTGGCCTCAATTGCCCGCATTGGTTTGAGCATGACGATTTTTGCGAATCGCATCGACAACGTCGGTGATAGGCGCTCCAAATACCACCAGGCTTTCCACCACCGCGGGATCACAATGATGGCGTCGCCGTGCAGCACGGCGCGAATGGCGCGCTTGGCGAACTTCTCCGGAGTGATCGGACGCCCTCGTTCCGCCATGTTGCGCAGGCCCTCATCGCGGTAGCGGTGGGTCCGCCCATACTTGCCGCCGGTGATGGCCGGTGTACGGACCGCACCCGGACATAGCACCGAAACCTGCACGCAGTGTCGCTCCGCTTCAAGCCGTAACGTCTTCGAGATCGCGACCACGGCGTGTTTGGTCGCCGAGTAGCTTGCTTGACTTGCGGTGGCGACCAGACCGGCCATCGACGCTGTATTCACGATGTGGCCGCAGCGCTGCCGGATCATGATCGGATAGACCGCTTGAATGCCATGGACCACCCCGTGCACGTTCACGTCGAAGACGTCGTTCCAGTCCTCGAGCGCGTACGAGTCGATTTCACCGGCAACGCCGATGGCGGCGTTGTTGAACAGGTAATCGATCCGCCCGGAATGCCGTACGGCCTCGCCGACCGCGCGTTCGAAGTCAGGATAGCTACGCACATCGAGTTCAATCGCATGCGCTTGCCCGCCAGCTTCATTGAGCTGTCGCGTCAACTCCTGCGCCTCGCCGATTTGCCGATCGGCGATCCACACATCAGCGCCCTGCCGGGCCAACTCGGCTGCTAGCGCAGCGCCGATACCGGACGCGCCGCCAGTAATGAGCGCGACCTTTCGCGACAGACTCGACGCCATCACATAAGGCTAAACGCCCGCCACACCGGCCATGCCGATATCGTCGCCGAGCAGATCCGAGAAGCTGCCGACGACGTGCGCCTATCCCCTCTCGCCAGCCCGATCAGGGATATGCAGGAATCGAATATGCAGAATTACCAGTAAGACCGCCCGTCGTCGTTACCGTGTTGTGCGCTAACTACGCTGTCGCTGAACGTATCTCCCGAAGTCGTTGGCGATCTGCTGGTGGTCACCCCGTTGGTGCGTCCCGCGCGCCTCGGACGAAATCGTCACCGAACTGACGAGGAAGAAGATCACAAATTTAAGTAGTGGACTACTCACGTCGCTGTGCTCGGACCTGACGAGAATCGCCAGTATCGACACGGCGAGAGGATTTGGCATGAGATGCGCACGGTCTCGCCTGCGCTCTCGTAAAGCTGCAGTAGTTGCGCTGCTGATGGCAAACGCCGTCGCGTTGGCAAGCTTGTGCGTGGCGGCGGCGCCGGCTTGGGGCGATCCCCCGCCTAAGCCCGACCCTTCTTTCACCACCACACCGCCCTCGGTGCCAAACAGATCGCCGGTAGTGATCATCCCATCGGCACCCGCGGTAGGCCCGTCGGGGGCGGGGACTACCAGCGAGTCCCCGGGGTTGATCCAGATAATCGCGCCTGCAGTCAGGCTTTCCCGTGATCACGGCGCTCCGGGTACGACGTTCTCTGCCACAGTCACGGGGTCCGCGCCGTGCCGTTTGGAGCCGGTCAAGCTCCAATGGGACACCGATACCCCCGTGGATGTCGATAAGGCCACCGCGACAGCCAATTTCACTGTGCCCGCCGACGCGAAGACCGGTCAGCATAAGGTGAGCGCAACGTGCAACGGGAAAGTATATGTGTCGACCCCGTTTACGGTCGTCGAGAAGCCGTCTCTCACGATCGACCCTGGCAAAGGGCCACCCGGCTCACAACTGCAAGCCAGTGGCACCGGGTTCGCCTGCGGCGACGACACCGACACTGTTGACATTGCCTTGGACAGCGACGTGCGGGGTCATGGCTCGTCCGGCAGATTCAACGAGCAGGTCAGCATCCCGACCGAAGCGTCCGTCGGCGACCACACCGTGGTGGCATCCTGCCACAACCACCCCGACATCACCGATCACCAAATCTTCACGGTGACAAGCACTGTGAGGACCACGGTGTCCGGGCTCAACCCGACGCCCGTTGCCCCCGTCACCAGTTCGGCGGAATTCACCCCTGTGCCAACCACCCCAGTGCCCACCACCATCACGGTGTCCGCCAAGGACGTTAACGACACCAGCGACTTGGCGTCGTATTGGTGGGTGCTCGTATTGATTGCCGTCGCCGTAGCTCTGCTCGGGTCCGTCCACCACATACTCAAGCCGCCACCCGTCCACGCCGTGTCGCGCCTTGCCGGCCCACCACTGGTCACGGTGCACGAGACACCCGCCCCCGGCGAATCCACCCACGCCCTACGACTGGAAACGCATTCGGGTGCCCACACCCTGACTGTCGAAGAGGTGAATGATGACCACAGCCCTACTGACTGAGACCGCGACCGCACGGGACCTCCTCTTTGGCGGGCAAACCCTGGAGCCCACCGACGCGCTCGCCGGGGCGCTACACGAGCGGGGCGCTCTCAATACCCCCGTCGCGCGCTACCCCGGCGTCCGGTCTCTCGCGGAATGTGAAGTCGCGCGCGAGGCGAACCGGCTCCTATCAACGGATGTGTTCGACCTGCTCATTGCCGGATGGAAAAAGTACGACGCCCTCATCGACGCCGCACGTCGCACCCGCGACGCGCAGGGCACCGAGGAGAAAGTCGAACTGGCGACACATCAGATCAAGTCCAGCCACACCTCAACGGTGCAACTGTTCATCGATGGCAAGTCGGCCGGGACACTCGAAGTCGAGTTGAGCGTCGCCTTCAAGATCGTCGCGGTGCGCTGTGTGATCAGTCAGGCTCGGCTGACAGCGATCGAGACCGGCAGGTGCACGGTCACCGGCGCTATTGCGGTCGACGGCAACGAGATGGTCAAGCGCCAGTGCGGTTTCGACCTGCCCGGCGCGGTCCGCTTGCGCGGCGGCGTGCCGCTGCTCGCACCCGTCGCAGAGACCACGACCGCTACGCATGCCGCCGAACCCACTGGCCGAACTCTCGCCAGAACCACGCGCTGGTGTGCCGATCCGACTCTGCGAAATGAATACCGCCTATGGGACGGGTCACGCTGGACTAACCGCGTCTCAAACAACGGCCGGGAATCTTCCGATCCTTTATCTGCGCCTACCCGCTCAAGCCGATGACCAGCCTGAGTATCGGTAAGCCGTAAACCGCATTTGGATCCCCTCGGCCGCGAGGACTGCGTCACGCGAATGTAGCGTGACGACCGTGAACTCCTCGCGTACGTCTTCCTCCGCCGCCCTTATTGTCTGTGCGGCATCGGCTGTCATGACGCTTGCCGCGTGCAGCTCCGACAAGCCGGCTTCGTCACCAGGCACGTCCTCCCCCTCGACCGGCGCGCCTGCTTTCACCGATGCCGTGTCGCCGGCCTCGCCCCAACCCGCGACGGCGGACAGCAGCTGCCCCACCCAAGCGCCGGGCAACGGCGGTACGCCGGAGTGGACGCTGAGCGGAGCAACCGGCAGCGTCGGCGTGACGGGATCGACGGACACGGCAGCACCGCTTATCACCGTGACGCAACCGTTCAGCATCACTGAGACCGCGGTACACACGCTGCGCGCCGGAGACGGACCGGTCGTTGCGCCTACCGCCACCGTCTCCGTCTGCTACATGGGCGTTAACGGACGAGACGGCAAAGTGTTCGACAGCGCCTACGAACGCGGCACCCCAGCCGAATTCCCGCTTAACGGAGTCGTGCCGGGCTTTCAGAAAGCGATCGCCGGACAAAAGGTCGGTTCCACCGTCGGCGTCGCCATGAGCTCAGCGGACGGCTACCCCGACGGTCAGCCCCAAGCGGGGATCGAGAAGGGCGACAGCCTGATCTTCGCGATCAAAATCCTCAACGCCGGAAGCTGAGCGCCGACTTGCTACTCGCGCCTCCAGGGGGTGAGCAGCAAGCGGGCGCATCTACCGGGCTCAGATGCAGAGGCCGATGAGGCACGGCGGCGGACCGCCCCACCCGATCGGACCGGGTCCACCAAAACCAGGACGGAAGCCGGGTCCACCCCAACCGCGTCCACCGAAATCGCGCCCGCCCCAACCGGGCCCGCGGCCGCCGCCGCCCCAATGGACGAGTTGTGCATGCTGAACGACACTCGGCCCGGGCTGTGGCGTCGGCGCGGCGTTGGCGGCACCGGCGAGTCCGATTGCGGACAAACTAAGTGCGCCAGCGATTGCACCCGTGCTGATCATTTTCTTCAGTGTCATGACGATCACCTCTCCCGTATGCGGCTATCGAACGGATAGTCGTCGTCGTACCTCTGAAATTTAGATAGCACAGCTATGAATTAGCTTTGTTTACGATCTCGAGACCCTATGAGGCGCGGCGCTCGATTCGTTCCGATCACGTAGATCGTGACCCTTCTGCAGGCATGACCAAGCTGCATAACGTTCACGCGTGGCGTTGAGCGTCGGCAGCATCCCAGTCCAGGTCCCCCGAGCCTCCCCCGCGACGTTCAGGCAGGCGCTCTTCGTTGCCGTGACAGCGGGTTTGGGCTACGGATTCGACTCGTATGCGGTGAACATCTACGGCCTGGTGCTGCCGGAAATCAAGCAGACGCTGCATATCACCGAAGCTCAAGCCGGCTACATCGGTTCGATATTCCTGCTGGGCTACACCATTGGCACCATCGGCTTCGGATTGTCGGCGGACAGGTGGGGACGAAAGACGACGCTCGGGGCGTCGATCCTGCTGTACGGCATCACGACCGCTCTGGCCGGTCTCACCACCAACATCGCCGCGTTCACCGGACTGCGATTCCTCACCGGAGTCGGAGGCGCGGGCGAACTCGCCGTCGGCGCGCCCTACACCGCCGAGGTCTGGCCGGCCAAGACCCGCGCGATCGGCGTTGGCGGCGTTATCTTTTCGCTCTTCTCGCTGGGTTACGTCCTTGCCGCGGGTGTCGCGCTGGTTTTGGTGCCGCGCTTCGGTTGGCAATCGGCGTTCATCGTCGCGATCATCCCCGCGATTGTTTTGTTCCTGATCCGGCAAGGTATCACCGAGTCACATCGCTACGTCGATGTCCGGGCCAGCACGACCCCCAAGCCGCGGCTCTGGCATTTGCCCGGCGTCCGGCGACGTTTGGTGGCCGGCTGGCTGATCTACACCGCCAACGCAGTCGGCTACTGGGGCATGACGCTGTTCTTGACGACCTACATCGTGAAGAAATTCCACGCCACGCCGATCGAGGCGATTCGCTACGCCTTGGTGTTCTTCCTGCTGCAAGCCGTGTTCGCGTTCCTCGGGACCGGCCTCGCCGATCAAATCGGTCGACGGCCTTCGGCGATCCTCGCCGCGGTCATCGAGGTCGCGTCGACGATCCTGGCGGCCACCTCGGACTCGCTGGCTCAATATCAAATCTTCGGGGCGGTCGCCATCGCCACCCTCGGCTGGCTGTGGGGCGTCGGCGACACCTACATCGCAGAGCTGTTTCCAACGGTGCTGCGCGGCACCGGCTTTGGAATCGCGGTCGGCGGCGGCCGCGTCGTCTCCATCGCCGCTCCGACCGTCATCGGCTGGGCCATCATGCATTATGGACTGCAGACGCCGTACCTGGCGCTGGCCGGCCTGTGGGTGCTGACGGTGATCGGCTATCTGCTCGGGCCGGAGACCAAAGGCAAAGAGCTCGAAGAGCTGACCGACGAGGCTCTCACCGAAGATCTGGTACCGGTCGACAACTGACTTACTGCGGATGCGCCGCGACGTAGTCGGCGGCTGGGATCGGCGACGCCTGGGCATAACCGATGGGCAGCAACACATCTCCGGCGGTCGTGCGGCAGTAGACGTCCCACCGGTAGTAGCTCGCGAACGCGGCGGGGTCGCCGGCAATCAGCGCCGCATACTGATCAACCGCGCGCACGTACTGGTTGGCGTGGTTGTACCGGTAGAGAGCGTGATCGCGGTCGTTGGCGAAGTTATTCGCGGCGAGATAGCGGCCCGCGGCCATGATGCTGTCGTGCGGCGAATGAATATCGCCGCCCTGGCCGTACGCGGCGAAGGTCGCGGGCAAGAACTGCATGGGCCCTTGCGCGTCGGCGGTGCTGACACCGTCGATGCTGCCTAAACGGGTCTCGACCAGGTTGATCGCGGCTAGGTAGTTCCAGCTGACGCCGGTGTCCGCCTCGGCCTGGTGGTAGAAGCCCAGCAATTGATCGGCGGGTGCCGGCGGCACGATGCGCCATGCGGGCAGCGTGCTACGAACTGGGGTTATCGCGGTGAGCTGGCGACGGGCGTCGACATTGCGGTCGTAGACGTCGAGGAGCTCCACCGGGATGCGCGCCCGGGTGGCAGCATCCCATTCGGGATGCTGCCCGATGGCCCGATAGGCAGCCTGCTGGCGGTGGGCTGCCGCCACCAGTGCCGACTCCCCCGTCGACGGGTCACGCAACGCGTGCTCGTCGGCGACCAGGTCGTCGGCCAATTGTGCGGGATCTGATGCCAGCCGAGGCTGTGCACCGTCGGGCGCCTTCGGCGAAGCCGCGACCGTCATGGTGGTGGAAGGAGGTGCGGCCGCGGCCGGCGGCGCCATCGGCCCGGGTGGCTGCGAACAGCCGGCAAGGACGAGCATGAACGTGCCTATGGCTACCGGTGCGAGGCTTGCGAGGACTACCGGGGGTCGCATTGCTTCATCCTCGTACAAATCGGCGCCGATAGTTAGGGTCAGTCGTTCGCCTCTGGTGCCGACGACGGCGGCCAGTGCGAGCCTGGCGACACATCGCCGGGTTCGGCGTGCTCGCCGCGTGCCAACGGAACCCACTGCTCGGTCGGCGCGGGCTGTTTCGACGACGGGAAGTCGCGCAGCTTGCCTGATGGCTTAGCGTCCCACTTGGCGAACGTCAGCGGCGTTTGCAGCCAGACATGC